>JBAWHK010000168.1:0-12695 GCA_049593795.1 Solirubrobacterales bacterium
AGCATTCAACAAGCGCCTCGGACTCAAGAAGAAGAAACGCCTGAAGGCCGGGATGTCCTGGGGGCGGGTGGAGCTTTTCGCCAGTCGGACCGTCACCGACGGAGAACCGGACACACCGGTCGGCGAAGCCCCGGTCGAGCCACCGGTGAAGGTCAGGCCGGCGGGAGCCGCCGATGTCACGACCGGGACCATCGACTGGCGTGTACGCGAATCCTTCATCCAGTACGTCAATTCCGGGGTTGGCACCACTGTTCATGACGGTGCCACGGCCGGCCCGGTCGAAACGATCGGTTCGGCTCCACCACTGACTTACAGGTTCGCCTTCCCGTTCACTTCCGGCTGGGCAACTGACACCGAAGAGAGTGCGATCTACGGCTCGGGGGCGGTCGGATTCAAGAACTGCCGCAACACGATCAACTTCACCGTGGCCGACCCTGAAATCGAACTCGATGGCGATGCCAATTCGCGCATCATCTTCACGGTCAACGGTCTCGACGGCACACCTTTCCCGCACAGCCGTGCCGTTGTCGTGAAACTGCTGCCGAGCTTCGGTGCCCGCAGCGTCGACGGCAAGAAGGTCACGATCACCGGCATCCCGGGATACATCCCTGAAGAATCAACCGGTATCTTCGCCGGTTTCTACCCGCCATACCCGGGGACACCAACCGATCCCCAGGCCGAGTTCTCGAAATTCGGTTCGATCACAGTCAGTTACACCACACCATGACTTTGCCCGCCAGGAGAACCCGAAAGTCTCTTTTCTTTCCAGCGATCATCCTGATCGTTCTGGCGGGGCTGACCGGACCCGCTTTCGCAGAAGCCAAAGCCGACAGCGGCATCGTCGAGGTGGACGGTTATGCCTGGACTGGCAAAGCGGTTGAGGTAAATCTGAACTCGATCGACGGGGGCACACAGGAAACGATCGACGGCAAGCAGCGCAAAGTGTTCGACTTGCTCGAGATCCTTGCGATCGCTGACGGCGAATCTTCGGACCTCGGCCTGGCGACCCTGCCGGAAGTCGAGATCGCCTACCCGGTGAACGATGACGTGAAGACCCTCGAATATTCCGGTGACGAAGTCCGCGATCCGGCCAATGCGAAGGACCTCGCCCGCTTTTTCGTCGGTGATCAAGGCATCACCCGGATGCTCATCCCGGGGGAGGATCCGATTGCCTTCGAGAACGCCAACCCGAAGGTTTTTGACCCCACCAGGCTGACCACTCTTTCGGTGAGCCTGTCGCCTTCATCGAAGAGCATCGAGACCGGTGATTCGGTCAGTTTCAAAGCGAAGGTCTCGAACAGCGGCACAACCAGCCTCACGTACACCTGGAATTTCGGTGACGGAACAAGCAAAACCACCACCTCGAGCAGCATCAGTCACACCTTTCGGGGTGTGGACCGGCAATTCGTCGTGGTTGTGAGGGTTGCCGGTTCCGGCTTCCGTGAAAGCCAGGCCGTGTCCTCGGTCACGATCGGCAAAGTGCCGGAGAAGAAGAAAGACAAGAAGGACAAGAAGAAGCCTGAATCCGAAAATCAGGATCCGGCCCCAGAAAGCAACAACACCGACCCTTACGGCAGTTATGGCAATTACGGCAGCTACGGGTCTTACGGCAGCGGGTCAACTTCGCCGTATACGGAGGGAACCAGTCCGCCTGCGGCCCCTTCCGCACCGGCTCCATCCACCCCTGAACCGGAGGAGCAGATCCAGCCTCCGCCCGATGACGGCCTGATCGAGGTCAGTGGTGAACTGGTGTCTTCATCGACCCCGGCGGCCACCGTTCCCCCCGGTACGCCAGCCCCCGATACGTCTACGGAAGAGACTCCCGAAACCCAGAAACAGGGAATCCATGAAGGCGTCTGGGTATTCCTTGGGTTGATGGGCCTCTTCGCGCTTGGCGGCTTGGCCGAGAAGCGCGGCTCCCGCCTGCGCTGAACCCCCGGGGTCGGCTTCTGAATAACCCCGGGAGTCTGCTGCTGTCCGGCTGTACCGCCCGTTTCAGCGGATGATCTGGGATCCGCCGGTGATGTTGTCGGTGCCGTCGGGGAAACGAACCCACGCTTTGTTCGTGCCGTCGTAGTCCGGGGCCCAGAGGATCAGGGTTGCTTCGCCTTTGCCGTTCACTTCGACCTGCTCGGAGCTTTCTTCGTCCAGCCCGCGCCAGATCCGGATGAACGGGTTGTTGTCCCATTCGTCGGCGACAGTGCTCGGTTCTTTGTGGCCGGGGTGGATCCTGGTTTCCGGCGGCAGGGTCATCAGGCGTTCCATGATCGAATGCCTCAGGTCGTCGATGCCGGTGGCTCCGGGGGCCATGGTGCCGCCAACGGTGCCTTTGAAGATCACGTCGGCGGTGATCACATCGGTGCCGTTGATCAGGATCGCGTGATGTCCGGCCGCGTGGCCGGGGGTGAAGATCGCTTCGAGTTCCAGGCCACCGGTCTTGATCACATCACCGTCGTTCAGCATCTGGTCGACCTTGAAGTCGACCCTTTCGGCGGTGATCGGATGGGCGAGGATCGGGATGTTCCGTTCTTTCGCCAGTTCTCCCAGTCCGACAACGTGGTCCCAGTGGTCGTGGGTGAGGATGATGTGGGTCAGGTCGAGGCCTTCACGGTCAACCCGTTCGAGCAGCGGCTCGATAACGCCGTTGCTGTCGACCAGCACGGCGGTGCCACCCGGCTCGTCGGTGACGAGATAAGAGTTGGAAAGCCATTCGGCCTGTTCAACACGCTGAATAATCAAAATGAAACCTTTCGAGAGCCGGACTGGCAATGAATTGCATATCTATATGCGTTTTTTCATTGCCAGTCTTTGTTTTCAGTTGAAGTGGATGACGCTGCGGATTCCGTCGTGGTCTTCCATCAGGTCGAAGCCTTTGTTGACTTCGTCGAGAGTCAGGGAGTGGGAGAGGAAAGGATCGACGTCGATCTCGCCCGACATGTACCGCTCGATCAGTTCCGGAACCTGATCGCGGCCCTTCACGCCACCGAACGACGATCCGGCGATCCGGCGTCCCTGGATCAGCCAGCGGGGAATCACATCGAGGGTTTCACCTTTGCCAGCCACGCCGGCGATCGTGCAGAGGCCCCAGCCCATACGGGCAGATTCAACCGCCTGCTCCATCACCTTGACCAGGCCAGTCGCTTCAAAGGTGTAGTCGGCGCCAAAGCCGCCGGTCATCTCAAGGATGTTCCCGACGGTGTCCGCATCAGCCTTGATCAGATCGGTGGCGCCCTGGTGACGGGCCATCTCCAGACGATCATCGGACAGGTCGACACAGACGATTCGTTCGGCGCCCTGAAGGCGACAGCCGGCGACCGCACCGAGACCAACCATGCCGGCCCCGAAGACGACGCAGGTTGAACCCTGGTCTACCTTCGCGGTGTACATCGCGGCACCGAGGCCGGTGGAAAGGCCACAGGCGAAGAGGCAGGCCCGGTCCAGCGGTGCTTCCGGGTTGACTTTCGCGCAGGCAATCTCCGGGATCACCGTGTATTCAGCAAAGGTAGAGGTGCCCATGAAGCTGCGGATCTCTTCGCCATCGCGGGAAATGCGGGTGGTGCCATCGGGCAGGTGACCCTGATTCTGCTCGGCCCGGATCGCCATGCAGAGGTTCGTCCGTTCGTCGACACAATGGACGCACTCACGGCACTGGGGTGAAAAGAGCGTGACCACATGGTCACCCGGTTTCAGGGAGGTGACACCATCGCCGACCGATTCCACGATGCCGGCACCTTCATGCCCGAGCACCGCTGGCGCGTAACCCGAAGGATCCGCCCCGGAAGCGGTGTACATGTCGGTGTGACAAACCCCGCAAGCCTCGAGGCGGACCAGTACTTCGCCATGTTTCGGCTCAGCGAGATCCACCTCCTGGACCACGAGAGGTTGACCGAACTCCTCCAGAACTGCCGCGCGCATCTTCATGATCCGATCCTACGACAGCGACTAGGGTGGTGGCGTGAACTCGTCCCGATTTCCCGTCTGGCCGGTGGCCGCTGCGGTTGCCGGCGCCCTGATGCTGCTCACCGGCTGTGGCGGATCAGCTGATGATCGCAGCAGCGAGTCGCAGTCAGTCACTGGGGGCGAAGCCGAAGTCAAGGTGTATTTCACGGCGGGAGAACAGTTCAACCCGGTCGAAGAAGAAATACCGGCCGGTGAGTCGGCTCCGCTTGAAGCTACCCGGGCGCTGCTGGCAGGACCGTCGCAGGAAGCAAAGGCCGACGCCAGCGCCGAAATCGATACCGCGATACCGGAAAAGGTCAAGGTCAGGGACCTGACGATCGACGACTCCGGCGAGGCGGTGGTTGAACTCTCTGAGGAGTTTCTTGGTGCCATTCCGGCAGACCCGGCGAAGCGTACGAAAGGCCAGGACGAAGTCGTGACCGCCCGGGTGGCACAGGTCACCTACACCCTCACCTCTTTCGAACAGGTTGATTCGGCGAAAGTGATCTCTGGCGGGGTCACGGTCGAAGGCTCGAAGGACAGGGCCGATTTCGAACCACCGGCGAAAAAGCCGAAAGTACCGAAGGTTCGAGGTGGTTCGGGAGATTCGCGTTCCTCCGGCACCCTCGCCCTTCAGCAGAAACTGGCCGATATCGGTTACCTGCCACGAAGCGGCGTGGACGGCGTCGCTGGCTATCAGACCCAGCAGGCGGTGATGGCGTTCCAGGCGTGGGAGGGACTGGGCCGTGACGGCGTTGCGGGCCCGGCAACCAATGCCGCTCTTCGCAAGGCGAAACGGCCGAAACCGAAAGCGAAGAAGCCCAACCGCTTCCTTGAGGTGCATCTGGAGAAAGGTGTGCTCCTGCTCGTAAAGAACGGCCGGACCAAACGGGCAATCCACGTTTCGGCCGGCAAACCGGGTTACGACACGCCAACCGGCCGCTACCGGGTCTTTCGCAAGGAACTGCAGTCCTGGTCCTACCCGTACAGCGTCTGGCTGCCGTACGCCTCCTATTTCAACAACGGGATCGCCTTCCACGAATACAACGACATCCCGCCATATCCGGCATCACACGGATGCGTGAGGGTGCCGACCCCGGAAGCCAAACGGGTCTACGGCTTCGCTGCGATGAATCGGGTCGTGGTGGTCAAGCCCTGAAAGGGCCTGCCGTCCCTGGCCACGAGGGCTCCGGGTCGATTTAGGGGTCGCAGGGACGGCAAAACCGACCCGGACCTGTGGGTCGGCTGACGTTTTGGCTCGCTGACGATGGTTAACGAAAAACTCCCGCCGGGTCGACCCCGACGGGAGTTTGTCGTCGAGCAGCTGGTCGCTGCTGATCTACTTGATGAAAAGCATCTCTGCGTACTTCGGCAGCGGCCAGAACTCGTCAGCGACGATGCGTTCCAGCTTGTCGGCGACAACCCGAACTTCATGCATCGCGGTGAGCTGTCGGTCACGGGCATATTTCGCCAGGTCCAGACCCTCTTCTTCGATCCCGTCCGGGTAACGGTTCACGGCTTCCAGCTCGAACGTCCGGTCGATCAATGCGTCGGTCAATTCACGGGTTTCTTTCTCGAGACCCGAGGCTTTTGAATTCTCCAGCAGGACCAGGTGCTTGAGCGCGGCCGGAATGATCATCGTGCGGGCGATCGTCGCGGCGGTTTCCGCTTCGATGTTCGCACCGATCGCGTACTGCTCCACCCAGACTTCGAAACGGGCTTCGAGTTCACGTTCGGAAAGAACTTCGTACTTCGAGAACGTTTCGATCGTGCTCGGGGCGATGACTTCCGGCAGGGCATCAACCGTGGTCTTCAGGTTCTTCAGACCGCGCCTGGCCGCTTCGGCCTGCCATTCGTCCGAGTAGCCATCACCATCGAAACAGATCTGCCGGTTGGCGAGATATGCCTCCTTGACAACAGCCACGACGTCGGCAGCAAGGTCACCGGAATCGATCGCGGCGAGCTTGTCGGCCAGCTCATCAACCGCTTCGGCAGTAATCGTGTTCAGGACCGTATTCGTGAATGCCAGAGACATCGACGACCCGACAGCCCGGAACTCGAAGCGGTTGCCGGTGAAAGCAAACGGGGAGGTCCGGTTACGGTCACCGCCATCGAGCGGCAGGTCCGGCAGCGCATCGGGACCGAGGTCCAGAGTGGCGTTGGGTGTGTGGGGGTTGCCTTCGCCCGCGCCGAAAGTCTCGAATACCTTTTCCAGTTCGGCGCCGAGGAAGATCGAAATGATCGCCGGCGGTGCTTCGTTCGCGCCGAGACGGTGATCCTGGCCGAGGTTTGCGACCGTGGCCCGCATCAGCCCCTGATGCTTGTTGACCGCCTGGATGACAGCGGCGCAGAAGAACAGGAACTTCAGGTTCTCGGCCGGGGTGTCTCCCGGGTCGAGCAGGTTGTGGCCAGTGTCGGTGCCCATGGACCAGTTGTTGTGCTTGCCGGAGCCGTTGATTCCAGCGAACGGTTTCTCGTGAAGCAGGCAGATGAATCCGTACTGACGGGCCTTGTTCTGCATCACCTGCATCACCAGCTGCTGGTGATCCGAACCGATATTGGAGTTCTCGAACATCGGGGCGACTTCGTACTGGGCCGGGGCGACCTCGTTGTGGCGGGTCGTGATCGGGACGCCCAGCTTGGAAAGCTCGTTCTCGAGGTCCATCATGTAAGCGAGCACCCGTTCCGGGATGGCGCCGAAGTAATGGTCGTCCAGTTCCTGGCCCTTGGCCGGCTGGGTGCCGAACAGGGTGCGGCCGGTGGTGATCAGGTCGGGGCGGGCGTAGTAGTACTGCTCATCGATCAGGAAGTACTCCTGCTCGGGGCCGACTGAAGAAGTGACTCGCTTGGCTTCGTCGTCGCCGAGCAGCTTGAGGGCCTTGATCGCTGACTTGGACAGCGCGTCCATTGACCTGAGCAGCGGGATCTTGGCGTCGAGTGCCTCGCCGGTCCATGAAGCGAAAGCTGTGGGGATGCAGAGCAGCTTTCCGTTCGGGTTTTCCATGAGGAAAGCGGGGCTGGTCGGATCCCATGCGGTGTAACCGCGGGCCTCGAAGGTGACCCGGAGGCCGCCTGAGGGGAAGGAAGAGGCGTCTGGCTCGCCCTGGATCAGGGTTGAACCCTTGAACTTGGCGATCGTGCCGCCGTCGCCGGTGGGCTTGAAGAAGGAGTCGTGCTTCTCGGCGGTGAGGTTGGTCAGGGGCTGGAAGACGTGGGTGTAATGGGTGGCACCGTTTTCAAGTGCCCAGTCCTTCATCGCTTCAGCGACTGCGTCGGCCAGTTCGACATCGAGGGCTTCACCATGTTCGAGTGTGCCTACGAGACGGTCGAAAACGTCATCGGGAAGGCGTTCGCGCTGAGTCGCGATGTCGAAAACGTTCTGTCCGAAGATCAGGTTGCTTTCGTCCGTGAGGTCGGTCGACCCCATCAGGAGACCGTTGGGCTCCCACTGGGCAGCAGTTACGTTGGGGTGGCGGACAGGTGACATTTGTAGAGGTTCCTCCTGGTGGCAAGATTTGTTAAACAGCGAGAATCAAGGTATCTGTAGGCGAACCCGAAACCACTTGTACGTAAGGACAAGGTTAGTTGAGGGCGACCTTCCTGTGGGATAGCCGCCGGTCTGGAGTTCAATTGCCACCGCGTTTTCGTTGGCGAAACCCCCAGAACAGCAAGATCATGTGCAGGAACTAACGTTTTCGTCGTAATTAGCTAATGTGTGAGGTGGATGCTCCACCTGAAGACGCCAAGCCGACTTCAATCGGCCGCCACTGCGTTGGTCGCGATCCTCGCGGGTCTGGCAGTCGGCCTGCTGCTCTTGAGCTCCACTGCTGAGGCCGCCAAAGGGCCAGTCCTGCCGGACGTAGTCGACGCTGGACGTTCCGATTCGCCGGAAATGGCGCCGGATGCCGCGAGCGCGCCGGCCCCGGAGGGTGCAGTCACCTCGGCCAGGTCCGGCGGCGGGCTCCAGATCGCCAGGGATCCCGAGATCGATGACGCCTACTGCATTAGTAAGTGCGTTTCGACCAGACGGGCAACCCCGGGAGCGACGGTCCGGCTCACCGGTCGTCACCTGGATGGGGTGCGCCGGGTTGTGTTTCCGGGCAAGAAGAAAAACGTGAAAGTCCGGATCACCGCCCGGACCAGCAGTGCGGTTCGCGCCCTGGTCCCGAAAGCGGCTGACGATGGTCGGCCATTCGTGGTCAGTGTCGGTGGGAAACGATCGAACCGGTCGCCGCGCGACCTGCGAATCCTTCCGCGCAGGGCGATCCCGAAAGAGGTATTCCCGGTCCGGGGACCGTTTAGCTACGGCAGCTCGGGCAGCCGGTTCGGTGCCGGACGTCCCGGCCATAAACACCAGGGCCAGGATCTGTCGGCAAGCTGTGGCACGAAACTGGTGGCGATCAAGAACGCCCGCGTTGCCTACAGCACGTACCACAGCGCTGCGGGCTTTTATGTAGTGCTCGCCAACAAGGGGGACAACTCGTCCTTCGTCTACATGCACCTGAACCGGAAGTCGAAACTCAAGGTGGGGGACCAGGTTTCAGCCGGCCAAACGGTTGGCTGGGTAGGCAACACCGGCGATTCATCCGGGTGCCACCTTCATTTCGAGTATTGGGTCGGCCCATGGCAGACCGGCGGTAAACCGATCGACCCGCTGCCGTACCTGAAATCCCTCTGAAACGCACCTTCCGGCCACAATCGGGGTTGCTACATTCGAAGGCAGTCGAGCGGCCGGGCCGGAGAGAACCGCCGCTCACAGATCAAGGAGATCCGGCTTGAACCAAAGGTGGAAGTTTTTCGTCGCGCTGATACTCGTCGGCACTTTCCTCCCGCTCGGATCCGCGCAGGCCATCGCTCCTGCCGCCGTCACCGCCGATGCGGCGGTGAGCGCGAAAACAAAGAAGAAACGCAAAGTTCAGGTCTCGATCGCGAATGTAAACCAGAACCGCCTGCTTCAGAACCGGTTCATCAAGCTGAAGGTGCGTAGCGCCAAGAAAGGGAAGATCCGGATCGTCGCCAAGTCGGCGACCTTCGACAGCCGCGACACCTACAAGCGGTTCACCAAGGTGGTCAAACGCAATTTCCGCAAGGCCGGCCAGCTGCGCACGGTCAAGGTTCCACTGAGGGCGAGTGGCGTGACCGCAGTGACCAGTTGCGAAGACCGCGACATCAAGGCCCAGGCGGGCAAGATCAGGAGCAAGGTGCTGTCGATGGTGAGGCAGTCGGATTGTGCGCCACAGCCAGTCGACCTGAGCCGTGCCAACCGTTGTGACTTCATAGCCGACCAGTCAGGAACGGTCTGCATGAGTCCGTTCCCGAGCAACTTCTACACGCGCGGTGACTCCGAAAGTGAAACCGGCCGCCGCATCAATTTCCAGGCGGACGCGATGCCGAAAAACAAGGACGGGGTCCCCATCGACCCGGCGCCCTACAACCTCAGCGATGGTTTCAGCCAGGGTCAGGCGATAGTGCTGAGGGTGCCCGGCCTCGACAATCCCGAGGCGCTGGCCCAGACCGGCGCGGTAGGACTGTCCGACCCGGGGCGATACCTCGACGCCGACGCGCCGGTAGTCGTGCTGAACACTCAGACCGGCAAGCGACACCCGATCTGGGTCGAAATAGATTCGAATGCTTCGAACCCGTCCAGCAGCAATCTGATGATTCATCCGATGGTGAATTTCGACGCGAAAGGCCGCTACATAGTTGTCCTGCGAAATCTCAAGGACAACGCTGGCAACGTTTTGAGTGCGCCGGCCGGCTTTCGTTACTACCGCGACATTCTGCCGTCGAAGAAGATCGCGATCAACCAGCGGCGCTCCTACTTCGAGGATCTGTTTCGCCGACTCCGGAACAAAGGCATTAAACGGAGCGATCTTTATCTGACCTGGGATTTCACGGTGGCGAGCGACGAGAACAACACTTCGCGCGCTTTGATGATGAGAGACAAAGCTTTCGCGGAACTGGGGGACACCGACCTGTCGGACCGGCAGATCCCGGCGGCCTCGATCGCACCCGGTTTCACAGTGGATTCGGTGATCGACAATCCGAACGCCGAGGTGGTGAGGCGGGTGAAAGGACATTTCGAGGTCCCCTGCTATCTGACCAACCCGGGCAAGCCGGAACCCTGTGGGGCCGGAGCAACGATGAACCTCAATGACGAGGGGGTTCCGGTGAAATCCGGCACCTGGAACGCGAACTTCGAATGCATAGTGCCGCACTCGGTGGTTGATGCTCCGGGGGCGGAAGCGGGGAGGGCCCTGGTCTATGGCCATGGTCTGATGGGCAGCATTGGCGGAGAGATCAATGCAAGAGCCCAGCGCGACCTGGCGGATAACCACGGTTTTGTCGTCTGTGGCACCGATGAGATCGGCATGTCAACCGGTGACATCGCGTCGGTGGTTGACGCGCTCACCGAAATGTCCAATTTCCCCAAGGTCGCCGACCGGCTGCAGCAGGGCCTGCTTAACGAGCTTTACCTCGCCCGCTTGATGGTTCACCCGGACGGCTTGATTTCGGCCCCTGAATTCCGTGTCGATCCGTTCGACATGGGCAGTGACCCGGTGATTGATACCGGCAGCGGACGGGCTTTTTATCGTGGTAACAGCCAGGGCGGCATCATGGGTGGCGCCCTGACCGCGCTCGCGCCCGATTTCGACCGGGCTTCGCTCGGGGTCAGCGCGATGAATTACTCAGTGCTGCTCCGGCGTTCGTCGGCGTGGGGGACATATTCGGCCTTTTTCAATCCGAGCTATCCCGTTGAAGCGGCACGCCCGCTGGTACTCGGACTGGCCCAGATGCTGTGGGATCGAGGCGAGCCCAACGGTTACGCCCACCGGATGACCGATGACCCGCTGCCAGACACGCCGGCCCACAAGGTGCTGATGGACATTTCCTTCGGGGATCACCTCGTCACCAACTGGCAGTCAAATGTCATGGCCCGCACGATCGGTGCCCGCGCGGTGAATCCATTCGTGTACTCCGGGCGGTGGCCGGGAGTGAACGGCCAGTGGGGAATCGATCCGATCACCACTTATCCATATAACGGCTCAGCGATCGCATACTGGGACACCGGCCCGGTCAGGACGGACCCTGACAACCCCGGTTCTTTCCTGGGAACGGCAGCCCCGCCGGTTCAGAACGTCGCGCCGTTTTTCGGGCTTGATTCGCATGAAGACACGAGGCTCACTGATACCGCTCAACAGATGGTATCCGGCTTCCTGGACCTCAACGGACGGGTGATAAATACATGCGCGCCCGGCGCCTGTTACGCCGGTGGTTTCTCAGGACCGTGACCTGCCGGGAGCTTCGTTTAAGCACCACAAAGGTTTCCGCTGCTCGCTCAGGTAGCATCCCCGTTTCAGGAAGGAGGCTCCGAAGTTGGGGAGAAATAGCGGGTAGCTCAGTTTGACGACTGCCAATCAAGCAAAACCAAGTCGCGGTTCAAGTCGCGGACGTAGCTCGACAGTGCTCAGGGTGGTAACTCTGGGTGTACTTGTCTGTGCGATCGTTTTTGTTGCCACGCTGATCTTCGGTGGCGAGTCCGGCCACAAGTACACGCTGAAGTTCCAGAACGCCGGCCTGATCGTTTCCGGCAACCAGGTGATGGTTGGCGGGCACCCGATCGGGACCGTGAATTCGGTTGGACTTTCTGACGACAACCAGGCCGAGATGGACATCACCGTCGACGAGCCTTTGCGTGAAGGCACAACAGCGGTGATCCGGAAGAGTTCGCTTTCCAGTGTCCACAACCATTACATCGCCCTGACCATGGGGCCGGATAACGCCCTGGAACTGGAAGACGACACTGTCCTCGGTGAAGGCTCGACCACGACCGCGGTTGAACTCGACCAGTTCTTCGACGTATTCGATGAACGGACACGCAATGGCTGGCGCAAGTTCATCCGTGGTGTCTCCTCTATATATGCAGGCGATGGTGCGGTCGGCGCAAACAAAACTTTCAAGTACTCGAGTTCATCGTTCAGTTCAACCCAGCGCCTCTTTGCCGAGCTGAGCGATCAGGACACCAAGCTGAACGAGTTCGTCAAGAACACTTCGGGCTTCGTTACCAACCTCAGCGAGGTTGCGCCGGAACTGACCGAGCTGGTCAGCAACGCCAACACTGCTCTTGGCGCGATCGCCAGCCAGAACGAAAACCTGAACCAGACATTGATCGAACTGCCGCCGACCCTGCGTCAGGCCAACACGACCTTCGTCAACCTGCGGGTGGCGCTCGATGACGTTGAGCCGCTGGTGGCCGCAAATGGTCGTGCCGCCGACGCCGGCCTCGCTAACTTCCTTCGCGATGACATCCGTCCGGTTCTGAAGCGGGCCAAGCCGGTTTTCTCGAATCTCGCTACCGCCGCGTCCAAACCGGGCCCGAACAACGACCTCTCTGATCTTTCGTCATCACTGATTCCGCTCCACAAAGTGGCTGAGCCCGCCGTTGAAGCTGCGGTTAACTCGATGGACGCTTCGCAGGAGGAAGTTTCCGAGACCCGCGCTTACGCGCCGGACATCTTCAATGCTTTCGGACGCCTTGGTGCGGCCACTGCCAACTACGATGCGAACGGGCATTACACAAGGGTGCGTCCAGCCGCCACAGGCGTTTACCAGCTGAACGGAAACGCGATCCAGCCGGCGACCACAGAGATCTACGGCGGACTCGACCTGCTCACCGGCCTGCAGCGCTGTCCGGGCGGCAGCACCCAGCCGATCGCCGGTTCCAACCCCTTCCTCGACAATGGCAACCTGGTCGG
>JBAWHK010000169.1:0-5300 GCA_049593795.1 Solirubrobacterales bacterium
CCGGCAACCAGCTCGTTGCGGGAACTTTCTGCCTCGTCGGAAACTTCCGGGATCAGCTTGAAGGCCGGCATGCCGACCAGTTCTTCCCGGGTGTATCCGGTCAGGCTCGCCAGTGCTTCATTGGCGAACGCAAGGATGCCACCGAGGTGCTGGCTGTACTCGACAATCGCCATGCCGCCGGGCGCCGAGTCGAAAATCCACTCGAGCATCTCCTGCTGCCCCGACAAAGCATCGCGCCACATCCGGACAACTTACCCGCCCTCATGGCGGGTGAAGCCGGAAACTCTTTCTATTGGGCGGAAGGGTTCAGTCGCGCCCGGGGGTCCACAGGCCGGGGCCTTTGGGCTTGGCTTCCTGCTGCGGGGCCGGCGGGGCCTGTCCGGGAGCTTCCGGGGCACCTTCGGGCGGTGTTCCTGCCCGCTGTGCGTAAAGCATCTGCACCTGGCTTAGCGGCTCTCTGACCGCTTCTTCCACTTCGGCCGGCAGGAGCGCAACCAGTGCCCGGACAGCATCGATGCCGATGCGGGCCTGATCGAGGTCAATTTCATCCTCTTTGACGATGCGACGGGCGCTGAGGTTGAGCACGCTGGCTACCGTCTGGGTCAGGAGGTCCTCGACCCGGACTTCACTCATCTGCTGTTCGAGCATTTCCTGCTCTTCGGGCGTGAGCGGCGGCGGCCCACCCGGATCACCCTGAGGCGAGGCGGCATCGGCAGAATTTGGCGGAGTTGTCTCTTCTTCACTCATTGAAGTGAGCTTATATGGATGCAGGTCGCGGATTTACGCAATGGGGAAATCCCCGGCCGGCGACCGGGTTGTTCAGCTGCCGAAAGTCCTCATTGTCTCTTCGGCCGATGCGCGGTAGATCTCCTCGATCGACATTCCGCCCCTGAACAGTTCCCGGGTCCGCTGGGTTCCGTTCTGCTCCGGCAGGTCAACTTCGATGCCGAGGGCTTCACGGGCAGGCGAGGTCCACTCGAGCAGGTCATCGAGCACCTGCCTGGCTTCGACCTCCCTGCCCTTGCGGAAATCGATCAGCTTTCCGTCCATTCCGTAACGAATTGCCCGCCAGAAGTTCTCTTCGATCTCCCGGTCAAGCAGCGGTTCGATGCCATCCTTCGCCCCGGAATCAAGGTCAAGCGCGGTCTGGGCAACCACCGCGGTGATCAGCCCGGCAAGTGCGGTTGATTCCGGGCCGCTCGACTGGGCGTCGCAGATCCGGACCTCGACCGTGCCGAAAGCGTGGTGAGGCCGCACGCTCCACCAGAGCTGGGTCGCTTCCACAACCGAACCGAGGTCATGGAGGGTGTTGATGAAGTTCGCGTACTCATCCCAGGAACGGAACTGTCCGGGAATTCCACAGCGGGGAAACGACCGCGTGAAGATCTCGGACCGCACCGAAGCCAGACCGCTGTCGTGCCGGTCAAGGAACGGAGAATTCGATGAAACGGCAAGCAGGATAGGTAGCTGTTCCCGGAGCCAGTCGGTTACCTTGATCGCCCGCTCCGCCCCCTGAATGCCTACGTGAACGTGCAGGCTCCAGGTGTTGTTGCGCTGGGCAACCCAGCCGAGATCTTCCTTGAGCCGCTGGTAGTGCGGGGTGTCGATGATCTCCTGATCCAGGTAGTTCGCCCAGGGGTGGGTTCCCATTGAAGCGAGGCTGGCACCACGTTCCCGTGCCAGGTCAAAAAGTCGCTTGCGGCGGTCAGCCTGTCGCAGATTGGCATCCGCCATCGACGTCGAACGCCCGGAACGGATCTCGATCTCGGAGGCGATCAGTTCGCCAGCGGCCGACTCCCCCAGTACCGGATCGGCCTGGGCCGCCTCGTAAAGCTCAGGGAACCGGTCGGCCAGGTCGAGGGTCCCCGGATCGAGGATCGCGAACTCCTCTTCAAGCCCGATCGTGAAATCCCGCGAAGCCTCGAACATCTCACGGGCAACATCAAGGTCGAGCAGGTCGGAGTCAGCCAAAGTCGATCAAGAAAGGTAGAAGTACAGCGCGTATAGGAGGTCGACCGCAGGACTTGACGTGTGAACTGTCACTTCCGGCGGTACCTGGAGCAACTGCTCGGTGTAATTGAAGATCACGGTGACACCGGCATCGACCAGTCCGTCAGCAACCTCCTGGGCCGCTTCGGAAGGCACAGCGATCACGCCGACCACGATCGCTTCATCTTTGACCGCATCTCCAAGTTCGGAAAAATCACGAACGGTGAGCGACCCGATCTCGGTTCCGATGCGTCCGGGGTCAACGTCGAAAAGCGAAACGATCTCGAACCCGTGATCGGCAAAAATGTCCGACCCGGCAATTGCCTGACCGAGCTTGCCGGCCCCGAAGAGAGCGATGTTGTGATGCCCGGCAGTCCTCAGGATCTTGCGGATCTCGTCAACGAGAAACTCGATGCGATACCCCACCCCACGTTTGCCGAACTTGCCGAAACCGGACAGGTCACGACGGATCTGGGTCGGGTTGATGTGCGTGTACTCGGAAAGTTCCTGGGACGAAATCGTGTCCCGGCCCATCTTTTTGGCCTGGGTCAGCACCTGCAGGTAACGGGAAAGACGGGCGGCGACCCCCAGCGAAAGCCTTTCGCCATCCCCGATCAGGGTGGAGGTGCTGTCAGATCGGGGTTTCGGCGGCAGAGTCATTGGGCTGTCAGGGTATCTGGCCTGAACGACTCACGGGGTTGCCTAAGTGTTCAAGCACTGAATCTTCTTCCAGAACGAGTTCACTGACCACGGTGCCGTTGATCTCCACCACCGGGATCCGCTCGAGGTAACGCTTCAGGGATTCATCGTTGCGGTTGATGTCGAGAACGGTGATCTCCATGGCCGGATACTCACCTTTGATCCCTTCCAGCCAGGCGATCGCTTCATCGCAGAGATGACATCCCGGCTGTGAATGGACCGTGACTTCCACTGTCCCTGAAGTCACCGGCTCGCTCCGGTCGCAAAAGCGTCGAATCCGAGGTATTCGGGAAACTCGAGCTTCCGGCTGTAACGGGCCGCTGAACCGATCATCGCGGCATTGTCGGTACAGAGTTCGCGGGGAACCAGTTTCAGTTTGATTGACCGTTCGTCGCATAGTTCCTGGACTGCTTTCCGCAGCGGTCCGTTCGCGGCAACCCCGCCACCAAGTGCCACCATTGGCCAGTCCTCGCGGTCGATCGCCCGGCGAAGTTTCCCGACGAGTTGATCCACGATCGCCGCCTGATACCCGGCCGCGAGGTCCGCCCGGTTCTGTTCGACCCCGTCTTCCCCGAGATCCCGGCAGCGATACACGAGAGCGGTCTTGAGGCCGCTGAAGCTGAAATCGAGGCCGGGGTTGCGGGACATCGCCACCGGGAAACTGAACGCCTCCGGATCGCCGTCGGCGGCGAGTGCTTCGAGGGCCGGCCCTCCGGGGTAACCGAGGCCGAGCATCCGGGCACCCTTGTCGATCGCTTCACCGGCAGCGTCATCGAGCGTTTCGCCGAGAACTTCATAACCTTCGAAGTCCGTGACGCCCGCGAGGATGGTGTGCCCGCCGCTGGCAATCAGGCAGATGAACGGTGGTTCGACCGGGTCCGGGTCGAGAAAGTTCGCCGCCACATGACCATGCAGGTGATCGGTCGGGATCAGCGGAATGCGCCAGGGCGCGGCCAGGGCTTTGGCGGTGCTCAGTCCGACCAGCAGGGCTCCGATCAAACCCGGTCCGGCAGTGACCGCGATGGCGTCAAGATCATGGATTTCCAGGTCGGCATCGAGCAGCGCTGACGCGATCACCGGCCCGGTCAGTTCGAGGTGATGGCGAGACGCCACCTCCGGCACCACCCCGCCGTATTGCTCGTGGACCGTCTGCGAAGAAACCACATTCGAAAGGATCTTCGGTCCGTCGAGGACCGCGGCGCACGTATCGTCACATGAAGTTTCGATTGCCAGGATCGGCAAGACTCATTGCTCCGGGCTGGCCGGAAGGGCCTGGTCAGGAACGCCGGCAGCGGCCGGATCGCCCCGCCACATGATCATCGCGTCCTCCCCGTTGTCCGGGTAGTAGCCCTTGCGATGTCCGTAGGCACGAAATCCGAAAGTTTCGTAGAGGGCGATTGCCGAGAGGTTCGATGGCCTCACTTCAAGGGTCACCGGGGCATCCGGTCCAATCAGGTCCACCGCGCCTTCGATCAGGATCGAACCGACCCGATGCCGACGGTGCTCCGGCGCAACCGCGATGTTCATCAAATGCCAGGCCGCGTCGTACCGCGAAAAAACCGCGTAACCAATCGGGCGCCCGTCCAGCACGGCGGCCAGGGTCACGCTCGAATCCCGGGACATTTCGAGTACGAACATGCCAGGCGACCACGGACTGGAGAACGACCGGCGTTCGATCGAAATGACGACCGGGAGGTCAGCGAAAGTCAGCGGGCGCAGCACAACATCAAGCCCCTGCGATTCAGGGAGCGTTCGTACTGCCATCTCGTTCAAGCCAGAGTTGCGCATCGGGGACTCTCAGATATGTGGGTTCGAGGGGAATTGAGTTGTCGATCCGGTCGATTGCGGCGCCCAGCTCGCAAATGGCGCGCCCACTCAGGTGGTGGACGGTCGCATCAGAATCGTCATGGTTCAGGCCGATCCGGAGCAATTCGTCCCTGAATCGTACCGCCCCCGGCCCCCCGACAATCGGGGATGGGTCCAGTTCCGCCAGAAGCGGTGCCAGATCTTCCGGTCTGGACGCGAATGGCGCCCGCAGAATTTCGCCGTCGGGCGCATAGAGCGCCGCGAAGACCTCTCCCCGTCGGGCGTCGAGCAGGGGCAGCACCGGCCTGGTTCCGTCGCCCATCGGCAGCGCGAGCGCTTCGAGGGTTGAAACTGCGGCCAGCTCGATTCCGGTTGACAGGGTCAGGCCGTTTGCGGTGGCCAGACCGATCCGGATTCCGGTGAAAGTACCCGGGCCGGTGCCGACCGCGAGACGTCTGACCTCAGCCCAGCCTCCCAGCGCATCGGCGGCTTCGTTCAGAGTGACCATCAGCATCTCGCTGTGGACCGGACGCCCCTTTTCGTTAGGGCCGATCAGTTCTTCGAACACGACTTCGCCGCCTGATGAAGCGGCAACCACCGTGTCGTCAGTTGCGGTGTCGAAACCGATGATTTTCAACGTCGCCTCCGGCGGTAGGCTGATCCATGCAGAGTGCCTAGCGAATTCCAGTTCACAAAGGATGGAGAACTAAAGATGATTGATTCGAAGCGGTTGCGCATGGGTCTGGCCATTCTCGCAGTGGGGGCCGCCGGAATGTTCGCCGTCGGTTGTGGCGACAGCACAAACG
>JBAWHK010000170.1:0-8829 GCA_049593795.1 Solirubrobacterales bacterium
CTACCTGGGCGGACTCGGTGAAGGCAAGTCGAAGCACCTGCAGTCACGGCAGGAAACTGCCGAGGCATTGAAATCCACGGGATTGCCGATGACCTACCTGCGGGCCGCCGTTGTGCTCGGGGGAGGCAGTGAGTCCTTCCGTACCGTCTATTACCTGGTCAAGCGACTTCCGTTCATGGTGACCCCCCGCTGGACCACCACGAAGACCCAGCCGATCGCGGCTGATGACGTGGTGTCCTACCTCGAAGAATCCCGCAACCTCGACGTCGAAGGCGACGTCACGATCGAACTCGGCGGTCCCGACGTGACCACCTACGGCGGCATGATGGACCAGATGGCTGCGGCGATGGAACATCGGGCCCCGGTCCGGGTCGGCGTTCCGTTCCTGACCCCGGGGCTCTCTTCTCTCTGGATCGGGCTTGTGACCCCGGTCGATACCGGGGTTGCCCGGCCGCTGGTCGAAGGCCTGTCAACCGAAACTGTGGTTTCCGATCCTTCCGGGATGAAACGTTTCGACATCGAACCGGCCGGGATCAGCGAAGCCATGAAAGTCGCCGTCGACGAGATGGAAGCGAGCCTTTAGGCGGCTTCAGCTGTCGGCGGGTTCCTGATCCGGGTCCTCGCCACGTTTCAGGACTTCGTCGGGCAGGCCTTCAAGGGAACGCAGGAATCCCTTGGTGACCCAGATGTGGGTTCGCAACTGGGTCTGGGAGTAGATCCAGGTGCCGACTTTCGCGAACCAGCCCGATCCACGGATCCACGGGTAGAAATTCGAGACTTCCGAGGTGACTTCGAGCCGTTGCCGGTTGCCTTCACATTCGCCCTGGTTCTTGACGCCGATCCGCAGGAAGCCATGGTCGCGGCCGGCCCGGGCGACCAGCAGTCCTTTGGCGATCCGCCATTCGACGTAGGCACTGTCGTTTTCGGTGTGGAAGGTCGGCGCGTCGAAACGCAGCAGCGGGATGCCTTTCGAGAACAGGACCACGGTCTGGGAATCCGGCCGGTAAACGACCCGAATCGCTCCCAGTGAACGTTTGCGGATGAACCGCCAGTAGGTCCGGGCAAGCAGTTCGAGCGTCGATGGCGTCCATATATGGGCGAAGGTTTCGCGGTCCACCGTGATCACGGCGGTCTGTTCGCATTTCACTCCGCCGGTAGTGGCCAGGCCATGGCGGACCGGATCGGGCATCAGCTCGATCTGGACGCTCACCTGCGCCTGCGGTGCGGATCGAGGGGGATCACGTCCGGGGAATCGGAAATGTCGATCTCTTCCGTTTCACTGTCGGCCTGCCCGGAGAGGGAGCGGTAAGGCTCGGCAACCGGACGGGTCACTGTTGTCGAATCTTTCCTCGCGAGGGCTTCGGCCAGCAGTGAGGCGCGGCTGACGATGCCGTAAGGCAACTGACCGGTGTCGTGGTATTCGTGCCTGAGCGAGTTGATGACCGCGCCGGCCAGCATGGTCAGGGCCACCAGATAGAACCAGAGCAGAGCGATCAGGATGAATCCGATCGTCGATCCGAAGCGGTTGAGGGTCGAGACATTGCTGAGATAGACGGGGAACAGCCAGTTGGCCATGCCCGCCACGACCATCGTGAACAGGGCGCCCGGCCAGACCGCACGCCAGTTCATGTGTCCTTTGGGGACGGCCCAGTAGATCACGGCGGCGACGCTGAAGTTCAGGGTGAGGGTGACGGCGACCAGAACGGCGCTATCCAGGTTCTGGATCTCGTTCAGCCCGAAAGGCAGGCTTTCGGTTGAGCGGATCAGGGCGCCCTCGGCGGCCGGCAGGACAACACTGCCGAGCAGGAACAGCGCGACCACGAGCAGCATCCAGAGCGAGAACCTTTTCTGTTCCCACCATCCGCGGCATTCGACGTGGTAGATCCGGCAGAAAGCGGTGTCCATCGAGCCCCAGAAAGAAGCGCCGATCCAGAGTGACCCGATGGCGGCAACCACGCCGAGGGTGGTCGAATTGGAGCGAATCGAAGACAGGATGTTGTTGAGCGTATCCTGCTCTGCGTCAGGGAAAAGCCGTTGCAGATCGTTGAAAATCCCGACTTCGACACCTTCGATCCGAAGCACCTGGCTGAAGATGAAGAGCACCAGGAAAGCGAAGGGAAAAATCGCCAGCATCAGGTTGTAGGCGACCATGCCGGAAAGCCCGGTTATGTTCTCGCGGTAGGCCCGGGTCCAGAACGCCTGGAGCCAGGGCAGATGCTTCCACTGTTCGGAGAGCGGGATCGCTCCCTCGGGCGGGTTCAGCTGGTTCTGCTGGTCGCAGTCACCGCAAC
This sequence comes from Solirubrobacterales bacterium, assembly GCA_049593795.1. Classification (GTDB taxonomy): domain Bacteria; phylum Actinomycetota; class Thermoleophilia; order Solirubrobacterales; family 70-9; genus 67-14. Next base: position 2,292 of record JBAWHK010000170.1, read on the forward strand.
TCATCGGCTATGTGGGAGTTTGGAAAGCAGAGACACTTTCAGTCTTGACTTTACTAAGTGAAGCGGCTAGTATCCGAACACTCGTTTGGCCACTTACCTGTAGCAGCGGTTCTTAGCCGTTCCAAAATCAGAGCGAAACACGAATCTTGACGAGTGAATCGTGTTTATGCGTGTTCGGTACCCGGCTTTCAGGGTACGAACCAAGAAATCGGTTGCGTCAGGAAAATCAGATAGGGACAGAATGCTAGTAGCAGAACTCCAGGAACTAGAAGAAGTAAAGACTCTCGTCAATCGCGGGCAGCAGCTCGGCGTGCTCACTTTCGGTGATATCGCCACCGCGGTCAAGGAAGTAGATCTCGATGAATCAGATATCGAGGATCTGTACGGACACATAGAGAAGCAGGGCATTGAACTGGTCGAGGACGTTGATCCCGCCCAGAAGGCAACAGCAGACGCAGAGCGCTCAGACGGACGACGTGGTCGCCGCCGTAAGAAGGAAGCTCTTGACCTGAAGCCGGACATGACCACTGACTCTCTGCAGCTTTTCCTCAAGGACATCGGCAAGGTTCGCCTGCTGACTGCCCAGGAAGAGGTCGATCTCGCCAAGCGCATCGAGCGCGGCGATCTTGACGCCAAGCAGAAGATGGTCGAGTCGAACCTTCGTCTCGTCGTATCGATCGCCAAGAACTACCGCAACCAGGGACTGCCGTTCCTTGACCTGATCCAGGAAGGCACCCTCGGCCTGGTTCGTGCGGCTGAGAAATTCGATTACCGCAAGGGATTCAAGTTCTCGACCTACGCCACCTGGTGGATCCGCCAGGCGATCGCGCGCGCTCTTGCCGACAAGGCCCGGACCATCCGTATCCCGGTCCACGTCGTTGAAAAGCTGAACAAGATCGGCCGTGCCGAGCGTAAGCTCGTGACCGAGCTCGGTCGGGAACCGACCCCGGAAGAGATCGCTGACGTAACCGGCATCGATCCCGAAGAGGTTGATTCGATCAAGCGTTCGGCCCAGTCACCGGTATCTCTCGAGAAGCCGGTTGGCGACGAAGAGGAATCCGAGTTCGGACAGTTCATTGCCGACGAGAAGGCCGAGTCGCCTTTCGATCGTGCCGCTGACCTGCTGACCAAGGAAGCCCTCAAGGAATCGCTTGAGAACCTCTCCTACCGTGAGCGCCGCGTACTTGAGCTGCGTTACGGACTGGGCGGGGAGCATCCCCGCACCCTGGACGAGGTCGGACGTACGTTCAACGTAACCCGTGAACGCATCCGTCAGATCGAGAACCAGTCACTGAAAAAGCTCCAGAGCCTCAACGAAGCCCAGAAGCTTCGCGAAGCCACCTGAGCCTCAGCCAGCTGGGAATCATTTGAAAGGCCGGTCCGAAAGGGCCGGCCTTTTTGTTTGCAGTTCCGTCGCGCCCGGTTTACCCAACCTTTCGGAAAAGCGAAGGTCACATGAAGTGCCTTTCCATAGGTTCATTCCATGTCACTCGCCGCCGCAGCCGTCCTCGCCGTGACCCTCCTGGTCGTATCGGTGACCGACCTGAAGCAGCGCGTCATTCCCAACCGCGTGCTGCTGCTGGCTGCGGCGGCAGCAGTGGCTATCTCGGCGATCCAGGACCCCGGCAACCTGGCTGGCGACGTGCTCGCAGCAGCGGTTGTCTCCGCCCCTCTGGTCGTCGCTTCGCTGGTCAAACCGGAAGGGGTCGGCATGGGTGACGCAAAACTGGTCGCCGTGATCGGCCTGTTCATGGGCTGGCAGGCCCTGCCGGCGCTGCTGATCGGCCTTGCCCTGGCCGGGATGACCGGGGTGCTGATCGCTCTCGGCAAGCGGCTGCCACCATCGCAGACCGCTTTGCCGCTGGCTCCGTTTCTCGCGGCAGGCGCCCTGCCGGTAGTCCTTTCGTCGATTCAGTGACCCCTTGAACGGTCAGGCGCTTCAGTAAGTGAAGCCATGTGCCTATACTTGTTGAAGTGAGCTGATGGTTTGGTTCCCGGTTTCAGCCGGGAGACCTCAACTACAAAGCCATCTCACTTCCAAGATGAGCGCAATCGACAATGAAGAATGCCCCGTCTGCCGTACCGCCGACGTGATCTCCGGAAAATGGACCCTTCTCGTGATCCGCGACCTGGCCGACGACTGCCGCCGGTTCTGCGAGCTCGAGCGATCACTCGAAGGAATCAGCCCAAGGACCCTGTCGCTGCGTCTGAGGACGCTCGAAGAGCAGGGGATAGTGGAGCGTCAGACCTTCCCCGAAGTGCCGCCACGAGTCACCTACGCCCTCACCGACAAGGGGCAGGACCTGGTGCCACTGATCGAAGGGATGCGCAAGTACGGCATCCAGTGGCTGGCCACCGAAGCCGTTCCAGCCTGACCCGTCACGGCTGATCAACGCCTGACGGGCAGCGGGACAACCCGGCACGGATCGTCCGGGCGGAATTCATCCGCACCACAGTTTTATGCAATCGATCGTGCAGTCGGAGGATGCCGGGGCTGGGTCCGTAATCAATGAGACATGCACGATCCGGTACTTGATGAGGCTTTGAAGCGGCTCGCAGCCGAAGCATCTACGCGATTCACTTCGCTGGTGGCCACGGGTGATGAGATCCCGTTCGACGTTGCCGAAAACAACGGGGACAGCTCTCATTTCTACCGTTACGTACCGCTCACATCGCGCTACATCAGCACCCACCTTGAAGAACTGAAGTCACTGCCTTCATACGGCCCGGCGCGTGGAGCTATCGCTTCATCGAACGTCGCCGCCCCTTACCTCGAGGCCCGCGGGGTCGCGGTTCCGTCCGAACCCAACCGCCGTGCCGAAGAGATGATCGCTGTATTCATCGCCGGCCTGTGGGAAGGCACCACCGAATTCTCGCTCGACTACAGCCGGGTCGAAGCCGCCCTGGCTTCACTCGAGATCGAATCCCGCGACATCCACGAAGCCGACGTGCTGCTCGTGCCGCTGGTCGGGTTCGAAATGACCCCGTCCGAGATCGAGCTCACCAACGGCATCAAGATCGTTCGTGCCGATTCGGTAGACGCACCGATCGAAGCAACTTCGTCCGAAGGCACCGAACGCAGCCCGTGGCAGCAGGCATTCCTGGCCATGGCCCCGCTTGGTGAATCCAGTGACGGCCCCGGGGTTGCGGTCGAAAGGCTCCATTCGCTGGTCCGTTCCCTGCGTCTCTTCAAAGAAGGCACAGTCGGCCTCGGTCCCTTCGCTTTCGCCCCGATCGGCGACGACGCCTGGCGCCGGATCGAGACCGGAGCCCATCCGCCGCGACCAGGCAGTTACTTCCTGATCGAATCGGAAGTTTCTGGATTTGACGACTTCGTCCAGCGTCTCGCCGAGAACTCGGCCCGCAACGAAGCGATTGCTTTCGCCGAGAAACGTTTCCAGTTCGGCTGTGAACGCAGCCGGCCGGTCGACGCACTCTGTGACCACCTGCTCGCGATTCGTTCTGCTCTCGGTGGCCAGGGAGTGATCGACGCTCCGCTTGCCGCCCGTGCCGCAGCGCTGATCACCGGCGAAGCCGACGATGACATTGCCCGGAAACGCATCGAATCCGCACTTGACCTCGAACAGGCACTGATCAACAACGAAGAAACGATGATGATCGGCGGCGAATCCGCCAGCTACCTCGCTGCCTGGATTGAAGATTCAACCCGCCACATCCTGCGGGAAGCGGTGCTCGGCAATTACGAAAGCAACCTCAACGTCGTTGCCGAAGAAACCCTGATCACCTCAGGGCTTCAGGCCGGCGAAGGCAGCGCCAGCCAGATGGGATCGACTTCCGAATGGGACATCGTTCCCGAGCCCGTCATGGAAGCCGCGGAAGCGGAACCGGCCGGTGCCGAAATCCATATTTTCAAGCCTCGTCTCGTTGAAGACGAAGGTGCGAGTTCGCGTTACGACGCGAACAACAGTTTCGGTCCGGAAGTGGAGGCAGGGGTTGACCCCCTGTTCGGATCGGTTCCTGAGTTCGATCCCGAACCGATCCCGGGGGAGAGTGAAACCCGTTTCGAATCGATGCCGGAGATCGAAGCTGCCCTCGGTATCGATCGCGGGATCGACCGTGACTTTGCGGACATCCCGGAAATCCCGGACATCACGCCGCTGCGTGAACCCACGCCCGAACCGGGAGACATCAAGGTTTCGGCCTCGACCCCGATCGGATCGACCCTGCGTGAAGACTGGCTCAGCCAGACCCGTCCGGGACAGACAATGGAATGGCCCGCCCATGCACTCGACGGCCTCGATTCGGAACGCAAGCAGGCTCACGGCACGCCCGATCGCAAGCTCTTCCCGGAGCCCGAAACGACCGAATGGTCAGTTTCGGAGATGCAGTACCGCCGCAACAAGCCGGCCTGACACACGACGCCGGAAGGGATTCGCGGCGCGACCCGGGCTGCGAAGAAACGTCAGCTTGAAGCCAGGTCCAGCCGTTCGTCCTCGGTGGCGAACAGGAACTCGTTGATTTTCGACAGCCCCTCGAGGTCATGGACGTCGGTATCGAGGTAAGGGATCCGGATCACCGGTTCATCCCCGAGGATTTCGCGCAGCCGCTTGATGTTTTTCGCGTCACGCTGGGCCAGAACGTCATATTCAGCGAGGTTGCGGGCGATCTCTTCGGACAGATCGGGACGATCGAGGCTTTCGTCGATCTTCCCGGTGAGTTCCTTGACGTTGGGTTTGCGTGTCCCCAGCCGGTAACGGACCCGGTTGACCACTGCACCGCCGAAGTTCATGTTTTGCTCAACCAGCTTGGAGTGGAAGAAAACGGCCTCATCGACCTGGTCGGCCTGTGACCCGCACACAATGACGAAACAGGTCTCATCGTCGCCCAGGAGGGCGCTCACGCGGTGTGCGCGGTCCTGGAACCCGTCGATCATGCCGCTGAATGCGGTGAAAAACTCGGACAGGTCAGCCAGCAGGTCAAAACCAACCAGGCGCTTCAGCACGGAAAGGGCGACTCCGGCCCCACGCCCAGCCACTTTGGCTGCGAAACCGGTCGGTTTGATGAAAATCTGAAGTGATTTGCCTTCGATGAACTGGGTGAGCCTGGTCGGGGCATCGAGGAAGTCGAGTGCGTTCCGGCTCGGTGGCGTATCCAGGACAAGCAGGTCGAAGCGGCCTTCGCTGTGAAGCTCGAACAGTTTTTCCATCGCCATGTATTCCTGCGAGCCGGCCAGAGCCCCGGATATCTGCTGGTAGATGCGGTTGTTCAGAACCCGGTCGCGGGCCTCGGCGTCCTCTGCGTGACGGGCGATCAACTGGTCAAAGGTTTCTTTCGCGTCAAGCATCATCGCCCAGAGCTCGCCGCCATCCTCGACCGTTCCCTGTTCCTCGAGCAGCTTCGGATCGACCTGGGAGGCTTCGTTGCCGAGTTCTTCCAGCCCCAGGGAATCGGCCAGGCGTTTCGCCGGATCGATCGTCAGGACACAGACTTTGAGCCCCCGGGCGGCCATGCCGAGAGCGATGGCGGCCGAGGTGGTCGTTTTGCCGACCCCGCCGGATCCGGCGCAGATGCAGATCCGGTTGCCTTCGAGGATGTCGCTCACTGAAGGCATCAGGAGAGCTCCTCGGCCAGCTGACGGGCCGAACTGAGGTCGATTTCCGGCTTGAAGATGTAAGGCAGGGTGGTGATTGGCGCTGAAACCATGCTTTCCAGCCGTTCCAGCTGTTCCCGTTGGGATGCGGTGCGCACGCATTGCGAGATCGCTGCCTTCGATGCCGCCCGGACTTCGTCGTTTTCGCTCTTGCCGAGTTTCCTGATGGCTTTCAGGTCGGTGTCGGTGTAGCGGTCGGGATAAAGCGCATTCATGATCACCCGATCAACCGAAATGTTGACGTCACCGGTCAGCTCGGCTTCCAGGTTGGCGGTTTCATTCACCGGCATTTCTTCCGGAAGCGAAACGATCACGCTGCCGGTGTGGTCATGGTCGTTGATCATGTCCTGAAGCTGGCGGGCCTGACTGTGAATCGGGCCGACCCGGGCGATGTTGGCGAAAGTGCGGGGGCTCTGGAGGAAACTGATGCCGTGCCCGGTTGCCGGCGAGTCGACGATCACCAGGTCGTATTTGCGGCCGTGTTTGAGCTTGCGGTCCTCGAGCGCCAGTTCCCAGATCTTGCCGATCGTGACCAGTTCGTTCAGACCCGGAGTCGCGGCCGCCAGATAAGTGAACATTCGGCTCCGGAACAGGAGATCCCGCATTGCCTTTACCTTGAGCTGCAGCAGTACGTACTCCCGCATCGACTCCTCCGGGTCGATCGAGATCGCCCAGAGATTGTTTCGCATCTCGACCTCCTTGAAGCCCACATCGGCCTGGCGGAAAACCCGTGATGCGTTTTCGGTGGAGGCGACCTCGACCACGATCGTGCGTTTTCCTTCCATCGCAGCCCGGATTCCGAGAGCGATTGCGACGGTCGATTTACCAACGCCACCCTTGCCGGTGACGAACAGAATTCTCTTTTCGAGGAAGTCGAGGATGAGACCATTGAACCCGATTTGGGCGGTCGGCAAACTCCCGGGGCAG
>JBAWHK010000171.1:0-5666 GCA_049593795.1 Solirubrobacterales bacterium
GGTCGACTTTGCCGTTGAGAGAGCGGAGAAACCGACCCAGGGCTACCGGGCGGCATGGGGCCTACGGGTCCGGGTCGACTTTGCCGCGGGTAGCGTGGTGAAACCGACCCGGTCCATCTCTTTTTGCGATGCGCGGTGCCGTTGGTTTCTCCTTGACGGTTTCTTGTTCAACTGGTATAACCAGTTCATCAACTGGTTGGACCAGATGGTCTCGTCGGTCCGGCTGAGCAACTTCGATCGGAGACAACCTTGAGTGACCTGATTCTCTACGCGATCCCTTTCTTCGTCCTGTTCATGGGGCTGGAGTACCTCGCACTCCGGCACGCTGCCGAAGAGAACGCCGAAGAGGCAGCCGCGAACGGGGCTGTCGGCTACGAACTCAAAGACACCGGGACCAGTCTCAGCATGGGGCTCGGCCATGTCTTCATCGCCGGCGCCTGGAAGCTGGTTTCGATCGCCATCCTTGCCGCGATCTACACGGTCAGCCCCTTCGGCCTGTCACCTGGTGACTGGTGGGTCTGGGTGCTGCTCTTCTTCGCGGACGATCTGGCTTTCTACGTCTATCACCGCTGCCACCATCGCGTCCGCCTTTTCTGGGCGAGTCACGTGGTTCACCACTCGTCCGAGCACTACAACCTCTCGACCGCCCTGAGGCAGGACTGGTCACCATTCACCGGGTCGATGTTCTGGTTGCCGCTGGGGCTCTTCTTCGAGCCGTTCATGATCGTTCTCGCGATGTCCTGGAACCTGCTCTACCAGTTCACCCTGCACACCGAAGCGATCAACAAACTGCCGCGGCCGGTCGAGTTCATCTTCAACACACCGAGCCATCACCGGGTCCACCACGGATCGCAGGAGCAGTACCTGGACCGAAACTACGCCGGGATCCTGATCATCTGGGACCGCATGTTCGGCAGCTTCGAGCCCGAAGGGGAGAGGGTCCGTTACGGCCTCACCACCAACATTGAAACGTTCAATCCGGTCAAGGTCGCCTACGGGGAATTCGCCAACATCTGGAAGGACATCAAGGGCGCGGGGACCTGGCGTCATCGCCTGAGTTACGCCTTCAAAGGACCAGGCTGGAAACCTGACAACAAGTTTCAGGATTCACCGGCCGGGTATTCCTCGGGGCAGGGCAAGCAGGGAGTTCGCGGTGGAGGATTCGGTAACGATGAGCAGGATTTCGGTAAGGCCGTTGTTCTCAACAGTTCTGGCAGGCGTCATGTTGTTCATCTCCCTGGCTCTGGTGGACAACGCCAGGGCACAGCGGGTCGACGGGGTACCGAATAAGGCGTCCACCGCGCCGGTCAACCTGCAGCTGACCCCGACCGGCGCTTTCGTCCGGATCCGCGGCTGGTCGCTGCCGGCTCCGCTTCTGCCCCTGTCGATCCTCGGCAACTGGGGCGGCAAGGGGACGATCTCGGGTGCGGGTGCAGTGAACATTCCGGTCGGCCAGATCTCGACCCCCAGCCAGTTCCAGTTCCCCCGGGATATCAACGGGGAAGAAGAGACGATGACCGTGTCGCTGTTCAAACGCGGCGACTGGAACGGTGAGCTGAACCCGATCACCGGCGAAGCAGTGATGGACATGCCGATGACTCTCAAAATTGAAGCGTCGCATGTGCGCATGGTCGACATTCCCTGGCCGGGTGGCTGGATCTACGGAAATATCGAATGCGAAGTCCCGTTCAACTTCGGCCCGATGACAACCGGCCTGCTGGACGTTCCCGATCCTGCGGCCGATCCGGTTCCGGTTACCCGGGGAACGCCGTACGACCCGGCAACCGGTGAGCTTTCGGTGATCAACAACTCAATGACCGTCGGTGGCTTTGATTGCTCACGTCCGGACATTGGCGCGAGCCAGGTTGAAGATGAACTCAACGATGCGGTCAACATCCCGTCACCAGTCGGCCGGACAGATGCGATGTTCAACCTGACCTTCCTCGAAGGTGGAAACATCATTCGTCCGATTCCAGCGATCCGCCCGGAATTCAAAGCTACCCCCGCGGCCCCGCTCAACGTCGCTTTTGATGCCGGTCCTTCCTACGCGAAAGCAGGGGCTGAGCGGTACATCTGGGATTTCGACTCCGACGGCGAAGCGGATACCAGCACTGCTTCCCCGAAAATCACCCGGACGTTCCCTGCCGCCGGAAGCCAGACGGTCGGGCTGAAGCTCGTGGACAGTGATGGGGATGAGTCCCCATGGGTCACGAAGGACGTCGTGGTGAGTGACGAAGTCGAGGCCGGGACCTCGACCCTGGCGCCGCTGAAGGTGAAGCCGAAGAAACGCAAGGCTGCCCCCGGGTCCATGGTGAGGTTCAGGGTTCGTGTCGGAAACGCGGGGACCGCGGCTGCCAGCGAGGTGAGGATCTGCGTCAAGGCCCCGAAGAAGCTGGTTCGCATGAAGAAGCGATGCAAGCCGATCGGTGAACTGGCGGCGGGCGAGTCGGCGGCCCGGAAGATCAGCGTAAAGCTGGGTGGGAAAGCAAAGCGGGGAAGAAGCGTCACCCTGAAATTCCGGGCAATGTCCGGAAATGGTCAGACCGTGAAAGCAAAGGCCCGGATCAAGGCCACTTGACTTTGGTGGACGACGTGCCGTAAGCTGAACCATATGGTTCAGTATTCTCAAACCTTGGATCGCACCTTTTCGGCGCTTTCCGACCCCACCAGAAGGACGATCCTGGATCGTCTGGTGGCCGGAAGCGCAACGGTCAGTCAACTGGCAGAGCCAGCCGGCATGTCACTCACCGGCCTGAAGAAACACGTCGCGGTCCTCGAAGAAGCCGGTCTCGTGAAAACCGAGAAACGCGGGCGGACGAGGCACTGCTACCTCGACGAAAAAGGCTTCGACGAAGCCGGCTTCTGGCTTGAGGAATTCCGCCGCAACTGGGCGGACCGCTTCGGACGTCTCGACGAAATCATCGAAAGAAAGAAACAGGAAGGAACAGATCAATGAGCACCCAGTCACAGAACGAAACGAAAGTGACCCTGCCCGACGACCTGAGCGTGGTGGTCGAACGCGAGTTCGAGGCCCCACGCGAACTGGTCTGGGAATGCTACGCCGACCCGGACCTGGTCCAGGAATGGCTCGGACCAAGAGGTCTGAAAATGAAAATCGAGGAATACGACTTCCGGCCCGGAGGCGCATGGAAATACATCCACTCCGACGATTCGAACGACTACGTCTTTTTCGGCGAGTTCCTTGAGTTGAACGAACCCGAATACATGAAACAGACCTTCAACTTCGTCATGGAACCGGTGATCCCACCATCAATCGACGAGCTCGAACTGATCGAGCTTGAAGGCGGTCGCACCCTCCTGAAGTCAACCTCAACCTTCGAATCGAACGACTTGCGCGAAGGCATGATCCAGAACGGCATGGAAATCGGCATTCGCGAAGGCAACGAACGCCTCGACGAACTGCTTGAACGCAAACAGGGCTGAGAAAGCACGGCCCCACCCGCGTGCCCGAAGGCATGCGGGCGGTGTGGTCAGGCCGAGTTCTGATTGAGGGCAGGCAGTACCTGGTCACCCATACGCTGACACCAGCTTCTGGGTGGACCGGCCATCTGCAGGGTCACCTGATCGACACCGGCGTCGGCCATCTTCATCAGCTCGGCGGTGACGTCTGCCGGGCTGGCGATGGTCGCGACGGTGCGCATCGATTCGGGGGTGACGAACTCCCAGAGGTGTTCGGGAACGAAGACAAGGTAACCCTCGTAGTTCTCTACGTGGCGGGTGGCTTCATCGAGAGTCTCGCGGTACTTCATGTAGGCGTCGAAGCCGGGCCGGAACGGTTCGGGAACCTCTGAAGAATCCTTGTGATTGGCGGTCAGGTACCGCAGCCGACTGATAACGAGCGGACCGAGTGCCTCGCGGGCTTCGTCGGTTTCGAGCTCTTTCTCGTTTTCGATCGGATAGACCGCGAATACGGTCCCGATCTGCACTTCGGCGGGATCGCGGCCAACGGTCGCGGCACCCTCGGCGAGGTTCTGCCGGACCTGATTGATCCCTTCTTCGCCTTCCCAGCGCACGAGGACACCGTCCGCCTCGGCCCCGGAGCGACGCTGTCCTTTCGGACCAAAAGCGGAAACCCACATGTCAACCTTGTTCTCGAGGTTGATCCAGCGGCCGTCCGGGTGCAGAAACCTGATCGGCTGGCGGCGGTCACCTTCGCGGTAGTCGGCGGTACCGCCGGCAAGCAGGTCCCGCACGATCTGGAGATGCTCGAACATCACGTCCTGCGTCGCAGGTTTCATGCCAAGCGACCAGCGGGCCGAGTTGCCGATGCCGATACCCATGAAGGTGCGGTCCGGGGCGGCCACGGCCAGGGTCGCCATGCCCTGGGCGTTGGCGAAAGCGGGCCGGGCCAGAGGCTGGGTGACCCCGGGGCCGATCTTTATGGTGCTGGTCGCCCGGGCGGCTTCAAGCATCGCCATGAAAAGTTCGCCGAAAACCAGCGGGCTTTCGTAGACCCAGAGATGGCTGAACCCGGCGTCCTCCAGATACTTCGCCTGCTCACCGATGCCCAGGTTCGCGTCTACGTATACGCCCGCATCCATTTCATTTCCCTTCCGGCTGGACCATCACCTTGAGTGAGATGTCCTTGTCGAGCTGGGTGTGGAACGCCTCGAGCGTGTCTTCGAGCCCGAAGGTGTGGCTGATGAACAGGTCAGAGTCGATCGCACCCTGTTCCATCAGGTCGACAACCCGGCCGAATTCATCTTTGTAGGCAAAGGAGCCGTGGATCTCAAGCTCCTTCTCCACGAAACGGTCGGGCCGCAGGGTCACCCGCTCGGGGTACATCGCGGCAACACTCATACGGCCGCCGTGGCGAATCACCTTGATTGCGTCACCGAAGGCCGGGGCGGCACCAGAGCATTCGACCACGATGTCGGCGGCGGCACCCATGCCGTAGCCACCCGGACCGGTTACTTCGACCACGCGTTCCACCGTGTTCTCCGCCACCGGATCGATCACGGCTTCGGCCCCCAGTTTCAGGGCCGCGTCGCGGCGAACACCAGAAAGGTCCACTGCGAGAACACGGGCACCGGACATCGCCAGCCAGCGCACGGCGCCGAGCCCGATCATTCCGAGTCCGAAGACAACAGCGACGTCACCAAGCTGTGGCTTTGCCAGGGTGGCTGCCCTTAACGAGACGGCCAGCGGTTCGACCAGGGCCGCGGTCCGGTCATCGACCGAATCGGGCAGAGGAAATACAGTCATGCCGGGAATCGCTTTCGGAACCAGGACCTTCTCGGCGAAAGCACCATTGGTTCCGTAGCCGATGTTGAGGGCGCTGCCGGCCCCGCAGAGATGCCAGTCGCCAGCCAGGCAACGGTTGCACTTGAGGCAGGGGGTGAGTGGTCGCACGGTTACCCGCTGACCTTCAGAGATGCCTTCGACGTCGGAGGGATCGGTCACCCTGCCGGAGAATTCGTGTCCGAGCACCTGTCCCGGCGCGGCGGCGAATCCACGCTCGAAACTGTGGAGGTCAGAGCCGCAGACGCCGCAGGCGGCAACATCGAGCACGATCTGGCCCGGACCCGCTTCGGGTTCGGGCAGGTCCACCATGGTCAGGACTTTCGGTTCGTCGTATTGAGCCGCACGCATCAGAGCCTCGCTCCCAGGCCGCCGTCAACGTGGACGACTGAGCCGGTCATGTA
>JBAWHK010000172.1:0-5209 GCA_049593795.1 Solirubrobacterales bacterium
TCGAGGATCGCCATCTGCGGCTTGAGCAGGGCCAGCTGAAGCAGTTCCATGCGCTTCTTCTCGCCGCCGGAAAAACCGTCGTTGAGGTAACGGCTGGAGAAATCCTGGGGGATGTTCGCCAGGTCCATGGCTTCACGGGCCTGTGCGGCGAACTCCTTGATCTTCAGGGGCTTTTCGCCACGGGCGTCGCGCTGCGCGTTCAGGATCTGACGCAGGTACTTGCTGACTGCCACTCCCGGAATCGCAACCGGGTACTGGAAAGCCATGAAGACACCGGCCTGGGAGCGCTCGTTCGGCGCCATTTCGGTGATGTCATCACCGTTGAAAATGATCTGGCCCTCGGTGACGTCGAGCGCGGGGTGGCCCATGATCGCGTTGGCGAGGGTTGATTTGCCGGAACCGTTCGGTCCCATCAAGGCATGGACTTTGCCCTGTTCGACCTTGAGGTCAAGGCCGCGGAGGATCTTTTTGTCCTCGACGCTTACATGAAGGTTTTTGATCTCTAGCTCTGCCAAGAGATGGCTCCGTTTCTGTGGTTCTGGTGGGAAGTCGGGAAGCAGCGCGTTAGATTGCGCTGCCGGCCGGCTGGCGTTCTTCGGCCGGCCGTGAAAACTCGACGAGTTCGGCCAACGTGGTGCCGGCGAGTGCCCGGTTGACTCCACTCTGGACCCGGGTCCAGAGAAGTTTGGTCGCGCAGGCACGGTCAGCGTTGCCTTCGTGCGAACAGAGCACTTTGCCTTCCGGCGCCTCATGGAAACATTCCATCGGGGCGATCTGTCCTTCGAGGGCTTCAACTACCTCAACCATCGTGATCTCTTCGGCCGGGTGGGCCAGGCTGTAACCGCCGTGGGCTCCGCGGGTCGAAGTGACCAAGCCGGCCTTGCGCAGCTTCGCAACCAGATGCTCGAGGTAAGAGAGCGGAAGGCGCTCCGCCTCGGCAACAGCATTGAGGGAAACAGGACCGGTGTTGGGCTGCCGACCGAGTTCCACCATCAGGCGAACTCCGTACTCGGCTTTAGTCGAGAAAAGCATTGCTTCATATCCTACGCCATTGGTCGGGCTTTCTCCCGCACCCGCCGGTTTCGGGCCATGCGGCGGCGCAAACGGCGCCATGGGGACACCTTGAGAGTGCCGCCCGCTGAGGAACCCAGGGTGCGGGCCAGGAGCGAACCGCGGAACGACCCGGGGCCGGGGAGTTCAATCCTGATTTCCACCTGGCCGGGAGCGCCACGCACCGTGCGCGACATGTCCGGCACCAGGTTTTCGAACAGTTCCTTGGCTGAAGTGTTGTCAACCAGGACCAGGGCCAGGAAATAGTCGATCCCGTTATCCGCTGCCCGCTGCACCAGGCGTTTGAGCAGGCTGGTTCCGAGCCCGCGACCCTGCCACATGTCACTTACCGTGATTGCGACCTCGGCTTCGTTCCGGTTGGTGCGGATGTATCTCGCGACCCCGACCAGTGATCCGTCCTCCGGGTCGATCGCGATCAGGGCTTCATGGTTTTCATGATCGACTTCGGTGAGATAGGCGAGGTCACTGTCGCTCAATCGTTCTACCGGGGCGAAGAAACGCTGGTAACGACCGGCTGGATTCAGCGCCTGGAAGGCGGCGGCCAGCAGGGACTTGTCGGTCGGCTGGATCTGCCGCACGATCACCTCGACCCCGGGCGCCAGGGTGACCCTCTCTTTTTCCCAGGTCGTATTCACGGCTCGATGAGACCTTGTCTTATGGCGTATCTGACCAATTCCACGCGGTCGCGCATGCCAAGCTTCTTCATCGCGTTGGCGCGGTGGTTTTCGACGGTTTTTTCGGAAAGGTGAAGTAATTCGGCGATCTCTCGGGTGGTGTTGGCTTCCGCGACGAGCTTGACGATCTCTTCTTCGCGTGGTGTTAATTCCGAGTGATCATGGTCGCCCCGCTCCAGCACATCCCTGATCAGGGCCTGCTGGGCGGTCGGGGAAAGGAAAGGTTCGCCGCGCTCCACCGAACGGATCGCGGACAGCAGGTCGGTGTCGGCCTGGGATTTGAGTACATAACCGGAAGCACCCGCCTTCAATGCTTCGAACAGGTAACGCTCGTCATCATGCATCGACAGGATCAGGACCGGCACCTCAGGTGCCTGCGCTTTGATTTCCCGGGTCGCCTGCAGGCCGGTCAGGCCGGGCATTTTCACATCGAGGATCGCGAGGTCGGGCCGGCGCTGAATCACCAGATCCCGGGCTTCGATTCCGTCAGCGGCTTCCGCCACCACCTCCAGATCCGGCTGACGCTCCAGGAGCAGCTTGATCCCGGAACGCACGATGCCGTGGTCGTCAGCGATCACGATCTTCATGGGAGGGAGTTTGACCTTTCCGACGGCGGGGCAGCGCCGAACCGGTCGGGAACAACCAGTTTCACCACCGTGCCATGGTCCGGCCTTGACTGGATCTGGAGGTCGCCACCAACCAGGATCGCCCGCTCCCGCATGCCGCCCAGGCCAAGGCCCGAAGTCGATTCAGCGAAGGTGAAGCCATTGCCGTCATCGGTCACGACCAGCTCTACCCGGTCGGAAAGCCGGCCCAGTTTCACCTGCACTGAATCGGCGTGGCTATGGCGGATCGCATTGCCGAGAGCTTCCTGGGCAACCCTGTAGATCACCAGCTGGATGTCGGGATCAACCCCGCTCACATCCCCGTCAACGTCGAAAGTGGCCTTGATTTCGCTCTGGCCAAGCTGCTCGATCTGGCCGGCGATCGCGGCGCTCAGGCCGAGGTCATCCAGCGCGGTCGGCCGCAACTGGCGGGCCACGGTCAGCAGTTCATCCATCGCCTGATGGGCGAGTGCACTGGTGTCAACAAGCTCTTGCTCGAGCTCGGGCGGGGCGGCAGCGCGAGCTGCTTCGAGCCGGAGGAGAACTCCGGTCAGGGACTGGTTCACCTGATCGTGGAGGTCGCGGGCGACGCGGGCCCGTTCCTCCTCCTGGGCATTGAGGGCAGCGCTCGAGCTGCGACGGCGTTCCGCCTCGAGGCGGCGCATCATGCTCAGGAATGCGAGTTCGAGCCGTGCGACCTCCTGGGTTTCGGCTTTGCCGTCAATGCCGGGGGGCAGGTTCGCGCCAGGTTGGCTCAGGTCAACCTTTTCCATTTCGTCGATCAGGTGTTCCAGCGGGTTGAAACGCCGGCGCAAAAGCGCGACGTTAAGGAGACACGTGACGCCAGCCGTGACCGCGACCAGCGGGATCAGCACCTCGGCGTGATCCCAGTCGAGACCGCTCACGATTGCGGTAGCGACCGTCGCGAAAGCGACCATGATCGCGTTCAGGGTCAGCACTTCTGTGAAAAGCGGGCGGTGCTTCACCTCTCCATCGTGGCAGGCGATGCGGGCGAAACGGCCCTTATGGGTGCTGGCTGCGGCTGATCGGGGGATTGCCCCTATGGAAAAATTCCGGAAAACCGGCAGACTGCCATTCACCACCCGTTTTCTACAAGGAGTTTCGATGACCACCACAAAGGGTTCAACCTGGGGCGCAACGCTCCGAACCACCATCCTTCTGGCCACACTTTCAGGCTTGCTGGTCGTGATCGGTTTCGCCGTCGGCGGCGCACAGACCGCCCTCATGTTCCTCGGCATCGCCGTGGCAATGAACTTCTTCTCGTACTTCTTCAGCGACAAGCTCGCCCTGAAGATGAGCCGCGCGGAGCTGATGGACGAATCAGAGAACGCGGCCTATTTCCAGATGGTCCGGGAACTCTGCCAGCGAGCCGAGATTCCGATGCCCCGCCTTTACGTGATCCCGCAGGACCAGCCGAACGCGTTCGCCACCGGCCGTAATTACAACCACTCCGCGGTCGCGGTCACTGCCGGCATCACCCGCCTGCTTTCGACTGATGAGCTTCGTGGCGTTGTGGCCCACGAGCTCGCCCACATCAAGCATCGCGACATCCTGATCCAGTCAGTTGCTTCGACAATCGGTGCCGCAATCACCTACATCGGCTACATGCTGCTGTGGTTCGGCAGCGACAACAACTCGCCGCTCGGCCTGATTGGCTCGCTGGCGATGGTCCTCCTGGCCCCGCTGGCCGCTTCGATAATCCAACTGGCAGTTTCGCGCCAGCGTGAATACGCGGCTGACGCCGGAGGAGCCCAGATCTGTGGCAACCCGGAGTCGCTCGCGAGCGCGCTGTTGCGCCTTGAGCAGGGTGCCGAAGCGATCCCGATGAAAGGACATGTGAACGAGGCTTCCGAGCCGCTTTACATCGTCAAGCCGTTCAAGGGTTCGGGCCTGAAGAGCCTCTTCTCGACCCATCCGCCGATCGAGGAGCGGGTCAAGCGCCTGCGCCAGATGCGTCCGTCGCTGTAGGCGCGATGATCTTGCCTCGTTACTGAGGCCCTGATTTTCACAGAGGGGCGGCCGGCAGGCCGCCCTTCTGCTATTGCAGGGCCGGTCGGCCCAGGTCCCGCCGCGTTCTGTGTCACTTCCACTCGCTATCTCGTGAAAGCGAGGCGCAGAACTGATGGGGGGTACCCTTGCGAGATACAAAAACCGCTGTCGCGCTATACTTTTTGAAGTAACCACCAAATCCAGATCAAGATTCAAGGGAATGGGCCGATGACTCCGCAAGACCAGATCGCAGTTCAGGAAATAACCCCGCAGGAAGCATTCGAAGAACTGCAGTCATCCGACGCGTTCCTCCTGGACACCCGCGAGCCGCACGAACACGCCGACACTCGGATCGAAGGCTCGAAACTGATCCCGCCAGCAATGGTTCCCGGTCAGATCGAAGAAGCCGTTCCCGACAAGTCGCAGCGGATCCTCGTCCATTGCCGCTCCGGCGCCCGTTCGGCGGCCGCCGTGGAAACCATGATGGCGATGGGTTACGAAGACGTGGTCAACATCTCCGGAGGAATCCTGGAGTGGGAGGCCCAGGGCCTGCCGACCGCATCCGACGCCAACCTGACCCCGGAACAGCGCGAACGCTACTCACGGCACACACTGCTGCCGGAAGTGGGCGTGGACGGGCAGGCCAAACTGCTCAACGCCAAAGTGCTGCTGCTCGGCGCCGGTGGCCTCGGCGCACCCACCGCGCTCTACCTCGCTGCTGCCGGCATCGGCAAGATCGGCATCGTTGACGACGACGTGGTCGACGCTTCCAATCTCCAGCGTCAGGTAATCCACAAGCTTTCCACCGTCGGTACACCCAAGTCGAGTTCAGCCCGAGAAGCGATCGAG
>JBAWHK010000173.1:0-10209 GCA_049593795.1 Solirubrobacterales bacterium
GCCGCTATCGCCGCCGCCACACCGTCGCGGCGATAGAACTCGTTGAGCACGGCTTCTTCGATCATCGAAGCCAGCCAGCGCTGTTGCTGCTGCATTCGCCGCTCGGTCAGCAAACCGGATTCTTCAAGCAGTTTCCGATGCGCTTCGATCGTGTCCCAGATCTCGGCCAGACCGGTCTTCTCGGTCGCCGAAGCAATCAACACCGGTGTTTCCCAGCCTTCAGTGGAGGGCGGCAGCATCCGCAGCGCGTGGCGGTAGTCGCCGCGGGCGCGTTTCGCCAGGGGAACGCGGTCGCCATCAGCCTTGTTGACCACGATCAGGTCCGCTATCTCCATGATCCCCCGCTTGATTCCCTGGAGTTCGTCACCGGCACCCGGCACCAGCAGCAGACAGAGGCTGTCGACCAGTTCGGCCAGTTCCGCTTCGGACTGACCCACCCCGACCGACTCGACCAGGATCACATCAAAGCCCGCT
Source organism: Solirubrobacterales bacterium (assembly GCA_049593795.1). GTDB lineage: Bacteria > Actinomycetota > Thermoleophilia > Solirubrobacterales > 70-9 > 67-14. The sequence goes on from JBAWHK010000173.1 coordinate 475, forward strand.
GCTTCGCAAAGCAGCATCGCTTCACGGGTCTTGCGGGCAACACCACCGAGCACCCCACCCGAAGGGGATGGCCGGATGTAAGCGTCCGGGCTGACACTCAGGCCCTGCATGCGGGTCTTGTCCCCGAGAATCGACCCGCCGGTACGCGAACTCGAAGGGTCAATCACCAGCACCGCAACCTTGAGTCCCTGCTCGATCAGCCAGAGGCCGAGAGTTTCGATCACGGTTGACTTGCCGGCACCGGGCACACCGGTGATCCCCACCCGCCGCGCGTTGCCGGTCTGCGGAAGGATCTCCGCGATCAGCTTCTGCGCGACATCCTGATCGTCGGGCCGGCGGGACTCGGCGAGGGTGATGGCCCGCGAGAGCACACCACGATCCCCACCTTCGATGCCCGCCTTCAGTTCTTCGACCGAGGCGCGCTCGGCCATCAGGCGGTGGTGGGCTCGTCAGTGAGGGTCACGTCAAGTCCGAGACGGGCGATCAGCAACTCGAGCAGTTCGCCGGCAGCCTCACCGATCACGGTTCCCGGAGGGAAAATCAGGTCAGCGCCAAGCTTCTTGAGCGGCTCGAAGTCGACCGGCGGGATCACTCCACCGGCAACGATCATTATGTCCTTGCGGTCAAGGTCATCGAGCGCCTTGCGCAGAGCCGGAACCAGAGTCAGGTGTCCGGCAGCGAGTGTGCTGACCCCGACCACGTGGACATCAGCTTCGATCGCCTGACGGGCAACTTCTTCCGGCGTCTGGAAAAGCGGACCGATATCGACGTCGAAACCGAGATCGGCGAAAGCGGTAGCGATCACTTTCTGGCCGCGGTCATGTCCGTCCTGTCCCATTTTGGCGACGAGCACACGGGGACGGCGGCCTTCAGCGGTTTCGAAAGCATCGACGAGATTTTTCGTATTGGAGAAAGACTCGGAACTCACGCCGACCTCCTGGGCATAAACACCACCGATTGACCTGATTTCTGCCGCATGGCGACCGTACTCCTTTTCCAGTGCCAGACTGATTTCTCCGACCGTCGCATGGGCTCTGGCGGCCTTTACGCCCAGGTCGAGCAGGTTGCCTTCGCCGGAACGGGCAGCGTTGGTCAGGTGCTCGAGCGTTTCCTGGACAGCGGTTTCGTCACGCTCGGCTTTCAGCCTTTCCAGCTTGGCCAACTGGGCGTTGCGGACTTCGTTGTTGTCGATCTTCAGCACGTTGACCAGGGTGTCGTTCTCCGGCCGGTACGAGTTGACCCCAACCACGGTCTGTTTGCCCGAATCGATCCGGGCCTGGGTGCGGGCAGCGGATTCTTCGATCCGCAATTTCGGAATTCCGGCAGCGATCGCTTCGGTCATGCCACCCGCTTCGTCGATTTCCTTCATGTGCGCCAGAGCTTTGAGGGCCAGCTGTTTGGTCAGGTATTCGACGTAATAACTGCCGGCCCACGGATCGATTACCCGGGTGGTGCCGGATTCCTGCTGCAGGAACAGCTGGGTCTGGCGGGCGATCCTGGCACTGAAGTCGGAAGGCAGGCCGAGAGCTTCATCGAGCGCGTTCGTATGGAGCGACTGGGTGTGGCCCTGGGTGGCCGCCATCGCTTCGACACAGGTGCGAACCACGTTGTTGTACGCGTCCTGCGCGGCCAGGCTCCAGCCGGATGTCTGGCAATGGGTGCGCAACGACATCGACTTGTCCTTCTTCGGGCCGAACTCCTTGATCAGGCTTGCCCAGAGCAGGCGGCCGGCCCGCATCTTCGCGACCTCCATGAAGAAGTTCATGCCGATCGCCCAGAAGAACGAAAGGCGGGGGGCAAAATTGTCGATCTCGAGGCCCGAATCGAGGGCGGCCTTTACGTACTCAACCCCGTCGGCGAGCGTGTAGCCAAGTTCAAGGTCGGCGCTGGCCCCCGCTTCCTGCATGTGGTAGCCGGAGATCGAAATCGAGTTGAACCGCGGAAGTTCCTTGGAGGTGAAACCGATGATGTCGGAGACGATCCGCATCGATGGTTTCGGCGGATAGATGTAGGTGTTCCGCACCATGAACTCTTTGAGAATGTCGTTCTGGATCGTTCCGGTGATCTGATCATGCGGAACGCCCTGTTCCTCGGCGGCGGCAATGAACAGCGAGAGCACCGGCAACACCGCACCGTTCATGGTCATCGACACGCTCATCTCTTCCAGCGGGATGCCGTCGAAAAGGGTACGCATGTCGTAAATCGAGTCGATCGCGACACCGGCCATGCCGACGTCACCAGCTACCCGTTCATGATCGGAGTCGTAACCGCGGTGGGTCGCGAGGTCGAAAGCGATCGAGAGGCCCTTCTGGCCCGCGGCGAGGTTTCGCCGGTAGAAAGCGTTCGATTCTTCGGCTGTGGAGTAACCCGCGTACTGCCGGATTGTCCAGGGCTTGTTCACGTACATGGTCGGATACGGACCACGCAGGTACGGGGCGAAACCGGGCTTGGTGTCGAGGAAGTCGAGCTGGTCGGTCGCTTCCGACGTGTACGCCGGGTCGAGCTCGATGCCTTCCGGGGTTTCCCACTTGACATCGTCGCCGCTCGGGTTCTTTGCCGCGGCTTCGTTCAGCAGACGGTCGAGTTCCTGGACCGGGGCCGGTTCGGTTTCGATTCCGCCCAGCTCAAGGCCGGAGAAGTCAGGGATGCTGTCGATCGGGCTCACGATGAAACCTCCACTCCGAGACGCTCAAGGGCGGCGGTCAGCACCTCAACCATGTTTACCCCGTTCTTCAGCACCTCATCGGCCGCGGCAGCTTCGTTCAGCTCCGGGGTCGAGTTGATCATGTAGACGTATTCGGCCCCGGCATCACGCAACTGCGTGACCAGATCAGCGACATCTTCCGCCGTTTCCCGTTTGCTGGCGCAAACCGCGGCGACCGAAAAACCACCGTCCTTGAAAGTCCGGGCCTGATCGGTGTTTCCATCAAGCGCGCCTGACGGAACGGTCTCGATGCCGGAAACCTCGAAAAAGCTCTTTGCCCAGTTGGCAAGGTTCACATGCGAAGCGATCGCGCCCATGCAGGCCAGGTAAATCTGGGGGCGGTCCCTGCCGGCAGCTTCGTGGTCCCGTGCTGCGGTGCGCAGATGCTCGAACGGAGCCGAGTCGGGACGAGGTTCGATCGGTGCTTCCAGCACGGTCCGGCCGGCACCGCCTTCGTTGAGGGCAGCACCGATCTCGTCGATGCGGGCACCTGAAGATGCGAGCGAAGTTGCTTTCGCGAGACGTTCACTGGCGGCGGTTGACCGGAGCTGGTCAAGGCCACTGACATCAGGGCGCTCGGCCAGTCGGGCTGCGTCGAGACGGGCAACAGCTTCACGGTTGACTGTTTCCGGCTCGGTGCCGTCGTCACCCAGCAAGGGAAATTCGTTGATTCCGGTCATTACCCGAACCCGGTGGGCGAACTCGTCCTCACGGATATCGGCCTGCTCGGCAAGCCTGGTCGCGATCAGTCCGGAGCGCAGCGCAGCAAGGGCGCCGCCCTCCTTTTCGATTTCGGTGAAGCGCTGCCAGGCAGCCTGGGCGACCTCGTCGGTCAGCACCTCGACGTACCAGGATCCGGCAGCCGGATCGGCGATGCGACCAAGCGATGATTCGTCCTGAAGCACGATCTGGGTGTTGCGGGCAATGCGGCGGCCAAGTGCTCCCGGCTGGCCGATCGCCCGGTCGAAAGGGGTGACCGTGACGCCGTCGGCGCCACCGGTTCCGGCAGCGAATGCTCCGGTGGTAACCCGCAGCATGTTCACCCAGGGATCGATCGCGGTGATCATGCGGGCCGTGGTCTGGGCGTAGGTAGCGGAATGGCGGGCTTCGGCGGGAACCCCGCACTCTTCGAGCACCCGGGACCAGATCCGGCGGATCGCGCGGAACTTGGCCATTTCCAGGAACTGGTCGGCCCCAACCCCGAGGTTGAATTCGATCTGGGCGGCAACGGTGGCCGGGTCAACGCCGGCCGCGAGCCCGGCCCGCAGATGTTCAACGGCGGTCGCGATCGCGATACCGAGTTCCCAGGCGGTGCTGGCCCCGGCCTCCACATAAGCGCTGGTATCAACCCCGAGCGCCCGGACCTTGGTGAAAGTGCGGCTGGTTTCCAGGGCGAGGTTGGCGGCACGGGCCAGGCCCTCTTCTGGTGAGAAGGGCAGGCTGCCATCACGAACAAGGGTCCCGAGCGGGTCGGCTCTGAAGGATGCGATGGCGGATTCCGGAGCGATTCCGTTTTCACGCCAGTGGGCGTTCAACAGGGCGGCAGCCGGCAGGGTTGCGGCACCGGCATCAAGTGCGATGCCTGCCATGTCAAGAAATACACCGTCAAGGACCAGGCTGATGTCGTCAAGAGTTGAGATCGCGATTCCGTCGAGTCCGCGGTTCTCTTCGAACTCAGCGGCTTCAGGACCGAGTCCCTTTCGTGCTGCCTGATCGAATGCCAGCGTGACTTCGGTGACCCCGCCGTTCAGGTCCTCGAGAATTTCGGCGTTGGCGATGCTGCGATCCGGATGGCTGTGGACCTGGCGAATCTGCCAGTGGCGACCGGCCCGGGTTCCACGAACGAACGGTGCTTCGTTCGGCAGACCGGCCGGATCAGGGGCGAGTGAATCTTCCCTTGTGTAAAGCCATTTAGTCTCGATCCCGTCTTCGAGTTCGGTCTGCAGCGTCGGGTTCTCCAACCCTTTGCCGGCGGCTTCGGCCCACTCTTCCTGAGAGACGGGGTTGAAACCTTCAGTGAAGTTGTCGTTTTCGGGTCCGGGCATCGACCCCACAGGGTATCTGCCTTCCGCTTCAGGCGACCTTGATCCCGTCCCCGGACTGTCGACGGCTCTATGCTGCCGCCAATGGCTAACCGCAAGTACCGGGTCTCCCCGCCACCGCTCGCCCCGGATCGATTCCGTTTCCTCTCGTTAGAACCAAGTCCGATCTGGGCAATCATCCGACGGATCCTGTTCGCCCTCGGCCTGCTGCTGCTGGTGACGATGATCACCTACATCGGCCGGGACGGATACACCGATGTAGAGGGTGACACGCCGCTCACCTTCATCGATGCGCTCTATTACGCCACGGTAACGATCACCACAACCGGCTACGGGGACATCGTTCCGTCCACCCAGCAGTCGCGCCTGGTCACCACTTTGATCGTCACGCCGATCCGGGTGCTCTTCCTGGTTCTGCTCGTTGGGACTACCCTTCAGGTCTTGGCCGATAAATCGAAATTCAAGTTTCGGGTCAGCCGCCTGCAGAACGGGCTGCGCGACCACGTTGTGGTTTGTGGCTTCGGGGTCAAGGGACGCTCCGCGCTGGAGTACCTGAGGAACCACCTCGAAAACGTTCCGGCGATCGCGATCGATACCTCCGATGAGTCACTTGAAGTGGCGAACCGCATGGGCATCCCCGGCATCGCCGGCTCATCGTTCGAACTTGAGATCCTGCGTGCCGCGAAGATCGAAAAGGCACGGACCGTGGTCGTTTCGCTCGACACCGATGAGCGTTCCGTGCTCACCGTGCTCCGGGTACGCGAACTGAACCCGGGAGTGAAGATCGTTGCTTCCTGCCGGGAGGAAGCAAACGTCGAGCTGCTGCGCAAGGCCGGTGCCGACGAAGTGATCGTTTCGGCCAGCTCGGCCGGGCGGATTCTCGGAATGGCCGCCGAAGCCCCGGACGCGGCCCGAATCGTCAACGACCTCCTTACTTTCGGTGACGGACTCGACATCAACGAACGGGTTGTCACGACCGCCGGTGAATCGCTTGAACGCAATCGCCTGGAGACCGCGATCGCCGTGGTCCGGGGCAACACCGTGATCCGGCCCGGCGACGCGCGTTGCCTGCCGCTCGAGGTGGGCGACCTCGTGATTTACATCGATGCCCTCGAAGAAACCTTCGAGCGGCCCGAAGCCCTGACCTGAAATAAAAAAGGGCATCGCTCCTCCTTGACAGCGCCTGGCGCGGTCAAGGAGGAGCGATGCCCGGAGACTCTTGCCTAGCTGAGGGTGACGCTCTCGATTACCTGATCTTCGACCGGCTTGTCGCGGCCGTCGGTGCTGGTTCCTTCGATCGCATCAACCACATCCATGCCGGCGGTAACTTCGCCGAAAACGGTGTGCTTGCCATCGAGCCACTCGGCGGCGGGAATCGTCACGATGAAGAACTGTGAACCGTTGGTGTTCGGTCCGGCGTTGGCCATCGCGAGCGCCCCACGAACGATCTTGTGCTCATTGAACTCGTCTTCGAAGGCGTAACCCGGGCCACCGGTTCCGATGCCGTCCGGGCAGCCACCCTGGATCATGAAGTCCTTGATGATCCGGTGGAAGATGAGACCGTCGTAGAAACCGTCGGCTGCGAGTTTGCGGAAGTTCTCGACCGTTTTGGGTGCGTCCTCGTCAAAGAACTCGACCTCAATGGCCCCGGCGTTTGTATTCAGCGTTGCTTTGGACATTCAGTGAGCCTAGATGATTGCTTTGCGCGGATCGATCAGAGCCCGAGTCCGCGTACCCCATCCTCGTGAAAACCGATGTGGTGGCCGAGCTCGTGTCGAACGGTGCGTTCGACCTGCGACGCGAGCAATTGGCGGTCATGACCGAAGTCCCGGGTCAGGGTGTCGCGGTAAATGATTATCCGGTCCTCGAAGAAATCCCGGGACATGCCGTCGCCGTAATACATGCCGTAAGCGTGATGTTCCTGGCCGAGATCCGAGATCACCACCGCAACCTTGTCGATGATTTCCCTGAACTGATCGGGCAGGTTGTCGATCGCGTCAGCGACCATTGCTTCGAATTCAGTGTCGGTAACCGGTCCGTCCATGGGTACATTCTGGCAAGCGGGCCCACCCGGCTGGTGGACCCGCTGGCCAAGGGGCGCTGCCAGCTCAGCCGGCGAGCACCTTCGCTTTCTCTGCGGCGAACTCCTCATCGGTCAGAACACCGCTGTCGTGAAGCTGGCCGAGCTTGGTGAGCTGCTCGATCGGATCAGCTGCCGGTGCGGCGGCCGGTGCGGCCTGAGCCGGGGCCGGGGCCTGCTGCTGCGACTTCTGGGCTTCCTGTTCCGCCCATCGATTGCCCTGGCGGCGTGAAACCCTGTTGCTTACTGACGTGGCTGTACCGGCGATAACCGCGGTCCGGGCCACACCTCTTAGTAGTCCTGGCATTTCTGTTCTCCTCTGCTTTTCAGTTTTCGGTTGCGTCGAGGGCGGCGGCCAGTTCATCGACCGGAATCCGTCCACTGGCAACAAGCTGGGCCCCGGAGTTCCGGAGTGCGCCAGCCAATGGTGCCGCCCAGCTGTTTTCATAGATCAGCAATGCGGCTGCCGTCCCCGGCTCAAGTGCACCAGCTGCTTCTTCGAGGTCATCACCGGTGATGACGCCGGTTGATGCTCCTGCGAACACCTGCAGTTCGGCCGCCCCGTCACCGAGATCCTCGAGTTCAATTCCTTCGACAGTTCCGTCTTCGCCTTTCTGGACGAAAGCCAGATCGATGATGCGGATCAGTCCACGGTCAACCAGATCCAGCAGGTGCGGCACGGCTTCGCCGGTCGGCTGTTTGTCCGGCCATTCGATCAGCAGGTAATCGATCGGCCCCAGTTCTTCATCCATTCCATCGCTCAATTTTCCACTCCAATTACCTCGAATTGATTTTCATGTCCAACTTACGGCTAACCGGATGCTTTCGCCTCGTCCGATCGGGATGATCCATCATGGCCTCTCCCGGGTTCCAGCAATCCGGATTCACGGGCAATCATTACCGCTCCGGCCCGTGAATTCGTACCGAGCTTGCGGTAAAGCGAATTGGCCTGTGTCTTGACCGTATTCTGGGAAAGGTGCAGCAGGCCCCCGATCTCCCGGAAAGTGTGGTGGCTCGGCAGGTAACTGAGGGTCCGAAGCTCCGCTTTGGTCAAGCCCAGTTGCTGGCCCGCGACGACGTCGGGTGAACGGTTCAGCTGACCCTCAAGTTCTGACACCGATTTCTCCAGAATCACGCTTCCGGGTGACGCCTCAACGTAAACGGCTGCCTCACCCAGCATCGCCGTCGCCAGTTCGTGCCGTCCGAGCCGGATCGCGGCACGGCAGATCGAAATACGGATTTCCGCCTCGAACCAGGCCGGCATGTCAACCATTTCGGCCATCATTTCCAGCGTCTTGTCGATATCCGTAGCGGCAGCTTCATGCTGGCCCTGATGGGCCCTGATGCAAGCCGACGATGCGAACGCCAGGCCCATGACGGGAAGCTGGGTCAGGCCACACCGCTCTACCTGTTCCTTCGCCTGGGCAACCAGGCGCGACGCCTCATCCCAGCGTCCCTGACCCCCGTGGAGAAGGCTCAACTGGGCCAAGGCCAGGGTCTGGATTATCGGGGTCATCGCTGAACCGATCCGGATGGCGTCCCGCAGGTGGATTTCGGCCCCTTCAGGGTCGCCGGCAAGGTGGATCGCCACCCCGCGGAAGAACCGGCAAGGGCTTTGCCAGGCGCTGTTGGCATCAAAAAGTTCTGCGGCTTTTGTGGCATCGGACTCCATGCGGGCCATGCCTTCGAGGCAAAGGGTTGCTTTTAGTTCGAGCAGATCGGCTTCATATGCTGAATTTCCGTTCAGCTCGGAAATCGCCACAGCAGACCAGTGTGCCGCCGTAGTCCCGCTTCCACCAACCAGTTCTTTGTGAACCCGGGCCAGGATCAGCCCGGGACTCCCCATGATCCCCTCATCCCCGATCGCGTCGAACCAGCGATCCATCGTCGCCATCTGACCGCGACCACTCAATTCGGGGAAGGCGGTCCAGACCAGGTCACCGGCCAGGCCCAGATCCCCGGATTCGATCGCGTGTCCGACGGCCCGCTTGAAATCCTCCTTGGCGGCATACCAACGGGCAGCACGTCGATGGATCGCAGCCTCTGCGGAAGGGTCATGCAGCCTGAGCTCGAGACGCAGCATGTCAGCGAAAAGATGGTGGTAGCGGTAAGTGTGGCCGCTGCGGTCGAGCGGAATTATCATCGAGTTCGATCGGGCCAGGTCTTCCATGATGCGGGCCGAGTCCCGGCGTTCCAGAACGGTGTCGCAAAGCTCTCCCGACAGCTCTTCAAGCAATGACGTCCGATATAGAAAGTTCGTCTTTTCCGGAGAGAGTCCGTTCAGGAACTCATCCCGGAAATAGTCGACAACGATCCGGTCATCACCGGAGAAAGCGCTGACCCGGTCGGAAAGGTTCCCGCTCTGCCCCTCGATTGCCAGCCCGGCCAGGTAGAGCGCCGCCGGCCATCCTTCGGTTTTCTCATGAATGAGCGCGACCTGTCCGGGATCCAGATCGAGTCCGATTCCGCGCAGCAGTTCCGCGCTTTCCCCGCGGGTCATGGTCAGATCCGTGGCGGCAAACTCGAGCAGGCCCCGTTTGGCGCGAATCGCACCGAGCGGAAGGTCGGGACGGCTCCTGGTCCCGATCGCAATCTGTGAACCCGCTGGCAGGTTGTCAAGCACGGTTTCAAGCACCCGTGCGGTGCCGTCCGCCGTCAGGTTGTGAGCATCGTCGACCACCAGCACCAGGGGGTTCTCCATGCTGGCTATTTCCCGACCGAGCCTATTCAGCACCGTGTTCATGTCGGGATCGGGTGAACCCAGCGAAAGCAATACGTCCACGCTGAAGGTGTGGACTGGCTCGATCGCTTCGACTATCGCTTCGACCAGGACCGCCGGATCGTCGTGACGGGACTGGCAACTGAGCCAGCAGAACTCCCGTTCATCGGACCTGTCCCACATGGCCAGG
>JBAWHK010000174.1:0-6312 GCA_049593795.1 Solirubrobacterales bacterium
ACGCCGACCGCGACCGGCACCCATCTCGAATGGAAGATCGAGATCGGCACCGCACTTCCCGGACTCGATTTCGTAATCGCAAAAGTTCTGAAACGGAACATCGGCAACGGCATCGCCAAGGCCGACCTTGCCGCTTCACCCGGCTGACGTTTGGCAGGCGAGTCTCAGGCCGTCCGATTCGAACAGGCCGAAGTTTTCCGGTGGAACCCGCAAGGGCGCTGGTTCGCCGGGGTCGACTGGGACGGCTGAAATACGATCCGGCCGGTGGGGCGGCCGGGGATATAGTCAGTCCAAGGTCAATCGGGGGAGGATTGCGTGGAAAGAACTCGTCGTGAATTGCTGAAGGACGGATCGGTTGCGGCAGTCGGTTTAGCTGCGGCAAGCGCGATCGCGCCTGGAGGGCCGGTGGGCATCGCTGAATCTCTTGCCGCGGCCCCCGGGAAGATCAAACGTTCCGGGTTCAACCTGGGATTCAAATCGCTCACGGAAGAGACCCGGCTGACCCGCCTGCATGTGGACGGCAAACTGCCCCGCTGGCTTACCGGAACCCTGATGCGGAACGGCCCGGCCCTGTTCGAAATAGAAGAAGAACGCTTCAACCACTGGTTCGACGGGCTGGCGATGCTCCACGCCTTCTCTTTCAACGGCGGCAAAGTCAGCTACCGCAACCGCTTCCTTCGTTCGAGCGCCTACCGGGCATGGAAAGAGGAAGGCCGGATCAAATACTCCGAGCTGGCAACCGACCCGGCTCCTGATCCCTGCCGCGAGATCTTCTCCGGAGTAGCCAGCCTTCCCGTCATGGGACTGGTTCCGAACGCGAACGTCTCGATCGAAAAGCTGGCCGGTGAGTTCCGTGCCCACACCGAGATCCCGATCCCGGTGAGATTCAACCCGAAAACCCTGAAAACGCTGGGGGCGGACCCGGGCCTGGCGCAGGGACGGCTCGGAACCGCCCACCCGCATTTTGATCCGGCAACCCGGGAACGCTTCTCCTACGAAGTGGAACTGGTTCCGCCGAGCGGCCTGCGGATCGTTTCCGAGAAAAAAGGCAAACGACGCGAACTTGCTTTCATTCCCCAGAGTTCACCCGGTTATCTCCATTCCTTCGGTTTGACCCGGCGGTACGTGGTGGTTGTCACCCAGCCCTGGAACTTCAACCTCGGCAAGTTCCTCAGCCCGGATCGCGGTCCGATCATCACCAATTACGAATGGCAGCCCGATCTGCCGTCCCAGCTGATCCTGATCGACCGTAAACGCGGCGGGGTTGCCGCGACCTTCGAAACCGACCCTTTCTTCGCGTTCCACCACATCAATGCTTACGAGCGGGGGAACCGGGTGGTGGTCGATGTCTGTGCCCACAAGGACGCCGGGGTGATCGACGCGCTTTACCTGAAGAAGATCCGGCGCAACAACGACGTGCCGCAGGCCAGGTATCGCCGCTTCGAGGTGAACCCGTCAACCGGCAAAATTTCCAAGCGTGACTTGATCGAGGCGGTGTTCGAACTGCCGCAGAAGAATTACCGCATGGTCAACGCCCGCCCTTACCGTTACGCCTACGGGGTCGGACTGCGCGGCCGGAAAAGCGGGTTTATCGACCAACTGGTCAAAGCCGACGTCAAGAAGGGCGAATCGAAAATCTGGCGTGAGCGTGGCACCTATCCCGGCGAAGCTGTTTTCGTTCAGCGGCCCGGGTCGAGGGGTGAAGATGACGGCGTGATTCTGTCAGTGGTTCTGGACGGGATGCGCCGCAAGTCGGCCCTGGTCGTGCTCGATGCAAAAACCATGCATGAGATCGCCAGGGCCGAAGTGCCGCATCACATTCCGTTCGGCTTCCACGGGATCTATTCCCGCTGATCAGTCTTCGATGTTCACCACGAGCTTGCCGGTGTTCTTGCCGGCAAACAGCATGTTGAGCGCGTTCGGCAGCTCTTCGAATCCTTCGACGATCGTCTCTTCCGACTTGAGCTTGCCTTCACCCATCCATGCGGAAAGCTGACGGATCGCTTCGCCGAATCGAGGGTAGTAATCGAGGATGATGAAACCCTGAAGCTTCACCCGCATCGTCAGCAGACGGCCGAATGACTTCGGACCGGGCGGCAGCTCGGTGTCGTTGTAGCCGGAGATCAGGCCGCAAAGCGCCACGCGGGCATCCTTGTTGAGGCGCGAGAAAACGGCTTCCATGATTTCGCCGCCGACGTTCTCGAAGTCGACGTCGATGCCGTTCGGGGTTGCGTCCTTCAACTGCTGGCGCCAGTCGTCCGCTTTGTAGTCGACGGTTTCATCCACGCCCAGTTCTTCCTTCAGCCAGGCACATTTTTCCGGTCCGCCAGCGATGCCGACAACCCGGGCACCCTTGATCTTGGCGATCTGGCAGGCGATCGAGCCGACCGCTCCGGCAGCGGCTGAGATCACCACGGTTTCTCCCTCTTTCGGCTGCCCGATGTCTTCGAGGCCGAAATAGGCGGTGCAGCCGGTCATGCCGAGCGAGCCGAGAATTGCTGAAGGCGGGGCTTTGACTTCCGGTGGCACGATCATCAGCGGATTGGAGTCGCTGATCACGGTGAAGTCCTGCCATCCGGTGAGGCCCTGCACGCGGGCGCCAACCGGAAAGTTCGGGTTGTTGGATTCAACGACTTCGCCGAGCCCGAGGCCTCGCATGACTTCGCCGATTCCCACTGGGGGCAGGTAAGTCGGTTCTTTCCCGATCCAGGCGCGATTGGTCGGATCAATCGATATCCAGGTGACTTTGACGAGCGCTTCGCCTTCGCCGATGGCCGGGACCTCTTCGCGCACCAGGTTGTAGGTGTTCTCGTCGATCGGCCCGGTCGGGCGCTCAGCGAGCAGGAAGCGTCGGTTCTCTTCGGCCATGGTTGTCTCCTCGGGTTTGGACTTGCGTCCGGTCTTCTGAAAACCTATTCGCTCGACGGCATCAGGGCGGAATCGAGGGTATGCAGCGTCCGCAGCATCAACAGGTTGCGCATGTTGGTTCCGTATAGAAGTGCTTCCGGGCTGAAATCGACCCCCCGCTGGAGGGCGTCCGCCGAACGGAAACCCCCGATCGTTTCGAGATGAAAGCCGTCATAGATCTTGCCGTCAAAATCGATCATTCCGTGGTTGATCATGCGCCTGTCGGCAAGCATCGACCACTGGTCAAAGATGGGGGAGCCCTTTTCGGCGGCGATCTTCACCATCCATTCGCTGGCATCTTTCGCGAAATCCCAGCGTCCCTTCTTGCCGTGGCCATCGAGCTGCACCGGGATGGTCATCGGGATCGGCACCGGTCCGAGTCGTCTTATCTCGTCGATCAATTCCCCGACTTCTTCCGCGGTTTCCCTGCCGTTCATGCCGTAGCTGGAGCCGTTGGTGCCGAGGTTGATGAAAACGAACCGTGGTCTGGTCAGTCGGATCTCGCATTCGAGGACCGACTCATCCGGTCCGCACTCGGGATCCGGCTGCCATCCGGGTTCGTCGGCGAATCTCGAGGAAGGTTCGATCAGGTAGTCGCCGATGATGCCGCAATAGGCCGCGGCCGAGCGGCGGCTGAACGAGTTCCAGGGGGTTCGGTCGGCGGGTGGTGAAACCTGGTCGGCGGGACCATGTCCGGACGGAAGCCCGGTTTCCCGATAGCGCCGCATTGTCGGTTCAAGCCACTCGAAACCGCTCCATTCCGGATCGCGGCAACCCAGGCCATAGAGGGCGTTGTAGGCAGCGAGGTTCGAGTCGCCGGATTTGGCGAAAACACTGGCACGCATCCCCATGCGATCGGCCCGGTCAACTTCAACGCGAAGACGGTTCGCGGCGGCCTCATCCCAGCGGTTGCCGAAGGCGGTCCGGTAAAGCTCTTCGACCATTTCGGGAGAAGCCTTTGCGGGTTTTCGGAACCGTCCGAGCACGTCGGAACCATGGCAGGTAGCGCAAGTGATTGACTGGCGACATGGAAACTTCCATCAGCGAGTGGAGTGACCTTTTCGTGGCGGCAGCCGGCGCGTCGGCTGCCCTTGCCGGACTTGTGTTCGTTGCGGTTTCGATCAACCTTGAATCGATAATCAAAGGCGACGGGTTGCCGGAACGTTCGCTGGTCACCCTGATGCTCCTGATCGGGGTGCTGCTCGTTTCGCTTTTCGGCCTGATTCCCGGCCAGGGGGCAGAGAGCCTCGGGCTCGAACTGCTCGTCCAGTCTGTGCTCTGGTTCATCGCCATCACCATTTTCACCTTCAGGAGCCTGACGACAGGCGGGATGCGTCCTGCCTGGTACGTGGGCCGCTTCGTTCCCACCCTGTTCGGCACGGTTCCTTACATCGTGGGTTCCCTGATCCTGATGTCAGGCGATACGGCGGGTCTCAACTGGGTCTTCGCGGGAATGATCGGGGCGATAATCGCCGCGGTGATGAACGCCTGGGTCCTGCTGGTCGAGATTCTCCGTTAGCCACCGGCCACGGGCCACCAGCCACCGGCCATCGACCACCGGCCATCGACCACCGGCCACCGGCCGCGACCGCGCAACCACCGTCGATGATCCTTGTTCGCGGTCAAAAACGCGGTGAACGGGGAGCATCACCTTCGGGGGCGAGTGGCGGCGTTTCGTATGCTCGGTCCATGAGCAAGCGAGTGGTAATCCTTGGAGCAGGCTTTGGTGGACTCGAACTGAGCACTGTGCTCGCCGAAGAACTCAACGATGACGTTCAGATCACCTTGATCGACCGAAACGATTCGTTCGTTTTCGGATTCGACAAGCTGGACGTGATGTTTGGCCACAAAACGGTCGACGCGGCCAGCATTCCGTACGCGGGGATCTCGAAACCGGCCGTGACCTTTCTCCAGGAAACAGTCACGCGGATAGATCCGGTGGCTCGCACCGTAACTACCGATGCCGGAATTCATGAGGCCGACATGCTGGTGGTCGCGCTGGGGGCTGATTACGATTTCGATGCAACCCCCGGGCTGCTGGACACAAATGAGTTCTACACGGTGGCTGGTGCCGAAAAGCTGGCCGGAATCATCCCCGAATTCTCCAAGGGCCACGCTGTGATCGGGGTCTGTGGCGCTCCGTTCAAATGCCCGCCCGCGCCAAGTGAGTGCGCCCTCCTGCTAAACGACGAACTGGTCAGGCGCGGTGTGCGTGACGACTGCGAAATCACTGTCGTGATCCCATTCGATTCGCCCGTTCCTCCATCTCCAGAAACTTCGGAAGTGTTGCTCCGGGAATTTGAGAACCGGGGCATCAAGATGGTTGCCAGCAGGCGCATAGCGTCTGTCGATTCAGCCCGAAACGTGGCCGTGCTCGACGACGGCACCGAGATCGAGTTCGACCTCTTCCTTGGTGTGCCGAAGCATCGAGCTTCTGACGTTGTAATCGAAAGTGGCATGGCTGTGGACGGCTACATCCCGGTTGATTCCGCGACTCTCAAAACCAAATATCCCGGCGTGTACGCGGTGGGCGACGTGTCGTCGGCTGAAGTGCCGAAGGCGGGCGTTTTCGCCGAAGGCGCGGCCAAGGTGGTGGCGAAGAACCTGATCGCAGAAATTCGCGGTGGTGAAGGGTCGCCACCGTTCGACGGTAAAGGCTCCTGTTACGTCGAGTTCGGTCAAGGCAAGGTGGCCCGGGTCGATATCGATTTTCTGTCCGGTTCCGAAAAGACTGGTGAGCTCAACCCACCGTCGGTGGAACTGGCCGAAGAGAAGGCTTCTTTCGGTCCGGTCCGCAGGGCCCGCTGGTTCGGCAACTGAACAGTCAGTTCAGTCCGCGGTTCCGGAAATGTCGCCCTTTTCGGTCAGGGCGTCGAGGCTGCGGCGCAGAAGCCGAGACACGTGCATTTGTGAAAAGCCAATGCGATCAGCGATCTCGCTCTGGGTCATCTCTTCGATGAATCGCAGCCTGAGGACCAGCCTCGAAGTCTCATCGAGGTTGACCACGGCGCTGCGAATCTGATCGGTGTCCTCAAAACGGCTGTAGCCAGGATCCTCCCGACCCACCGAAACCGCTGGAGCGTGATCTTCGTCATCGCTGGCCACATCAAGCGAAATCGGATGGCGGTCAGCCTTGGCGAGAATCGCTTCATCCACCTCGGTTTCAGTGAGATCGGCGCGATCCGCGATCTCGATCACAGTCGGATCGCGATGAAGTTCCGCGCTCAGCTCGGACTTGGCTTTCTCCACTGCCTGAATCCGTTCCTGAAGCCCACGGGGAACCCGGACCAGCCAGATCCGGTCGCGGAAGTACCGTTTCAGCTCACCATTGATGGTCGGGGAAGCGAAGGCCGCAAAAGCGGATCCATGGGACGGATCAAAGCGATCCACGGCGTTGACAAGCCC
>JBAWHK010000175.1:0-15519 GCA_049593795.1 Solirubrobacterales bacterium
GCACGGTTTCGATGTCGATCAGACCCTGGTCCACGAGATCGACCCCGATCCGGACCGCGGCAGCACCGCTGCGCTGCCCGACCCGGGCCTGCAGGATCCAGAGCTTGTCGCTCTCGATCGTGAATTCGATGTCACACATGTCCCGGTAGCTGGCCTCGAGCACCGGCAGCGCTTCTTCCAGCCTGGCAAATGCTTCCGGCAGTTTCGTGCCGGCAGCCTGGATCGGTTCGGGATCGTGCGAACCGGCAACGACGTCTTCTCCCTGCGCCTGGAGCAGGAAATCGCCGTAGGCACCAGGGGTGCCGGTGCCAGGATCACGCGTGAAAACAACGCCGGTTCCGGAACGGTCGTCGCGGTTTCCGAAAACCATTGCCTGAACAGTCACGCCGGTGCCGAGCGAATCGGAAATCCCGGAGAAACGCCGGTACCGTTTGGCCCGTGGTGATTCCCAGGAACGCCACACGGCGAGCACTCCGTCTTCAACCTGCTGGCGGGCTGATTGCGGGAACGGATCTCCTTCCGAGGCGATCAGGTCCTTCCAGGCTTCGGCCTGTTCGGGGCCGGGAGCGCTGGAGTCAATCGTCTTCCCGAGTTTCTTGAGGTTGATCCCGCGGACCACCTCGGCGTAGGTGCCGAGCAGCCGCACGTAAATGTCCCAGGCGAATTCAGCCGGAAGACGATCGGCCATCACTGCCACCGTTTCGTCGTTCAGGCCGACGTTGAGCAAGGTGTCCATCATTCCCGGCATCGAAACGGGGGCTCCGGAACGAACCGAAACCAGTAACGGATCTTCGATGTCGCCCAGTCGGCGGCCGATCGAGTTCTCGAGTTCGGCAATGCCGGAGTCGATCTCCTCGGCGAGCCCGTCCGGGATCGTTTCATCGGCCTCGGCCCATGCTTTATAGGCACCGGTTCCGATCACGAACCCAGGGGGTATCGGCAGGCCCAGATTGGTCATACGGGCAAGGCTTGCCCCCTTCCCTCCCAGGATTCGGGGGCTCTCCGTCCCTGACCCAAACTCGTAGACAAACTTGGTCGTGGTCATCGATACGGATATTCCTACTCACTCGCCCGGCGCGTTGCCTGGCCATTCCCGATGATTGGCCATTACTCCAAAGGCCCTGGATCGAAAGGAATTCCGCCGCCGACAATCTCTTCTTGGAAAGGCCTCCAAAAGGTCAGCGGGTTCGTTCGGACATTCCTCCGCAGGTTGGTCAGTCTGGGGTTGTGTCCAACGATTCCATCTCCACGACCCTCGTCGACATAGTTGATACGAGAGACGAGGCCGCCGCTCTGGAGGTGCCTCCACTGCTGATCCGCGAAGCCCTCGTGGATGTACTGCCGGGCAGTGGCGACATCGAAATCGAAAGGGTCCGGGCAGGCCATTCGAACATCACATTCTTCATTGCCCGTGGTGACGAACGCTGGGTGCTGCGGCGCCCGCCGCGCCCGCCAGTGCCAGCGAAAGCCCATGATGTGCTGCGGGAATTCCGCATCATGTCGGCGCTCGGAGAAACCGGCGTGCCGGTACCGAGAACGGTCCAGGCAGTCGAGGACATCTCATACATCGGTGCCCCCTTCTACGTGATGGACCGGATCGACGGGGTTGTCATCCGCGGCGAAGTTCCGTCCGGGATGGACAATCCCGAAGACTGCGAACTGCTCGCCGAAGGAATGATCGACGCCCTGGTCCAGTTGCATGCGGCCGAGGTCGAAAGTGGGCCCCTGGCAACGATCGGACGTCCCGATGGTTACCTGAAACGTCAGGTCGACCTGTGGGGCAGCCAGTGGCTGAACAACAAGACCCGTGAAGTTGAAGACATCATCTCCACCGGCCGGATCCTTGCCGATCACCTGCCCGCTTCCGGCCGTCCGGCGGTGGTTCATGGTGACTACAAACTCGACAACCTGATCTTCAGTCCGGCACCCGGACCCAAGGTTGCCGCGATCCTCGACTGGGAGATGGCCACCCTCGGTGACCCGATGACCGACGTCGGATATCTGGCCGCCACCTGGCTCGGTGACGAAGAATCAGCCAGCCTCCTGCTCGGAATCTCATCGGCAACCAGCAACCCGAACTTCCCCCCGATCGACAGTCTGCTCGAAGGTTACGCCGTCAAGTCCGGAAGGCCACTTGATGATCTCTCCTGGTACCGCTGCCTCGCCATCTGGAAGCTGACGATCCTTCTGGAAGGCAGCCGCAAACGCCATCTTGCCGGCACTACCGACGATCCGTTCTTCGCCAGCCTGGAAGAGGGCATCCCCCGGCTCGCCCGGCATGCCCGTTCGCTGGCCGACCAGATCTAGGGTCGGCAGGATCCGCTCAGCGGATCATGTCGGCGAGACCTTCACGGTCGTCGCGACGTGGCGGGCGTGACTGAAGTTCAACCGGTGCGGTGGAGATCGCCTGGGTCCGCAGGTCGCTCCAGGTAAGTCCTTCCCGGACCAGGGCCGGGACGCCGAGCCCGACGGCGGTAGCGATTTCCACAGCCTGCAGGATCACGCCGTAGGCGAAAGCATCCGAAGCGGAAATTCCGAAGCCGGTAGTCAGGACGCTGATCACGGCGAGCTGGAAAACACCGATGTTGGACGGTGTCGCCGGAATCACCGCGGTTACGTTGACCGCGAACAGCACGGCGGCCGAAGCGGCCAGCCCGGCTTTGTGGTCAAGCCCGAGCGCGAACATGAGGGCCCAGCACGAAGCCAGCTGGATCGCCCAGGCAGAAGTCTGGAGCACGGCAGCGGGAATGCCGATTCGCGGCTTCCGGAAAACAGCGAGGCCCGAGCGCACCTGGACCAGCGCGGAATGTACGGCGGACCCGATCTTCGCCAGACGCCCACGTCCTTTGTTCTTCAGGACCGACGGCAGGAAGACCACTACCGCCAGCAGCAGCAATGGCACCATGCTGAAGGTGAACAGGGCCTTGGTGCTGTTGTGGAAAAGCGGGGTGGCCGCGACGATTATCAGGCCGAGCAGCAGCAGCGCGAAAAGGTTGAGCAGGGTCTGCGAAACGAGAGTTCCCACAACCACCGGCACGTTGTCCTTGGCCCGGCCGGTATGTCGGGCGAGAGCCAGGGCCCTTGCCGGTTCGCCCAGACGGGCTGGCAGGGTGGCCGACATCAAGACGCCGATCATCGTCGCCGACGCGAAATCCCGGCGCCGCAAAGCGGTCCCCGGCATCGCTGCCTTGGCGATGAAGTACCAGGCGTATGCCCGGAAGAACATCGAACTCGCCATCAACGCCAGAGCAATCAGAACCCAGGAGATGTCGGAGCGCACGATCGCGTTGCCGACCCGGTCAACCCCGATCTTGTTGGCGGCCAGGCCAGCCAGTCCGAGGCCGAGCACCGCGGCGAACCCGAGGGCGACTTTGCGCAATGCCCGCCGTTTGGTGCCAGCGACCGCCACCAGTGGCGGGTCGAGCGACGGAATTTTCGCCGGGGAAGTCTGGGGCAGGCCATCGCTCGGAATGATTCCGAGGCGACGCTTGATCTTGCCGTGGGTCGTTTCCGGCTGTTCGACTTCGATCGCCCGTTCGTACACCCCGGTGACCTGGTCGGCGACCGTATCCCAGGCGTAACGCTTCGAACTTTCGCGAGCGTTCTCTCCCATTCGACGGATCCGGTCGGGTTCGAGGTAGGCGGCCTGGAGTTCTTCGGCGAGCCTTTGCGGATCACCCGGCGGGACCAGGATCCCGTCATAGCCATCGGTCACGACGTCGCTGTATCCGGCAATCCCGGATGCGATCACCGGCGTGCCGGCCGCGAATGCTTCGGTCAGGACCATGCCGAAACTCTCGCCGGAGAGCGACGGTGCGCAAAGCACGTCGGCTTCGTGGAGGTGACGCCACAGTTCCGGGCCACTGACCCTGCCATGCAGGTCAAGGTGATCAGCCATTTCCGGGTGGGCGAGCGTCCTGGTGACATCAGACGGGTCAGACCCGACGATCGCCAGCCTGGTCGGCACCTCTTCCTTCAGGGCATCGAAAGCCCGGAGCAGTACCGGCAGTCCCTTGCGTTCTTCCGGCCGGCCAACGAAAAGCACCTTCAGGTGATCGGACTCGGGCTTGGGTCCTTCCGGGGCCAGTTCGACGTTCACCCCGTTCGGGATGATCGTGTAGTTACCGCCGTACCAGCGGTGGCCGGTCCAGGCGGCAGCTTCGGAAACCGCGATCCGGGCGGAAAGGCGGTTCATCACACGGCGCGCACCGGCGAATGTGCCAAGTTTGTGAGGCATCGGCCTTGTGGCGTAAGCATGGAAGGTGCCCACAACGGGAGTGTCACTGAAGGTCGCGATGTCCCAGCCATTCACCGGCGTGATCGGTTCATGGAGGTGGACCACATCGAAATTGCCTTGATCGATGGCTCTACGGGTGGCCCGGATCGCTTCGGGGAAGACCGGGATGTTCGAAATCGAGCCGTTGGATCCGATGCCGATCGTGCGGCCAATCGGGATCAGGTAGTCCGGCGCATCGAGCCGATCGGCTGAAGCGCGGTGCAGAACTCTCGACAGGCGATCCGGGGGATCGAACGGCGCTATGACACGTACGTAATGGCCTCGAGCGATGAACTCTTCAGCCAGTGACTGGATGTGCCGGTTGACGCCGCCCTGAAAGGTCCATGAATACGGGGATACAAGGGCAATTCGCACGAACCCACAGCATAGCCTAGATTTCGGCTGGTTTGTCCCGCTCCGCCCAAGAGAATCCAATTGTCAAGCCGAGAAACAAAACTCCGACCTGGATGAAAAGGGCCCCTGAATCGTTGCTCAGGGCACCGACCGCAGATGCAACCGCGGCCGCGATGACTGCGGCTTTCATCGCCGGGGCCGGGTCGAGCCAGTTCCTGATGCGTTCCCGGTGAACCCAGGCGAGGCCGATCAGGCCGAAAGCGGCGAGGGTTATCGGCAGCCTTGAAAGCCTCGTGAAACTGGCCAGCGTTTCGCTCATTCGGTGCAGCAGAACCTGCCCGGCCGAATCGCCGGAACCGCCGTCGAAAAGTGATCTGACGTAGTGGGATTCCCCGCCGAGAAGCGAATCGGACAGGGCCAGGAGGGCCAGGGCGACGAGGGCGACAATGGCCGCCAGCCAGGCGAGGCGGGGCCGGCCCAGAACGAAAGCCGCCGCAACTACCGCGGCGGTCGGAAAGATGATCGCGGCTCCGACATCGGCCCCGAATCGCCCGGAAGCGAAGACGATCGTGCCCGCCAACCCGGCCGCGATGAACGCGATCGCCGAGGCCCGACGGCTCAGCCGCAATCCCCAGGACGCGAGCGCGGCACCGACCCCGACCGAGGTCAGGATCATCAGGGTCGATTCGAGTTCGTTTCCGATACCGTAAAAGCGCGCACCCAGTCCCGGATTCGGCCCGACCACTGCTTTCGGCGTGAGTGACGAGCCGGCGAGCAGGTCAATCGCATAGGGACCAACCGTGAGCAGGCAGGCGACCGCCAGGGAGCGGTACCCCGGCAGCAGTCCAAGCAGAAGCGCGGCGACCGCCACCGGCAGAACCGTCGCAACCACCTGTTCGGTGGCCAGCGAAGGCGAGAATGCGGCGGTCAGGAGCAGCGCTGCCGGAAGCAGCACCGCGGAAAGGGCGAGCATTTTGACAGCTAACGGTCCGTACCTACCTCGGGTCACCAGGGCGGTGAACGCGGCGAGGAGTCCCCAGATCACGAGTGGCAGGACCAACGCTGCTCCGCGCCTTTTGCCTACCTGCTGGTATCTGCCTTCGAGTTCGTTGAGCGCCCGATAGTCCACTTCGCCACCCGACGTGAGTGGCAGGCCGGTCATCGCGGCCGGGATTCGCAGCCCGAGGTATTCGAGGATCGTCGGGGCGAGATCCGTGGTCAGCACATAGCCGTCGGTCCGGGTGCTTTCCGAGATCAGCATGCCGTTGAAACCGGGACCGGCCATGGCAATCGACAATTGGTCCCCGGATTCGGCCGGCGGGCTCTCGATCACGATCAGCAGGTCATCGGGTTCGCGATTTCGGGCCAGGGCGGCGGCCCCGGCGAGGCTTGCCCTGGTCACGGTCAGTGATTTCGTGCAGGTGGTCCCGGGACAGCCCGCCGGGGCGGGCGTCAGCCGGCCGGTCCGGTCGGCGGTCATCAGGGCCACTTTGCCGGCCGCCGCGGTGTGTGTCGCTTCGAGTCCCGATTCGGCCAGTTTCGTCGCGAGAAGCCCGGGTTTTATCGGGGTGCGGGCAGAGGCCGCACGAAGGTTGACCATTCGCCATCCGAAGACGTATCCCGGGCTTATTGACAACTTGTCCAACGGTGTGTCATACGTGCTGTCAAACGCTCGGGCGCCCTGGCTTGAGTCGAGCCATGTCTGGGCGGCCGAAACGTCACCCAACCCGGGGTTCAGCAGCCCCACAGCGGCACCGTCGAGTGCCCCGAGCCGGGCCGGGCCGATGCCCTGAGGTACCACCGCTACCGTCACCTTCGGCGACGACGGCAGATCAGCGGCAGCGTTCACCCGGGCGTCGGCCGCACCGGTAAAAACGAGCAGGAAGGCGCAGACCGCTATCTTGAATCCCAGAATGGCCGAACGTACCTTCGTCAAGTTCACCTTCTTCAAGATGGATCCCGCGTGGCGCCGCCGCGACCCTGCCGAGCGCGCGGCCGACAAACGTGAGTTTCTCGCGGCCTGCGACGACTTCGCAGAGGATCGGTCGCTTCGCACCTACTCAACGATAGGCACTCGCGGCGACACTGACTTCGTCGTCCTCAGCCAGAGCCCCAATCTCGACGACCTTCACACCTTGCACGTGGTGCTGGGACAGTCCGGGCTTGCCAAATGGGCTGAAATCCCGTTTTCCTACCTGAGCACCACCCGGGCATCCCCTTATTCGGAAGAGAACGCCCGCCCGGAGATCTGCGTTTCCGAGCGCAAATATCTGTTCCTCTACCCGATGGTCAAGAAGCGCTCCTGGTACGCACTTGACCTCGAGGAACGTGGCCGCATCATGAAAGGACACATCGCGATCGGCCGCAGCTACCCGGATATTTCGGTCAACACCACATATTCCTACGGTCTCGACGATCAGGAATTCGTGGTCGGCTTCGAAGGCGACGACCCTTTCCAGTTCCTCGACCTCGTCCAGGAGTTGCGCTACACCGAGTCCAGTTCATACACCGAATCGGAAACACCGATCTTCACCTGCATCTCCATGTCGACGGCCCGTGCCCTCGATGCCCTGGACGGAACCGCCATAAGTTCAGTCACCGGATGAACCTCGCATCGCCCCCGGAACAGATGGCACCGGTCGGGAACGACGTCGAAATCGCCTTCGATGACCGGGGCGATCCGGACGATCCCGCGATTCTCCTGGTTCCCGGCCTCGGCACCCAGCTGATCTACTGGGACAACGATTTCTGCGAAATGCTGGTCGCCAGCGGATATCGCGTCATTCGCATGGACAACCGCGATTGTGGTCATTCAACTGTGCTCGACCAGTTCGGAAAGCCGGCGCTGGGGCCGATGATGTTCGGAATTCCGCGCAAGCTGGCCTACTCGATGTCAGACATGGCGGCCGACGGCATCGGCGTGCTTGACCATCTGGGAATCGGATCTGCCCACATCGCCGGTTTTTCCATGGGCGGAATGATCGTCCAGACGATGGCGATCGAGCATCCGCACCGGGTCCTCTCCCTGACCTCGATTATGTCCCGCACCGGCGCCTACAAAGACGCCCTTCCGGGTGCGAAAGAACTCGTTGCGTTGATGAAGGTCGGCCCCGAAGACCTCGAAGGATTCCTCGAGAACATGCGGCGCCTTGCCGACACGATCGGCTCCCCCGCCTATCCGGCCGATCCCGAATGGCTCCATGCGCAGGGGGTACTCGCTTTCGAAAGGGGACTCCATCGCGACGGCGCGGCCCGTCAGCTCCACGCGATCAACTGCCAGCCGAACCGCACCAGGCGTCTGCGCAAACTCGATCTGCCCGCTCTGGTGATCCATGGATCTGCCGATCGCCTGGTCTTCACCCGTGGCGGGCGCGCTACCGCCCGGGCCATCCCCGGCGCGAAACTCCGTATTTACGAAGGCATGGGTCACGACCTGCCGATGGAACTCTGGCCCCAGTTCGCAGCCGAGATCGCTGCGATCGCCGATCGGGCGAAGGTCGGAACCCCCGCCTGAATCGCGCCGACTGCCTGCCCGCCGGATGGCCGCTGATCGACTCCGGCGCCTGATTTTAGATCAAGCCTGACCCTGCAGGTCGGGATTCCTTATCCTGTCTGTCCCCTCTTTTGTCCCCTCAGACCGAATGTGAGTCCGAACCAGTCAATGAGCCAGCCCGGCAGTCCAGATAACCCCCTTCGTGTAGCGATCATCGGCGCTGGCCCCTCGGGCTTTTACGCGGCCGACCAGATCCTCAAGGACGAGTCAACCCACGCCCAGGTGGACCTCTTCGACCGTCTGCCCACCCCTTACGGCCTGGTTCGTGGCGGTGTCGCCCCCGACCATCCGAAGATCAAATCGGTAACCCGCGTTTACGAACGTACCGCGGCCAAAGAGGGATTCCGTTTCTTCGGCAACGTCGAAGTGGGACGTGACCTCGGCATCGTCGATTTCGAGAACCATTACCACGCCGTCATGTACACCTTTGGCGCCGAAGCCGATCGTGAGCTAGGAATCCCCGGCGAAGACCTTCCCGGCAGTTATGCCGCGACCGCGTTTGTCGGCTGGTACAACGCCCATCCCGACTATGCCGACCGTAACTTCAATCTGGACAAGTCCAAGCGGGCTGTCGTAATCGGCAATGGCAACGTTGCCATGGATGTTGCCCGCATGCTTGCCCTGGATGATGCCGAGTTGCGCAAAACCGACATCGCCGACCACGCGATCGAGGTGCTGGACGCCAGTTCGATCGAAGAGATCATCGTGCTTGGCCGTCGCGGGCCCGCCCAGGCTGCTTACACCAACCCTGAAGTCAAGGAGCTGGGCGATCTCGAAGAAGCGGATGTGATCGTCGATCCGTCAGAGATCGAGCTGGATCCGGTCAGCCAGGCTTACATCGATGGTGACGAGGTCGACAAAACCACCCGGGTCAACGTCGACATCGTCCGCGAATTTGCCGCCAGGACACCAGAAGGCAAGCCGAAGCGCATCGTTTTGAGGTTCCTTTCTTCCCCGGTCGAAATCCGCGGTGGTGACCGGGTGGAAAGCATTGTCATCGGCAAGAACGAACTGGTCGAGGACAACGGCAACCTGCGTGCCCGTGACACCGGCGAGCGGGAGGAACTGGATTGCGATCTGGTCCTGAGGTCGGTTGGTTACACCGGCATTCCGCTGAATGGAGTTCCGTTCGATGAAAAGCGTGGCACCATCCTCAATCAGCACGGCAGGGTTCTCGAGGAGCACGGCGGGGACCACCGGGTCGGCCATTACACGGCCGGCTGGATCAAACGCGGGCCTTCCGGGGTGATCGGAACCAACAAGAAGGACGCGCTCGAGACGGTCACCCACCTGCTGGAGGATGTAGCCGCAGGCAGGGTGCTTGATCCGTCGAGCCCTGATCCGAACAGCATCGAAACCCTTCTCACCGAGCGTGGCGCCCATTACGTCAGCTTCAGCGGCTGGGAAAAGATCGACGCGGAAGAAGTCGGCCGCGGCGAGCCGCATGGCCGTCCGAGGGTCAAGTTCGTGCGGGTCAACGAAATGCTTGAGCACGCCACCGGCGACGACGGGTAGGCTCGGTCCATGGCAGCTGACCTGATGGAACTCAAGGAAATGATCGAGACGGCATTGCCCGGCTCGACCGCCGCTGTGCTGGACGAAACCGGCACCGGCGACCACCTGCGAGCCGAAGTCAAGGCACCTCAGTTCGAGGGTTTGACCCGGATCAACCAGCATCGTCTGGTCAAAGCGGCAGTCAGAAGCCGTTTCGACGACGGAACGATCCACGCGTTGACCATCCAGGTCATCGAGTAGCAGCAATCCAGAACCAGGGTTTCAACCCGAGTTGCCGGCAGCGACTGGTGACCCAAACCAAAACGCCAGCCCCACGCCCCAGACTCCACTGGCAATGAATTTCATATCTATATAGGCAAATTCATTGCCAGAAGGATGGGCCCGGCTCGGCGATGATCTAGCATCCATCACATGGCTGACCAGGAACTGACTGACCGCGTACAGGAGTTGATCTCCGAAAACCCAGTGCTGCTCTTCATGAAAGGCACGCCAACCGCCCCCCGTTGCGGCTTCTCGATGCGAACCGTCCAGGTTCTCGACCAGATGGGGGTTGAATATGGCGCGATCGACGTGCTGCCCGCCCTCCAGCCGCTGCGTGAAGTGACAACCGAACTGTCCGACTGGGAGACCTTCCCCCAGCTCTACGTCAAAGGCGAACTGCTCGGCGGCGCCGACATCGTCGAAGAAATGTTCGCGACGGGCGAACTCGCAAAAACCCTTGGCGTTGAACAGCCGGAAATCGCGGCTGATACTCCTGAAGTCCCGGAATCAGCCCAGGACCTTCCGGCCCAAAGCCCACCGCTCAAGATCGAGAACTCCTGAGCTGAATCTAAGTCCCGGCGTCAGGCCGGGACTGATTCTTCAGCTTCGTCCTTCACCTGGAAGGACGAGCCACAACCACAGGCAGCAACCACGTTCGGGTTGTTGACCTGGAAACCGGCGCCGGTGAGACCTTCGACGTAATCGACTTCGGAGCCGAAAACGAACTGCATGCTGGTCTTGTCGACGATCACGGCCACGCCACGGTCCTCGAAAACATGGTCATCTTCGGTCTTGCCGTCAAAAGCGAGGGCGTATTGGAACCCGGAGCAGCCTCCACCGCGAACGGCCACGCGCAGGGCCTGTTCTTCGCCTTCCGTGGTGTCACCGATCAGTTCGGCGATCTTCTCGGCGGCGATTTCGGTCAGGGTGATTGCTGATTCAGGAGTCTCGGCCATAACTAAAGGTTAGCGGGTACCCCACGTGCGCTCAACGTATTCCTTGATCCTCTTCGAATCAGTGATGATTTCTTCCCCGTGAACCAGCACCGGAACCTTCGCCTGGCCGGTCAATTCCCTGATCTCGGGACGTTTCTTTTTCGAGAAAGGAACCTTGCGTGATTCGAAATCCACCCCTTGCGCTTTGAGGGCCCGGGCGGTGCTGCCGCAGGAACAGAGCGAGTTCGTCGGGGTCGGACAGCGGTATAGAACGGGCTTGCTCATCGGCGAAGCCTAAAGGTGCGGAGGGACCAAAGATCGCCCGACTGCCTTTTGTCTGATAGAACCGTGACGTGTCTCCGGACCCGTCCATAGCGTTGGTCACCGATTCGACCGCTTCGCTGACCGCAGAGGATCGCGAGCGGCTCCAGATCGAGATGGTCAGCCTCTACGTCGTTTTGAACGGCGAGCAGCGTCGCGAGACCGAAATCGACGACTACGCATCGTTCTACAAGGCGGTGCTGGACAGCCCCGAGATGGCCACCACGTCGCAGCCATCGATCGGCGATTTCATGGAGGTCTACGAACCTCTGCTGGCCGAGGGCAAGGAGATCATCTCGCTCCATATCTCGTCCGGCATTTCCGGAACTTATGAAGCCGCCCTTCAGGCAGCGGAGCACCTCGAATCCGAAGGCAAAGGTGGCGAACGCATCCGGGTGGTCGATTCCCGCACCACCGCAGGCGGCCTGGCGTTGACATCCCTGGCTGCCGCCAACGCGATTGAACGTGGCGAGTCGGTCGAGGAGATCGTCCAGGCGACAGAGAAGGCTCGCGACGGGATCGAGACCTGGATCATGGTTGACACCCTCGAGTACCTGCGCAAGGGCGGACGTATCGGCAGCGCCCAGGCCTGGATCGGTGGCGCCCTGAAGATCAAACCGATCATCACTCTTGAAGAAACCGTGAAACCGGTCGACAAGGTCCGGACCCAGGGTCGGGCGATCCAGCGGCTGAAGGACATCGCCGTGGAAACGGCCGCGCGGGGCGAAACCACCTGGACCGTCCAGCACAGCGGACCGCAGGAACAGGCCGATGAACTGGCGGCCTACTGCCGGGAAGTGTTCCAGTGCGAAGGTGCTTTCCTCGACGAGATGTCGGCAGTGCTCGGCATTCATGCCGGCCCCGGCATGCTTGCGATCGGAACCGTCCCGACCGAGCTGGTCGGCTCCAAGTTTTGAACCTCGCGGTTACGGCGATCGGTCGTGACCGGCCGGGCATCGTGGCCGGCATCACCGGGGCGTTGCTGGAAGCCGGTGGCAACGTCGACGATTCGCAGATGTCGATCCTTCACGGCCATTTCGCGGTGATGCTGATCGTGTCCGTGCCCGATGACACGGTGTCGATCGACGAGCTTTCCCTCCGTCTCGACGAGGTCGGCCGAGAGTTCGGTCTCGGTGGCATTTCTGTCAGTCCGGTCACCACCCTGGAACGGGGAGCGGGGCCCAGCCACGTGCTCACCGTTTACGGCGCCGACCGCCCGGGGATCGTTCACGAAGTGGCGGAACTGCTGGCCGCGAGAGGCGTAAACATCACTGACCTACGGACAAGGCGTACGGGCGATGGCGAAACGTCGCTCTACACGATGATGATGGAACTGGCGATCGATGATGACCCGTCGGAACTCGAATCGAACCTGCGGAGCCTGTCGCAGGAAAAGCAGGTGGAAGTGAACCTGTCGCCACTGGATTCCGAAGCCCTCTGAACCCCAGAGGACTGGCAATGATTTTCACATCTATATGCGCAAATTCATTGCCAGTCCTGGTTGGTGGGCCGGTTTCCTTTATGGATTTGTGGGTCTGAGCTTTGGCTGTTCGTGATGTGCTCACCTATCCGCATCCGATGCTCAAGGAACGGGCCCGTGAAGCCACCCCGGAAGAAGCCGAGGAGGCCCTCACCGACCTGCTCGACACGATGCTCGCCCATGACCGCTGCGTCGGCATCGCCGCGCCGCAGATCGGCATTCCGTTGCGGGTCGCCCTCGTTGACATCTCCAGCCACCCCCACGGCTCCAATTCGCACGGCCTGATCCGGCTGGTCAACCCAACGGTCACCAGCCAGTCCGAAGGCAGCAAAGTGAGCCGGGAAGGCTGCCTCAGCCTGCCGGACCTCACTGCCAACGTAAGAAGGCCAAAAAAGGCGACAGTCGAAACGCGTGGTGAGACCTTCGCCGTAAGCGGCTTCGAGGCCCGCTGCGTGCTCCACGAAATCGATCACCTGGACGGAATTCTCTTCCTCGACCGGGTCGCCTCGGTCACCGATGACATCTTCCGGCGTGAAGACCCCGCGTGAGCCGCCTGCACGACTGGAGCCCGGAACTTCGGGAGACACTTCCCCATGTACCGCTCGGCTCCGGGCCGACCCCGGTTCGGCCCCTCCCCGGGCTTGAGAACGGACTGGCTGACCTCTGGCTGAAAGACGACGGGGCTTTCGGGGATGGCGGCTGGGGCGGCAACAAAGTCCGCAAGCTCGAATGGATCCTGCCCGATGCGATCCGGCGTCAACGCGAAACCGTGCTCACCTTCGGCGGGCTCGGCACCAACTGGGGCCTCGCCACCGCTCTCTACGGACGTGACCTCGGCCTCAAAACCGCCCTCGCGCTTCTGGACCAACCCGTCGACGAACATGTCCGGGAACAGCTCGAACGGCTCCAGGGATCCGGCGCAACGCTCCATTTCACCCACAGCAAGGTGAGGACTGCTCTCACCCTGCCGAAAATGCTGATCCAGCACGCCAACGGGTTCCGCCCGCCTTACATCCTGCCCGCCGGCGGCTCCTCACCCCTCGGTGCACTTGGATACGTCGAAGCCGCATTCGAGATCGCCGGCCAGGTCGAATCAGGTGAGCTGCCGGAACCGAGCCACATCGTGGTTCCGGTCGGCACCGGCGGCACCGTCGCGGGGCTGATGCTGGGCCTCCAGCTGACCGGACTGAGCACACAGGTGGTCGGGGTGATCGTCAACGACAAGCTTCGTCTCGACGAACGAACCATGGTGCGCCTCGCGAAGCGCAGCGCCTGGCTGCTTGGTTCCCGGGGAGCACCGAATGTCCCGGCGGTCGAAGCAGGCCGGCTGACCCTGGTCCGGGACTGGCTCGGGGAGGGTTACGGCCACGGAACCCCGGAAGGCGAAGCCGCCACCGATCTCGCCATTGAGACAGAAGAGCTTCCGCTGGATCCCGTCTACACCGCAAAAGCGATGGCGGCACTCCTCGCCATGGACGCCAAAGGTTCCTTCGGCGAAGGCCCCGTGCTTTTCATCAACACCAACGGACCGCGCTGAAGCGCTTCCGGCCAGCGGTTCTAGGCGAGCCGTTTCATCCCGTCGAGCACCGAGTTCGTCGCGGCCCCGAGCATCACCCCTGACAGCGAACCGATCAGGACATCACCCGGGTAATGAACCCCGGTATGAACCCGCGAGTAGGCCACGGCAGCCGCAATCAAGGCAAGCGGCGGGATGGTCCACGGCAGGACATGTCCCGCGCCCGCTGCGAAAGCGAACGCCGCCGCTGAATGTCCGGAAGGGAAAGAGTGAGACTTCGGCATGCGGACATGACGGGCCTCTGGAACTTCGGCGGCCAGTCGGTCAGGACGGTGACGGCGGGCGACCGGCTTGACGAAAGCGTTCAGGATGCCTGACGTCACGGCGATCGATGCCACCCCGTGGAGCGCAGCCCGACGGCCACCCGGCCCCGCCAGGACAGCCAGCCCGGCGGCCGCACCAAAAGAAACCCGGGAATAGTTCGCGGCATCCGAAAGCTTCCGCAGCCCACGATCCAGCGTTGGCGTGGGTGAGGTCGCAACAGCCGTGTATACCGCCAGGTCCAGGCGGTTCAAATCCCGAATCGTCTGTTTCCACTTCATCTCAGTCCTTTCCCCGACTTTTCGCAACCGGAAACTCATCAGTGCCAGGAGGCCGGCCCGCTGCGATTCGCAGCAGGGCCACGATCGCCCGATCGAACCTGCCCGGGATCGCCGCGGAAGGAGAAGCCCCCGGGTGTGCCTGCGCGATTCGGACCCGGAGGACGCCGGGCCTGATCCGGAACTCGAGCGGCGGTTCGAGCTGCATGGCTTCACCGTCCACCCCGGCCGCGACGGGCTGTTCGGATTCGACCTCGAATTTTCGGGCTGACCAGTCCCGCCAGGGCTTCTGGAAACGGCTGAGACGGTTCCGGGCAGAAACGGGATCGGCGATCACGATCACGCCGAGCAGGCCATCGTCGATTTTCGGCCGGGTTCCTGAGCCCACCGCCTTGCCGAGCCGGTACTGGTTGTTCGAAACCAGAATCGCCGCCCCGGAGGTGTGTTTGCGGCCGCTCGGGCTGCGCCAGGTGAGGCTCGCCTCCTCGGCGTCGGGGCCAACGAAATCGGGGAGGGTTTCGAGCAGCGTTTTCAGTTTTGCATCCCGGTATTCGTCTTTCTGGACCGCTTCGGCATAGAGCCCGAGGGAAACATTGTTGACGAACGTCCGCCCGTTCACTTCGGCGAGGTCGACCCGGCGCTCCCCGGCGTCCACGAAAGCGTCGAGGGCACCAACCACATCTTCGCGGTCGACCCCGAGGTCAAGCGC
>JBAWHK010000176.1:0-6779 GCA_049593795.1 Solirubrobacterales bacterium
ACGTAAGAATGAACGGACATCACCGGTTTCAGGTCATGCGCAGCCGGGTCTTCACCGAAAGGGTCCATGCCGTAGATCGCGACGCCGGGCCGGACCATGTCGAAGTGGGAAGCCGGGTCGGCGACCAGGGCGGCACTGTTGGCGGCATGGATGAGCACCCCCGGGTATCGGGCCCGCACAGATTCGGCCAGATCAGCCATGCGGCCCCGCTGAACCCCCAGAAACCCGCTGTCAGGGTCATCCGCCGTTGCGTAATGCGTCCAGACCGCTTTGAGCTCCAGGTTGGGATGGGTATCTACCGCCCGGGCCATTTCCATCACCTGCGCCGGATCGGCCACACCAAGGCGACCCATCCCGGTGTCGTACTTCACGTGCACCCCGACTGTCTGGTTCGCGGCAGCCGCTCTGGAGCCGGCATCGGAAATGAATCCCGGATCCCAGGCTGAAACTTCCGCTCCAGCTGAAATTGCCATGTCAAGTTCGGCCGGGGCCAGTGCCCCGAGAATCAACAGTGGTGCCTGGATGCCAACGCTTCGGATCCGCATCGCTTCCCTCGCGGTAGCGAACGCGATCCGGTCGGCCCCGGCTTCGACCACGGCGCCAGCCACATGGGCGACGCCATGCCCGTAACCGTCAGCTTTCAGTACCGGGCAGAGCTGAACCCCGGGGCCCAGCAGGCCTCGAAGTGTGCGGCAGTTGTGCCGCAGGGCATCAAGATCGATCCGGGCCTCGGCCCGCTGGTACATCAGCCCGCGGTGAGGGCGGCCAGGACGTCGACCCGCGTAACCACGCCGACCAGCCGGCCCTCGTCGTCGACGACGGGAAGTCGATTGTGCTTCTTCTCCGAGATCAGCCTGCCAGCGGTTTCCGCCGAGTCATCAGGCGAAACCGTGTACGGATCGGGGGTCATCATCTCGGAAGCATTGGTGGCGAATGCTTTCTGAACGCGCTTCTCGAAGTGCTTGGTCGACTCGTAGAAAATGTCGGCACCCATGATGTTGACGAAATGCGGCAGGTGAAAGTCGGCGTTCTCATCGGAGATCACCAGATCGGAATCGGTGATGATGCCAACCACTTTGCGGACCTCGTCAACCACCGGCACACCCGGCAGGTCATGGGTCTGGAGGACCTCAATCACCTTCTGGACTTTGTCATCCGGAGAAACGGTCGCGGGCTCACGGTCCATGATGTCGGCTACGGTCGGCATTGCCTCAGATTATTCCAAGCCTCGGTCGACAGGGGCTGCGGTTCTCATTGCGAGCGGCAACGCTTCGATCACGTCAGAGGCGATCACACCTTCGTCGCTGCCCACTCTTGTTGCCGCCAGTCGACCGGCCCTGGTGCACGTATAAACCGCTGCGCAGGCCGCCGCGAACGGGTCTACCCCCCGGGTCAGGAAAGCGGCAGTCACCCCGGCGAGAACGTCACCGGTCCCTGCTGTCGCCAACGACGGCGCAGGCAGGTCGTTGATCGCGATGCGGTCACCGTCGGTGATGATCGTATCGTCGCCTTTGAGCACCACGATCGCGTCCGTTTTCCGGGCCAGGTCGAGTGCGGACTCAAGCCGGTGGGCGTTGACGATCGGGGCGGTCTGGTCGAGCAGGCGGCCCATTTCGCCCACGTGCGGAGTAAGGATCGTCCTGCCGCCACGTCCCTTGACCAGATCGAGCCGGCCATCAAGTCCGCCAAGGGCATCGGCGTCCAGCACCAACGGTGATTCGATCTGGCCGGTCAGGGTCTGAACCAGTTTCCCGGTGTCTTTCAGGCGGCCCATTCCGGAGCCAAGCAGAACCGCGCCCGCCTCACGGCAATGTTCAAGGATCTCTTCGCCCGCCGTTTCTCCAAGGTGCCCTTCGACGTCTCCGCAACCGATCGACATGACTTCGGTGAGCTTCACTTCGAAGATCGCCTCGAGATCGAAAGGCACGGCGACGCTCGCGTAGCCCGCCCCCGCCCGGATCGCGGCGTCGGCCGCCAGGCAGACGGCTCCGGTGAGGCCGCGCGAACCGCCTACCACCGACACCCGCCCGGATGTGAATTTGTTCGAGGTTGCGCCACGTCGCGGCAGCAGGTCAAGTACCGCCGGGTTTATCCGCCCGGCCGCTTCGCCGGTCGGAGCGCCGTCCGGGATACCGATGTCGATTACTTCAACCGGACCACAGAGATGCTTGCCGGGCGCGATCAGATGGCCGATCTTCAGGTCATGGAAGGTGACTGTGCGGTCGCCTTTCACCGCCAGCCCGGCTTCGCCGGTGCTGGAATTGATGCCAGACGGCACGTCGCAACAGATCACCGGAGACCCGGCCGAATTGATCGCATCGATCGTTTCGGCCACCGGTGACTGCGGCTTTCCGTGGAAACCGGTGCCGAGCACGGCGTCGATGATCAGCCCGGACCCGGGCAGCCTCGCAATCGAACCGGGTCCTTCAATCACTTCGACGCCCGCGAGACGTTCGTAGTTGTGTTTGCTGTCGGGACTCAGCTGATCTGCCGGCCAGAGCAAAAGAACCTCGGTTTCGTATCCGGCTTCAGCGAGGTGGCGGGCGGCAACCAGGCCATCACCACCGTTATTGCCCTTGCCGCATACAACCCGCACCGGACCGCCGGTGCCATCCGCTTCCGCGGCCATCCCGGCCGCCTTTTCCGCCAGGCCACGTCCGGCCGCTTCCATCAGTTCAAGTGATGGAATTTCGGCCTGGTCGATCGCCCAGCGATCCGCATTTCCCATGCCTTCAGCGTCGAAAACCGGGTCGAGCCAGCCGCCCATCAGACGGCCTCCGCGATCGCAACCGCTGCGGCCATTTCACGTTCGTGGGTCAAGCTCACCCTGACCGAAACCCCACGCTCCTCGGCGATCTTTCGAACATCGTCATGGAACCGTACGCCCGGCGGTGCTCCCGCCAGTATCTCGATCTGCCGGAGCTCCGTTCCCGGCCCGAGGGCCAGCGCTTTCACCACGGCTTCCTTGGCTGCGAAACGGGCCGCCAGGTGGCGGCCCGGACGGCCCATCGAAGCTGCATATTCCTGTTCGGCCTCGGTGAAAAGCCGATCGGCCAGGCGGGGCCGCCGATCAAGAGCACGTTCGATACGCGCGATCTCGATCAGGTCCATCCCCACCCCGGCGGTGTTCATGCCGGAATCAGTCCGAAAGTCCGAGGTTGAACTGGAACGAATTGTCCTCGGAAGCAGATCCACTGACCACGTATTCGAACTTGTTCATGATCTCGGCAGCTTGATCTGCCGGTTCGTTACCGGCACCGTCGAGCAGAGCGGCAATCGCCCCGGGATCGCCGAACATGTCGACGTTCTCGCCGCCAAGCGAATCAGCGGCAGCTTTATAGGCGTCCGAACCGGCAAGCGAATCACCGTTGCCGCTGAGCGCCTGAAGCGAAGGCCGCAGGCCGATGCCGACCACGAGACGGTCATCCTGGATTGCCACGACAACCGGACGGCCCGGCAGCTCCGGGGTGCGCACGGAAAACCCGGTCACGCCGCCCTTCAGGGTCGCGATCTTCGCGTCCCCGGACGCCGCAGCGAGGGATGAAATCAGGCCAAGGCTGGTTTTGAGCGGGCCGGGATCACTGGTCGTCGCGACCAGGGCACCGCCCAGGTTCTGGATCGAATCGCCACTGACAAAGAAACCGACATCCTGGAGGGATTCGATGATGTCAGCGACATCGAGACCCTGGCTCACCTGATTCAGGTTCTTCTCCAGGTCACCAGGCTTGAGAAACCCGTCGATTCCTTCTTCATTGATCGCGTCCATGATCTTGGTCAGGTTCTCTCCGACATCACCGGAACCGGTGGCGAAGATCGAGTTGGCCGGAAAGGACTCAATCAACTCGCTGGGGTCACCACTTTCAATGGTGGCGTCAAGATTGCTGGTCCCGACTATCGAAATCCGGTCGCTTTCGGGAACCATGCTCACCATGGTTCCGGTGTCGGTCATATCCATGCCGAGTGCGCTGTAGAGGGATGAGAGGTCAAACCCACCGGTCCCTCCCTGGGCCGCTGACAGAATCGGTTCGTTGGCGACAAACATGGTCATCAGGCTGCCGTCAGCAACATCTCCGGAGACTGCCGAGAAAGCTTCGGTGCTTTCGAGATTTTCGCCCTTGGAAGCATCGACCATTGACTTGAACACTTCTTCAGAGGTGGCAAAAACCACGTTGTCGTCAACGATGCCCAGCACCGACGAATCTTCAGGGCTGATCTTGTAACTGAAACCTTCGTACTCACCCTCGCTGGCGTCGTTCTCCCCCGCTGCCTTGTCGATGAAGGACTGTGATGCGTCGACATCGGTTGATTCCGCAACCAGTCCGACGTCTCCGTCGCCCATACCGTCAACGTCGGCGACAGCCGTCGGGTCGTAACTGGCCGGTGTGATCAAGGCCGCGGAATCAGCCGCCGACAGAACCTCGCCGCCCACAAACATCGCGGCATTGGCACCAAGCCAGGGCTCGACGTCATCGTCATACGTAATTCCGGAATCATCGCCCTGCTGGGCCAGCGCTTCGTCGAGCGTTTCACTCAGCGAGGTGCCAGTCAGTTTCGTGGCGATGTCATTGACGTTGTCAGCAACATCCTGGTCGGGACGCACAGCGCCTTCGACGTAAACAAGCGCGTCGGCAGGCATGTATTTGGCAAGAGCCGACGCGGCATCTTCGCTGCTGTTGCCCCCACATGCGGAAAGGGCAAATGCGGCAACTGCCGCCAGGAGAACGGACGGAATGGTGTACCGCTTCAAATTATCGGGCATGGAACGGCATGCTACCGCCACTGGTTGTCAAAACCTTGCGGATCCGGTCTTCAACGGCGGGAACGCCGTGAACATGCCTATTCGACGGTGACGGTCTTCGCCAGGTTCCGGGGCTGATCCACATTCAGGCCGTTGAGCCTTGCCACGTGGTACGCCAGAAGCTGCAGCGGCAGGATCGCCAGCAGGGGCTGGGTAACCCAGTCGGATTCCGGCACCAGGATCGTTTCTTCGGCGACCTTCGTGACCCGGTCCGAACCTTCGGTGGCGACCGCGATCGTCTGGGCACCGCGGGCCCGGGTCTCTTCGATGTTGGACAGCATCTTGTCGAGAATCGGCGAGTTCGTCGCGACGCAGACCACCGGGGTGTTCTCATCAAGAAGGGCGATCGGTCCGTGTTTCATTTCGCCGGCCGCATAAGCATCGGACGGGATGTAAGAAACCTCTTTGAGCTTGAGCGCGCCTTCGAGGCAGACCGGCAGCCCGATGTGGCGTCCGAGGAAAAGGAAAAAGGTCCGGTCGGCGTGGCGCTTCGATATTTCCAGCACCTGTGCGGACACCTTGTCGATCGTCTCTTCCATCTTCTTCGGGATGGCTGTGAGGTCGGCCACCAGTTCGACGATTCGTTCCGGTGGCAGGGTGCCGCGCAGTTCGGCCAGCCGCAGGGCCAGCAGATACATGGCAGCGACCTGGGCAACGAAGGTTTTGGTCGCGGCAACACCAATCTCGAGCCCGGCCCGGGTGTAGAGCACCGCGTCGGCGTCACGGGTGGCCTGGCTGCCCATGATGTTGGTGACTGCCAGAACTGTTGCGCCGGCCTCTTTGGCCAGTCGCATCGCGGCCAGGGTGTCAGCTGTCTCACCCGACTGGGTGATGCCGATGACCAGGTCGCCTTTGCCGATCACCGGGTTGCTGTACCTGAACTCGGAGGCGATGTCCATGCCGACCGGTACCCGCGCCCACTCACCGATCGCGTACCGGCCAACCAGGCCGGCGTGGTACGAGGTGCCGCAGGCGACGATGATTATGCGCTCGACGTTCTTCAGATAATCGTCACTGAGGCCGACGTCCGACAGGTCCACCCCGTCGTCATGTGGCATCCGGTCGAGGATCGTTTCGGAGATCGCTTCCGGCTGCTCATGGATCTCTTTCATCATGAAAGTGTCGTAACCGGCTTTCTCGGCCTGTTCTTCGTCCCATTCGACGATTTCCGATTCCCGCTCAACCGGCGCTCCTTCAGCCGTGGTCACTTCAACGCCGGAACGGGTCACGGTCACGATCTCGTCATTCTTGATCGTCATTACCCGTCGGGTCTGGGCCATGAAAGCCGGGATGGCCGACGCAATGAAGTTCTCGGTGCCGTTCTCGCCGATGCCGGTGATCAGCGGCACTTCCTTACGGGCGCCCACCAGCACGCCAGGTGTCTCCAGGTGCATGGCCACGAACGCGTAGTGGCCACGAAGGTCGTGGTACGCGGCCCTGACCGCATCAGTCAGATCACCGTCGAAGTGTTTGGCGATCAGGTGAGCCACCACTTCAGCGTCGGTCTCCGAACTGAACACCCGGCCTTCAGCTTCGAGTTCGGTTCGCAGTTCGGCGTGGTTCTCGACAATCCCGTTGAGGGCAATCTGGACCGCGCCTGTTTCGTCGTCATGCGGATGGGCGTTGGCTTCAGTCACCCGGCCGTGCGTCGCCCAGCGAGTGTGGCCGATTCCGGTCCAGGCACCATCAGCCGTTGGTGAATCAGACAGGCCGGCGAGTTCGGTCTCGGCCAGTGCCTTGCGCAGGTTGGCGAGGTTGCCGACCGCACGCACTTTCTCCACCCCGTCCGGAATGAGCATCGCTACTCCCGACGAGTCGTATCCCCGGTACTCGAGTTTCTCGAGGCCGGCGACAAGAATTTCTTCGCAGGGCCGTTCGCCTACGTATCCGATGATTCCGCACATGACTGACCCGTAAGGCTAGTTGGTTACTCAGCCGAGGTCGGCTTTGACCAGATCGACGAGTTCCGAGCAGATGCTTT
>JBAWHK010000177.1:0-2697 GCA_049593795.1 Solirubrobacterales bacterium
CCCTGACCGGGGTTGAGTGGATGGTTGACAGCATCCGTAATTCCCTGGTTCGTTTCGGTGTGAAAATGGACGAGTTCTTCTCGGAAAGGTCGCTCTATGAAGACGGCCTCGTCGAGCGTGGGCTCGATCGTCTCGAATCCACAGGTCATACTTTCGAGGATGATGGGGCCACCTGGCTGAGGACCACGGATTTCGGTGACGACAAGGACCGGGTGCTGGTGCGCTCCGGGGGTGAACCGACCTATTTCGGCGCTGACGTCGCCTATCACGCCGACAAGGTCGAGCGTGGATATTCACGCCTGATTGATGTGCTCGGGGCTGACCATCACGGTTACATCGCCCGGATGACCGCGGCGGTCCAGTCCTTCGAGAGGCCGGTCGAGTTCGAGGTCCAGATCATGCAGATGATCCACCTGGTGGAAGGTGGCCAGCGAACGAAGATGTCGAAGCGTGCCGGTGACATCGTCACCCTGGACGAACTGGTGGAGGACATCGGTACGGATGCCGCAAGGTATTTCCTGGTTCAGCGAAGCCATGACAGCACCATGGATCTCGATCTTGATCTTGCCCGTTCGCAGTCGTCGGACAACCCGGTCTATTACGTCCAGTACGCGCATGCCCGAATCCAGAGCATTCTGCGCAAAGCAAGCGATGAAGGCAGAGGCCGGACCGGGGCGGAAGCGGCTTCGGCACCGGTCGATCCGGCCGAAAAGGCGCTGATCGCCAAGCTGATCGCGTTCCCGGCCGAGGTTCACGAAGCTGCCGGGAAACGGGCCCCGCACCGGATCTGCACTTAAGCGAGCCAGACCGCCGCCGCTTACCACGCGTTCTATCGGGACTGTCAGGTGATCGGGGCCGAAGGCGAAGGGGTCGAGGCCGCCCGCCTCAACCTGTGTGAAGTGACCGGCAAGACGATCAAGGCGTCGCTGGCGCTGCTTGGAATTTCCGCACCCGACCGGATGTAAGGCCGCGCCCTACAGGTCGTACTTGGCCATGTCTTCATCGAGGCGATCCGATTCACCTTGCGGGGGGTCGTCCGCAGCCGGAGTGGCCTGCTTCTTGTTGCGTCGCCAGCGGATCCCGGCGTAAAGAACCCCGAGGGCTCCCAGGGCGAAGCCGACAAGGGGGACCATGTAGGCGTAGACGTTGATGCCGTCGTCATCCGGCAAGGCGAGCACCTGCGGCCCGTATTCGGCGACCAGGGCATCCTTGACTTCGTCTTCGGTTGCGCCCTCGTTGATCATCTTTCGGATGAAAACCCTCTGCCTTTCAGCAGCGGGGGCGCGGGAAAGTCCGAGCAGGGTGCCGCACACCGGGCACATCACTTCGTCTTCCAGTTGCGGCAGGCTCGCGGTTTCGGCAGAAGCAACCGGAACCACTGACCAGGCCAGGGCAAACACCGCTACCAGGGTCAGGAAGCGCTTCACCCGTTCGGTTCCGGGCTGTTTGTCGTGCCGGCGAGGGCCGGCGCGGCGAAGTTTTCGATCGCTTCGACGTCTTCGAACGGACCGGGGAAGCGGGCCACCAGATTGCCATCCGGATCGATCAGGAACGATTCAGGCACCCCGGTGGTTTTCAGATCGTCGGCGTAAGTGCCGGCCGCATCGCGAATCTGGGGGTAGGAGATCCCGTATTTCTCAAGGAACTTGAGTGCGTCTTCACTCAGGTCCTTGGTGTCGACCCCCAGCAGCTTGATCCGGTCGCGGTTCTCCCTCTCGAATTCGTCCAATGCCGGCGATTCATCCCGGCAGGGCACACACCAGGACGCCCAGACATTGAGCAGGACCCAGTCGCCCCTGAAGTCGGCAAGGGATGCTTCCCCGCCTTCGGGCAGGGTCGGCAGGGTGGCCACCGGAACCGGTTCGCCGACGGCCAGGGAACTGTCCCCCTTGGCGATCAGGCCCCAGGTCAGGAAGGCGAGCAGGGCGACCACGGCCACGGCAACTATTGATGTGCGCAGATTCAAGGCATCCCAGAGTATGAAGAAAGCGCACCTCCGCCCGTCTTCGGATTGGTTTGAGGCACAATGCGCCTGTGCGGACGTAGCTCAGTTGGTAGAGCGCGAGCTTCCCAAGCTCGAGGTCGCGGGTTCGATCCCCGTCGTCCGCTTTGAAAGCCACGCTCACCGTTGTCATCGTCGCTTACAACTCGGCCGCGGAACTGGGGCGGACCCTGCCCGCGCTCAGGGCTGAACTCGAAGGTGACGACGAAGTGATCGTGGTCGACAACGGTTCAACCGACGAACTTGCGGGCGTCGTCTCCGAA
The DNA here is from genome assembly GCA_049593795.1 of Solirubrobacterales bacterium. Lineage (GTDB taxonomy): Bacteria > Actinomycetota > Thermoleophilia > Solirubrobacterales > 70-9 > 67-14. Next base: position 2,266 of record JBAWHK010000177.1, read on the forward strand.
CACCTGCCCGATGCCCGGATCGAAACGATGGGAGCCAACCTGGGTTTTGCCGCGGCGGTGAACCGGGGCGCCGAACTCGCCGGCGGGGACCTGCTGCTGGTCCTCAATCCTGACGCCCGGCCCGAACCTGGATTCGGCCTCGCGATTCGGAGGCCGTTGAAAACCCATCCCGGCTGGGCTGCCTGGATGGGTCTGGTTTTGTACCGGGAGAACGATCGCCTTTACATCAACTCGGCCGGCAACCCGGTTCATTTCACCGGGATCTCCTGGGCTGGCGGTCATGGCGAACCTGCGGGAGAGGCTGGACCCGACCGGGAAGTCCCGACCGCGTCAGGCGCCTGCCTTGCGATGCCCCTGGAAACCTGGCGACGGCTCGGCGGTTTCCCGGAAGAGTTCTTCCTCTACCAGGAAGACACCGACCTTTCAATCCGG
>JBAWHK010000178.1:0-5400 GCA_049593795.1 Solirubrobacterales bacterium
CTTAAAGGCTCGCTTCCATCTCGTCGACGGCGACTTTCATGGCTTCGCTGATCCCGGCTGGTTCGATGTCGAAAAGTTTCATGCCGGAAGGATCAGAAACCACAGTTTCGGTCGACAGGCCTTCGACCAGCGGCCGGGCAACACCGGTATCGACCGGGGTGACAAGCCCGATCCAGAGCGAAGAGAGCCCCGGGGTCAGGAAGGGAACGCCAACCCGGACCGGGGCCCGGTGTTGCATCGCCTCCGCCATCTGGTCCATCATGTCGCCGTAGGTGGTCACGTCGGGGCCACCAAGTTCGATCGTGACGTCGCCTTCGACGTCGAGACCGCGGGATGCTTCGAGGTAGGACACCACGTCATCAGCCGCGATCGGCTGGGTCTTCGTGGTGGTCCAGCGTGGGGTCACCATGAACGGAAGTCGCTTGACCAGGTAATAGACGGTACGGAAAGACTCACTGCCTCCTCCGAGCACAACGGCAGCCCGCAGGTAGGTCATCGGCAGTCCCGTGGATTTCAATTCTTCAGCAGTTTCCTGCCGTGACTGCAGGTGCTTCGACTTGCCTTCACCGAGCCCGCCCAGGTAGATGATGCGTTCCACCCCGGCCTCTTTTGCCGCTTCGGCGAAGTTGGTCGCGGCCCGCCGGTCAGTTTCCTGGAAATCCTCGGTGGCGCCGCGGCCCATCGAATGCACGAGGTAATAGGCGACGGTGATGCCGTCCATCGCCGGTTTCAGCGAATCCGGGTCGAGCACGTCAGCTTTGACGATTTCGCATCCCGCATCTTCGAGATCGCGCGCTTTCTCCGGGGACCGGGCCAGGCATCGCACACTGGCTCCGGCCGCCGCCAGACGCACGGCCAGTTTGTGGCCGATATAGCCGGTGGCACCGGCTACAAGGACCCGCTCAGCCGTAGCGACCACCGGTGACTTCACGCAGCTTCGCGCGATCGTGACGGGCACCGACCTTGCGCACGGTGCCGGACCGCGAGCGCATAACCAGCGATTCAGTGGTCGCGTAACCCTTGCTGCGGCGAACGCCGTCAAGCAGATCTCCGTCGGTCACACCGGTAGCGGCGAAAAAGACATCGTCACCATCAACCAGGTCCTGCGAAGTGAGTACCCGGTCAAGGTCATAGCCGGCGTCGATCGCAGCCTGGCGCTCTTCGTCATTGCGTGGCCAGAGCTTGCCGATGATTTCGCCGCCGAGACACTTGATCGCGGCTGCCGCGAGCACACCTTCAGGGGTGCCGCCGATGCCCCAGAGCAGATCAATTCCGGTGTCTTCGGAGACCGCGAGCAGGGCTGCCTGGACATCACCATCGGTGATGAAACGAATGGTCGCCCCGGACTCGCGGACTTCTTTGACGACTTCGTCATGGCGGGGCCGGTCAAGAATGGTCAGGGTGACATCTTCGGCGCCACCGCCTTTGCGCTCGCCGATCTTGCGAATCACTTCACCGATCGGCTCGTCGAAAGTCAAAAGGTCCTTGAATTCGGACGCCGCCGCCATCTTTTCCATGTACACACAGGGTCCGGGATCAAACATCGAACCGCGCTCGGAAAGGGCGATTACTGCCAGGGCACCGCCGAATCCACGCGCCGTGAGCGTCGTGCCTTCGAGCGGATCAACCGCGATGTCGACGACTGGCGGGCTGCCATCCCCGATGTTCTCGCCGTTGTACAGCATCGGAGCTTCGTCCTTCTCACCTTCGCCGATCACCACGATGCCGTCCATCGGCACCGTATCCAGCAACAGGCGCATCGCATCGACGGCCGCTCCATCAGCCGCCAGCTTGTCGCCCCTCCCGATCCACCGGGATGCGGCCAGTGCCGCCGACTCGGTGACACGAACCAGCTCGAGAGCAAGGTTGCGGTCGGGCTTTGTACCGGAACGGACATCCTGCGAGATCACACTCATGCGTGCAGGCTATAACGGGGATAGGCTTCGGGGGTGACTGCCAAGAGATGGGGACTGACACTGCCGCTGCCCGGGACTACGCTGGCTGACCACAAGCCGTTTGTGGAGCTGGCGGAAGCCGAGGGTTACACCGACCTCTGGACCGGGGAAACGGGAGGTCCTGACGGATTCACTCCATTGGCGCTCAGTGCCGCCTGGACCGACAAGGTCCGCCTGGGAACCGGGATCGTCGGGGTGTTCCAGCGGGGACCGGCCCTGCTTGCCCAGCAGGCCGCGGCTCTCACCGATGCTTCGAACGGGCGGTTCGTCCTCGGCATCGGGGCCTCGTCCGACCGAATGGTTGCCGGCTGGAACGAGATTCCTTTCGAGAAACCGCTGAGCAAAGTCGAGAAGACCCTTGATTTCCTGCGGGTTGCCCTGGCCGGGGAACGCACCGGGACCGGCTTCAAGATGGAAACCGCACCGACCCATCCGACTCCGATCGTGCTGGCCGCGCTGCGTGGCAAGATGCTGCGCCTGGCCGTCGAGAAGGCCGACGGAGCATTCAGTAACTTCCTGCCGCTCGGCGGCCTGCCCCAGGTCACCGCCCAGCTCGAAGGAGCTGATCCCGATTTCGAGTTGCTCTGCCGGTTTTTCTGCATTCCGGGTGAACGTGAGCAGGTCGAGCCGCTCGCCCGGTTCATGTTTTCTTCTTACGTGACCGTTCCGGTCTACGCGAATTTCTTTCGCTGGCTCGGGTATGGCGCCGAGATCGAGGCGATGTGTGAAGCCTGGGCAAGCAAGGATCGTCCGGGGGCCGCGGCAGCCGCGCCCTGGGAACTGATCGAAGACACTTTCCTGCTGGGGTCGCCCGAGCAGATCCGGGCCCGTCTCGATGAATACGTGGATGGCGGCATCACCCTGCCGATCGTCACCCCGATCACCCTGCCGGACAACATGGCGGCAATGATCAAAGCCCTGGCTCCCTGACCAGGGGCGTCGGCTTTCAGCCTGTGCCCTCGGCCTGCGGGTCGAGCCACAGCTGCTTTCGCCAGGGCGGAGTTATCGGGTCGAAACGCGCCGACCGGGAAAGCGCATCCCGCCGGACCGTCTCCAGGGGAACCAGCCGGATCCGGCCTGCCGGGGTATGGCTCGGGTAGGTATCGGGGCTGCGGCTGTCGGCGACGTTGCCGGCGTGACTTCCACCGGCGATCAGATACTGGCCGGTCCTTTGCCCCCAGCCGCCGGGTTCACGCGCCCCGGCGGTCTCCGCCAGATCGGTGAGGAACGCCCAGCCCAGGTCGGACCCCCAGTTGGCGGCGGAACGGGAGTGGTTGTGGCCCGCATGTGACGAAGCCCGCTGGCTCACGGTCCCGTCGGCTTCGATTCGAACCTGCACCGACTCCCAGTCATGCCGGTGGTAACCCTCGCCTTCGAGCACCGGGGCTCCACGGAGCGAAGCGCTTTCCGGGTAGTAGGCCCAGTACTGGATCCAGATGCTGCCTTCGAACTCACCTTCACATCTGGCCCCGGCTGCCGCCCGCTCCGATTCGTCACGACAGTCGACGACCCGGGTGAAGAGAGTCACCGTTTCACCCGCTTCAGATTCAGTAACCATGCCTTCGCCCGGACCTTCGGCGCAGTAGGCCGACCGGCAGGTGCGAAAGTCGACCGGCAGGCCGAGCATGTCCCGGCCATAGAGCAGTTCCGGCGTGTGATCCCTGACCAGGCGCGCTGCGCTGCCACCGTAGGCGGCATCCAGCGAACCCTGCCGGTCACAAGTGCTGGAAAGTGACACGGCGCAGAGAAGCTGGCGGGAAACCGAGTGGTACAGGGCGACCCCGGGAACTTTTACTCCGGCCAGCGCCGCGGCGGTCATCAGTCCCGCCACCAGCACGACCAGCCCGATCCATTCGACGGTTGACTGCCCGGAAGCGGATCGGATGCGATCCTCGATTTCCATGGGTTGAAGCTAGGCGGGAATTGATCACCTGTGGCGATACGAACCCAACGATTCCGTCACGTCATATGGCCGTTATAGAGTCGTCCTGTGACTGACCCGACCAAACCACGGCACAACTATGCCGAAGCCGCCAAAGCCGCCCAGAATGAAGGCATCCAGTGGAAACGCTGGGCGCTCGGCGTTGCGGTGGTCGCCCTCCTGATCGTCATCGCCCAGAATGCGCAGAAGGTCGAGTTCAACCTGCTTTTCCTGTCGACTACCGCGCCGCTGATCCTGCTGCTGCTCGGAGCCGCCGTGGTTGGTGCCGTGATCGGCTACACCGCTCCGATCCTGAGGCGCCACCGGCACAACACCCGGCGCGAATACGAAAAGGACTGATTCTCAGCTGAGCCGACCGGTGGCGATCTCGATTGCCTCCGGGTTGGAATCGATCAGGACGTAGTTTCGTTCGAGTTTCGCGGCCACCGCACCCAGGGTCCCGCTGCCGCAGAAGAAGTCAAGGCACCAGTCCCCCGGCCGGGTCGATGCTTCGACCATGCGGCGGATGATGCCTTCCGGCTTCTGGCTCGGGTAGCCGGTCTTTTCCGATCCGTTGGTCGGCACGATCGTGTGCCACCAGACATCGGTCGGCAGTTTCCCGCGGGCCGCTTTTTCGGCGGTGACCAGGCCAGGGGCCATGTAGGGCTCACGGTCCACCCCTTCTGAATCGAAGTAGTAGCCGGTCGGATCCTTGACGTAAACGAGGATCGTGTCGTGCTTCGCCGGCCAGCGTTTCTTCGACCGGGCACCGTAATCGTAGGCCCAGATGATTTCGTTGATGAAACCCTCGCGACCGAAGATCTCGTCCAGCAGCAGCTTGCAGTAGTGGGCTTCGCGATAGTCGATGTGGAAGTAGAGGGTGCCGGTGTCGTTCAGCAGCCGGTGTGCCTCTTCGAGCCGCGGGGCCAGGAAGCCGAGGAAGTCATCGAAGCTGTCCCTGTACGAGGAGCTCTGAAGTAGCTCGGTGCGGTAACGGCGGCCTTCGAAGCCGGTCCGGTCGCCTTCCGCATCGGCAACGGTCCTGATCGTCTTCTTTGACTGGGCCCGACCCGTATTGAAGGGAGGGTCGATGTAGATCATCTGGAATGAGCCGTCCGGCAGCTTCGGCAACTCAACCAGGTTGTCACCAAGGATCACCTGGCTGGAGTCAAACGGGGGGCAGCTCACCCCACCAAAGTACCGGGTCGACTTTGCCCTCGGACGCGCGGTGAAACCGACCCGAAACACCGCGATCCAAGCCGCCACAACCATCCGGGTCGGTTTCGCCGGCACAAGGGCGGCAAAGTCGACCCGGAGCATCGGGGGTTCGGAGCATCGGGCCGAACGACGGAGTAGCGACCCGAAACGTTCTGGTCCCGAAACTTCGGAGATGGCGCAAAAAAGAGAACCAGAACGCCGTCGGGGGCAGGCCCCCGACCCGCGGTACCGCTCGCTGGGCGGGTCTACTCGGGCTCTACAGGGTGCCGAGTTCGGACACTATGTCCGCGACGATCGCCTTCGCGT
>JBAWHK010000179.1:0-11507 GCA_049593795.1 Solirubrobacterales bacterium
TACTGCGCTTCGAGTTCCTCTTCCGGGATCTCGTCAACCCATGCACGCAGAGCTTCACCAAGGAGCTGGCGACGTGCTTCACGACCGACGGAATCGGCAATGACATGAATCGCATCAGCTGGATCGACGAAGCAGAATGACATGGGCAAGACCGTCCTTCAGGTGGGGATAAGGTCACTCGTGAAGATAGAGACGCCACAGGACGTAAAAAGTGCCTCGTTAAAGCCGCATTTTGCGGATCGCCAAAGCGTTTGCGTCAGATTCAGCCCGCCGATGCCGACGCTACTCTGACCCGATGCCGCTGACGATCATCAAAGGCCCGCCAAATTCCGGCCGAACCGAACAGGTTCGACAGCGATACCTCGAACTCCTTCCCGAGCGGCCGATTCTTGTGGTGCCGGGAGTCGATGACATATTCGGATGGGAAAGAAGACTCACCGCCGACACCGGCGCCCTGCTCGGCGGGCAAATAGTTCACTTCAAGGACCTGTTCGGCGAGATCCTCGAGATGGATCAAGGATCCCGCCCCCGGCTCGCCACCGAACTGCAGCGCATCCATTTCATGCGCGAGGCGATCACAAGCGAATGGCGAACGGTCGCCGGCCGGTTGCCCGACCAACCCGGACTGGTCGACTCAGTTCTGCAGCTGGTCGATGACTTCCGGACCGAGCTCGTCGATGTTGAGACGCTCGCCGAAAGAATCGAAAGTGCGGACCTGGGTTACCTCCGGAACCTGACTTCCGTGTATCGCCGCTACATCGAAATACTCGTTCAGCGTGAGGGACTGACGGACGCCCCGGCCGAGGCCCGGCGCGCACTCGACCGGGCTGCCGTCCTGTGGGGCAAGCGTCCCGTCATGATCGTCGGTTTCGACGAACTGACCCGCCTTCAGCTGGAAATGGTCAGCCGGCTGGCCTTCACGGTCGGAACCGAAGTGATCGTGGCCGTCACCCACGAAGAGGGAAATCCGGCCCTTGCCCTGACTGACCGTCTGGTGTCGGACCTCAAGCAGCTTGGCCCCGAAGACCAGATCGTGGAGAAATCAACCAGCCGCGACGACGAGCTTCCCCCGCACGACCCGCAGCTCGTCGAAATCGAAAGACGCTTCATGCGGAATGGTACGGGCGACCTGGCACCGCTCGAAGCATCCGACGTACTTACGTTCCTCAAATCCACCGGACAGCGCAACGAAGCAGAAGCCATCGGCGCGGAAATCGCGAAGCTTCTCGATTCCGGGGTCGATGCCGGGCAGATCGCGATCGCAACCGAGGTGCCTGCCCAATCCGGCCGGATGATCCGCGACACGCTGGAACGTTTCGACATCCCGGTCACGCTTGAAGCCGAAACCCCGGTCGGATCAACCGTGGTCGGGGAAACCCTGCTCAACCTCATCGAGGCCGGTGGCCCAGCCGATTCCAGCTCTGCCTTCCTTGCTTTCCTGCGCAGCCCGGTGGGTCCGCCACGGGCACAGACCGACCGGTTGGAAAGAGACGTACGCCGCAGAGAGATTTCTTCGGCGAGAGCAGCGGCAGCGCTGCTTGCGGAAACCGGTGAACTCCCCCGGCTCTGGCAGGCCTTCACCACTGAACTCGACCTCGATCGTCCGGTCGCGGAGCAGATCGCGGACGGAGCCAGTGAAATCGCGCTGGCGCTGCTCGAAGACGAAACGGATTCGAACCTTCCGGCCTCGGTCATTACAGAAACGCAGGCGAGCACGGCAATCGCGAAAGCAGTCCGGGAGGTCGCCGCCTTCGAGGAGACCGGCACCGGCCTCGAAATGATCACGGATGCACTCCGCTCCCCCGCGGTGAAAGTATGGGCGGTGCCGTCCAGCGACACCGTGCGGATAGCAAGCCCCTACAGCCTGCGTGCCAAACGCGTGGAATACCTGTTCTACGCATCGCTGCAGGAGTCCGGACTGGTCGACACCGACCGGGCCGGGCCTTTCCTTTCGGTCAAGGATCGGAAAGCACTGCTGATGAGCGAGCATCGTGACCCTGAAATACAGCAGCGTTATCTCTTCTATTCGAGCATCACGGTACCCACCAGAAGGCTCTGGCTGTCGTGCCGAAACTCGGATGAAACGGGCAAAGCGGAACACCCTTCACCATTGATCGCAAGCGTTGAGGAACTGTTCTCGAAAGATGCGAAGAACAATCCGATAGTGACCCGTGGAGGGCGCTCGGGAAGCGAGATCACCTTCCAGCCCGGCGCCGCGCCCAGTGAAGTTGAACTGGGCCGCAGTCTCGCCGCAGACCGGAAAGCACCAGTTGAGGCAGTGGCGGATTCCGACCTCGAATCAGCCCTGGCCGATTCCCTGGTCGGGCGACTCGAGGCCGCGGCCACGGCTGAAGATCGAACCCGCAGCATCGCCTCGATATCCCTGGCCCCGATCCTTGCCGCACTCGGGGAAAGAACCGTCCTTTCCGCCACCGAAATCGAAGCCTATGCCGGCTGCCCTTATCGCTGGTTCATCGAAAAGCAACTCAACCCGGCGACGTTCGACCCCGACCCGGACTACCTCTCGACCGGCACCTTGCTTCACGACACCCTTGAAGGCATATACCGGGATCACCCCGGTGAAATCCCGCGGGTTGCCACCATCGACCAATGGCTGGCGGAAGTGCCCGAACGGGTGGAACGTGCCGCCCGGAAGCCCGGGATCGGTCTTGGAAGCGAAACCGTCAGCCACGCCGCAATCCGCAGCCGGGCAACCCAGCTTGTATCCGCCCACCTCTTGCGGGAATCGAAATGGGAAGACCCGCTGCACCTGCCGGAACACCTTGAGTTCGGATTCGGAACCGGCAAAGCGCAGTACCCGGCAGTCCCGATGGGCGACTGGTCACTGAAAGGCAAAGTTGACCGGGTCGACCTGTCCCCGGCCACCGGGACGGAAGCGCCGCGAACAGCGGTGGTAATCGACTACAAATCCGGCGCCGTCGCAAATCTGACCCATAAAAAGTCCCGCAAGGAACGCAAGTTCCAGGTGCAGCTATATCTTCGCGCGGTCCGGGAGATCCTTTCGGACGAAAACACCACGGTGGAAACGGTCGCCGGCATCTACGTACCGATCAGGTTCGGCGGCGAACCGTCACGCGGCGCCTTTTCCGGTGACGCCGAGAAATGGATGGTCGACCGTGGCGTTTCCAGCGTTGACAAAGTCAAGGACTTCGCCGAGTTCATCGAGCAGGGAATCGAAGCTGCCGACGAAGCGGCGATCAGGCTGATGAAGGGAATCCTCCAGCACGACAGCGCCACCTGCCCCAACCACTTCGACCATCCCGCGGTTCCCGATCGCTCCAGCGGAGACGCCTCGGAAACCATGGCCGGGGGATTCGGATGAATCCGACGACCCAGCAGCAGGCGGTGATCGACAGCGACGCGCTCGACATTCTGGTCGAGGCCGGTGCCGGATCTGGCAAGACAACAACCACCGTCGAGCGATACATCCGGCTGTTGAGCAAACCGGAAGATCCGTATGAACCCAGCCAGATCCTGGCCTTCACCTTCACCGACAAGGCCGCGGGAGAGCTACGCGAAAAGGTCCGTCAAGCCCGTCGCCGACTCCTCGAAGAAACCGGAGGAGGCAACCCACAGGCATTTTCGATGAGCACTGCCTGGGTTGGCACCTTCCACGCGATATGCACCCGGATCCTCAAGGCGTATCCGGTCGAAGCGGGGGTTGATCCCGGCTTTTCGGTTGTTGACGACGTCATGTCGGAAACCATTCGCAACGAAGCTTTCTCCCAGGCTCTCGCGGAGTTCCAGCGTGAGGACACCACTGGTGGCAGACATGAGTCGATGATCGGCCTCTACCGGGAATCAACGATCCGCGAAACAACCATGTCTGCCTACGACGAACTTCGTTCCCGGGGGTTCGACCAGCCGCGCCTGCCGGACTTCGCCGACACCGAGTATCCGGCGGACGGTATTGCGTACCTTCGGGCAAACATTGCTGCCACAGCAGCCGAACCGAAAATCGACCGCCGGCACAAACCGAAAGCGGAAGACCTCGAAGAACTGCTTTCGCGGAGTTCCGGAGAAATCACCTGCAGCGAGATCAGCGGCCTCTTTTTCTATTCGAAGCGCGAAGAACTGAACGAGTTCTGCGAAAAGCTCAAGCAGGTAGTTGCTGACCTCGGTGCCTATGAAGAAGGCGACTTTGTCCGCCGTTCATTTGGTCGCCTGCTCGAACTTTTCGGCGAACGCTTCACCCGACTGAAAGAAAAACGGTCGGTCCTGGACTACGAAGACCTGCAGCTGATGACCCTCAACCTGCTCAGAAACCACCATCGGATTCGCGACGCCTACCGCAACCGGTTCCGGGAAATCATGGTCGATGAGTTCCAGGACACGAACCAGCTGCAGCTGGACCTGGTTGAGGCGCTGCGTGGTGAAGAAACAACGCTGATGACTGTCGGTGACGAAATGCAGTCGATCTACGGGTTCCGCCACGCCGACGTCGAACTGTTCCGTTCCCGTCGCTCGAAAGAGAACGTGACCGTCTACCACCTGACCGACAACTTCCGGTCGCTTCCGGAAGTGGTCGCCGCAGTGAACGAGATCGGTTTGCGGTTCGACAGCCAGGTCAGTTCCAAGCGTGACGGGAACGTAGCCGACCGGCACGAGTTCGCTGTATTGACCACCGGTCGGTCAGATCCGGAAGCGACAGGTTCCGCTGTCGCGCTCCTGACCGGGCACGACGGCTGGAAGCCACTCGATCTCGGTGCGCTCGCCCCGGCCATCCCGGCTGATGCCGAGGTGGGCAAGGACGACGATCACTTCAATGAAGCCGAAGCGCTTCGTCTCGCCCACCACCTGCGCGACCTGGTCGACCGCGGAGTTGCCCGTCAGGGCGAAATCGCGATTCTCCTGCGGGCGAAAACCCGGACGGACCTGTACGTGAACGCCCTCAAATCGGTTGGCCTGTCGCCCTACCTGACCGGTGGCAAAGGATTCTGGAACCTGCGCGAAGCGGTAGACGTGCGCTCGCTCCTTTCAGTGATCGCGAACCCGCTCCACGACGACATGCTGCTCGGCGCGCTGACGTCCCCGGCGTGCGGCCTCAGCGCCGACGCCCTCTGGATCCTCCGCCAGGCGTCGCCCCCGTACCAGCCGCTCTGGCCAGTCCTCGAAGCGGTTGCCGGTGGTGATATGCCGGAAGGTGCCTCTGCCGACTGGATTGCGGCCGTTCCTGATGCTGACCGGAAGAGAACGGCGACTTTTGTCGCTTCAATCAACCGGCTCAGGGCAAAGATGGCGGTGACCCCGCTCGATGTGCTGGTTGACGAAGCCGTCGCCGAAACCGGCTATGACCTCGCAGACCTGGTCCGGGACCGATCCCGTAACGGCATGGCGAACATTCGCCGGGTGGCGTCGCTCGCCCACAACTACGAGTTGGCCGAAGGCCGTGATCTCCGCGGATTTCTCGACTGGGTTGAACTGAGTGCCGGGCTGAACAAAGAAGCATCGGCCGCAACCCAGGAAGAAGAAAATGACGTAGTCCGCATCATGACCGTCCATGCGGCCAAAGGTCTCGAATTCAAAGTGGCCTGTGTCCCGGATTGCGGACGCAGCAACGTCAGCCGGCACGACGGCCCCCTGCGGCTCGGCAAAGCACCGATCGACGGTGACCCGATGGATTTTGCGATCGGCCTTTCCCTCGCCCGTCCGGACGGCGCGAAGCTCGAACTTTATGACTGGGAGTCACTCAAAGCTGCCGCGAAGCTCAGCAACGAAGATGAGGAACTTCGCCTGTTCCATGTCGCCTTGACCCGGGCGGAAGACCATCTGGTCATCAGCGGAGTCATGCCTGCGAAGCAGCCGGCTGGTATCTCGGACTCACTCGCGATGATCACGAGATTCACCGCGGCCTTCGACGTTGACCCGGCCGCACCGGATCCGCTGCCCAGGTTCGTGCCCGCTGGTGAAGAACCCGATGCGCAGATCGAGGTGCTCGGCAATCTCGCGGATGAACAGCAGGCCGAGATCCTCCGGACCGGGAAAGCGTCGCTTGAAGAAGAACGGCCGGCGCTCCGTGGCCGGCCGCCGCTTTCCCGCCCGGACACAGTCACAGTCCCCAACGTTCCGCTGTCATTCACGGCTCTCAACGAGTTCGAGGAGTGCCCCGCCCGTTTCTATGCGAAAAGGATCCTGCGGCTCGAGGAGCCCGGCAGCGACGATCCCGAGCCGAACCTGGCCGGGGACCCGGCGGAAGAGAAGCTGACGGTGCGCGACCGTGCGACCGCATTCGGTTCAGCCGTTCACGACGTCTTCGAGTCGATGGGCAACAACCGGTGGCCTTCGTTGCGGGAGGAATCCGTTGTCAACGCCCTGCGTGAACGTGGTGCGGATCCTGAAACGGACCTGGCGCGAGCCGTCGAAATGATCAGTGGCTATCTCGATTCTGATCTGGGTCGGCGGGTTGCCAGCGGCAAAGCCGCGTTCGAAGTGCCGCTGCTGATGCGGATCGGGCGGATCACCATTCGCGGTTTCGCCGATGTGATCCTCGAAGAAAAAGTTCCGATGGTCCTTGATTACAAGACCAATCGTCTGGACGACAAGTCGCCGGCAACGAAGATGGCGGACTACCGCCTTCAGCGAAACCTTTACGCCCTGGCCGTCGCCCGATCACGAGAGATCGACCAGGTGGCAGCGGCTTTCGTTTTCCTCGACCGTCCGGACGAACCCGTGATCCAGACCCTCGGGCCCCAGGAGCTGGAATCGGCGAAAGCTGAGCTGGAGAAAGCGCTGCAGGACATCACTTCAGGCCATTACTTCGGTGGCCCTGAAGCAATCAGCCAGCCGTGCCGGGACTGCTGGGCCTGTGAGGCCCTCGCCTCCCGGATCGCCTAGAAAGGAACGTCGTCGGTCCGCTCGGGAACCGGTTCGGGGTCAGGGACCGCTTCGACTTCAGGCATTGTCGTTGGCTGCGATGGAGCGAGCGAGCTGGCCAGCTCATCCAGTTTTAGTTCTTTGAGGCCTTCGTCGACCGCGGCAAGCTCGGCCGCACAGAAACCGATCAGGGTTTTCGCTTCCGCGCAGAGGTCGAGTGTTTCGCGCAGCTGTGCTTCGTTCGAATCAAGACGGCTGATGATCTGATCAAGGCGCTCAACCGCCGATTCGTAAGTCTGCTCTTCACTCATCTTCATTCACTCCCTCAAAACTGGTTTGCTGAAACTCATCGGTTGGATCTGGTGATTTCGACCGGCGTCTGACCTGCCGGGGCGGCCGGTCCACCCCGGCGTTGACCACGCCGTCGGCAAAATGGATTTTCACTTCCCCGGCCTCCTTCGCGGCGATGCTGGTCACCACCGGTTCGGCCCCGGTGTCTTCTACCCGGGCGTAGCCACGCTCCAGGGTTCGTTGGGGATCGTGTGCCCTGAGCGCAACCGCATGCCGGTCAAGATGATTCCGGTCACGCGCGACAAGCCTCTGGATCCGGATCGAAAGCTGTTCGGGAAAGCCGGCGTTGCGTTCTTTCGACAGCTCAACCGTCCTCGAAACACGGGTGGCACTGGTCGCCAGGTGACGGCCGGTGCCGCTGATCAGGTCGGTGCGCCGTCCGGCCAGACCACGCTCCGACGATGCCCGCACTTCCCGCGCTTTCTGGTTGAGCGAGCCACGCTGCTCGCGGATCGCCCGGGCCGGACCACCGGCCAGCCTGACCAGGGGCCCCACCCGTTCGGTCACTGCCACGCTGCCGGCCTTCGCGAGCGCCCGGCCGCTGACCTGGAGATCCGACCGCGCCCGCCTGCAGTCCAGCGGGACGGCAGCCTCGGCGGCATGGGTCGGGGTCGAACATCGCACCGCGGCGACGTCGTCCAGCAAAGTCACGTCACGTTCATGGCCGACCGCGGAAATGACCGGGATTGCCAGCATGGCGGCCGTCCGGCAAAGATTCTCGTCGCAGAAGGCCCAGAGGTCGGTCAGGCTGCCGCCCCCGCGACAAACGACGATCGCGTCGACATCGCCGAGCGCAGCCATGTCGGACAGTGCCCGGGTGATCAACGGTGCCGCTTTGCGGTCCTGCACCGGGGCAAAGCCCCAGACGATCTCCCCCTGCCATCCGCGCCGCTCGAGACCGACCAGCAGGTCCTGCCGGGCCGCCCCGCCCTCGGCGGTGATCACTCCGATGCGCTTGGGCAACTGTGGTCGTGAGAGCAGCTTCTGCGGCTTCATCAGGCCCTCGGCATCGAACTTGCGTCGCAGGGCAGCCAGACGCGCCAGGAGGTCGCCTTCGCCCGCAGGCCTGAGTGAAGTGATCCTGAAACTGAAAGCGGGTGAAGCGTTGCGCCCGCCCGGGTAATAATCGGGTGCCCCGGTCGCGACGATCGCGGCTCCGTCCTTCAGCGTTTCCGGTGGCAGGCCAAGGCGTTCGAACTCGTTCTTCCACATGGTGCATGGCACCCCGCCCTGCTCGTCACGCAACTGGAAGTAGTACTGGACCCGGCTCGGCCTGACGTCGGCCAGCTCCCCGGTGATCGTCGCCTTCGGCATCGCCTGGAGGTCGCGTCGCAGGTCGGCTGCGTACTCACCGACCGGTGTTGGCGCCGGAGCGGTGGTTTTATCCGGCATCAGGCTCAGGGAAGCGGCTCGTCCTGCCAGTGGCAGGCCCATTGGCGAAGTTCGAGGATCGCGGGTTTGAGCGCGATGCCCTTTTCCGTCAGCCGGTAGGTGACTTTCGCCGGCATCCCGTCTTCAACGGCCCGGGCCATCAATCCGGCTTCTTCGAGTTCTCTCAGGCGTTGGGAAAGAAGACGGTCGGAAAGGCCGGGAATCGCCCGTTTCAGCTCGGCGTAGCGCAGCGGACCTTCCACCAGTGCCCAGATGATCGCGCCGCTCCAGCGTTTGCCGATGAGTTCGATCGCCGCATGAAAATGCGGGCAGACTTCCGTCAGCGCAGGCTGGTTCGCCGCCGGGGACCCCGCAGGGTCGAGGTTGGCTGTAGTCCCATTCACCGTCTGTCCAGCTTACAAAACCGGCCGGTCCGCCTTCCCGCTTTTGGCATTGCCGGACCGGGAAGAGCAGTCGGACGAAACGATCAGCGGGCGCAGGGACCGGTTTCGACCTCGCCATCGGCCGCATCAATTATGCGTTTCACAACCTTGTTTGGCACGGCAAGGCCACCCTGTGGCCCTTCAGTGGTGGCAGCGAAAACGGTGCCAAGAACCTGCCCGGCCTGATTGACCAGCGGGCCACCGGAATTTCCGTGCTGGACCAGGCCGCGCAGGGTCAGCATCGGCCGCAGTATCGGCCCGGCACCGTAAGCATCATCGCCGAGCACCTTCTGGGTGTTTCCCGCCCGGGCAGCAGCGATGCTGAGCGGCCCGTCGTTCGGGTATCCGATCACCCCGCCGGAAGTTCCATCGGCAACCGAAGCCAGCATCGCCAGTGGAGCTTCGTCGAGATCGGCCCGCAGGATCGCGATGTCGTTCTTCGAGTTGAACGCAACCGTCGTCGCATCGACCACATCACCATCGAATGTTTCGATCCGGGTATCGGCCTGCCCGGCAACCACATGGGCGTTGGTAACGACCGTACCGGGCGAAACCACCCATCCGGAACCCATCACCCCCACCCCACAGGCGGTACCGGCGACCTTGACCACCGACGTGCTGGCAGTTCGAACCTCGGCGGTGCTGCCCCCTCCCGCGGCCGGGGCATCGATCTCTCCCGGCGAACGGGCGATCTTCGGAACCGGATCGATCCGGTGGAGAGCCTGGATCAGCGGTCCGGAGGGCGGCATCAGCCGGTTGATCCCACCCAGCAGGATTGATTTCTGCGCGTCCTTTCGCAAACTCTCCGCCCCGGGGGTGTAAAGAACCACCGCCCCGAGCACCCAGACCACCCCGAGAGCAACCGCGGCGATCAGCAAAGCGCCGCCGATTCCGTCAATCACCTGCCAGAACGATCCTCGACGGATCGCGGCAGTGCGAATCCTTTCCCCGACGGCGACCGCCATCGCCAGGGTCATCGACCCGATCAGGATAGCCCCGATCAGGGCGATCATCGGGGCGTATGCCGAGTTCGATCCCCCTTCGAGGATTACCGGTGCGAGCCGGGACCCGAGAACGGCTCCTACGGCCAGTCCGCCGAGCCCGAGCGCACCGACGATCAGCCCCTGTCGGAACCCCCACAGGGCGAGGAAAAACGTGAAAGCGGCTATGCCCCAGTCGATTGCGGTCACCTGGCCAATCTAACCACCGGCAACCACGGTAGTTTTGGTGGCCTATGAACAGGCCTCCCACACGGCTCGAGAGGCAACAGCGTCTCAAGACCCGGGCATTGCCCCTGCTTGCGGTGGCTTTCGTCGCTTTCGTCGCTGGCGCGATCAAGGGTTGCCCCGGCGACCCCAACCGCACCGCGGCCGAGAACTACGTGTCTGCATGGGGCGAACACGACTTCGAAAAAATGCATGGTCTGCTCAGCACCAAATCCCAGGAAGCGATCCCGCTGGAACGTTTCCAGGAACGCTACGAAAGCGCTGAAAGCACGGCCACGCTCGAATCGGTGGAAGGCGGCGAAGCACAGGGCGACGAGATCAACGCCCAGGTTCCGGTAACTGCCACTACCCTCGCTTTCGGACAGATCGAACAGCCGATGGAGTTCACTTTCGGTTCGGACGGAATTGCGTTCCGAAACGACCTGCTCTTCCCCGGACTCGAGCTGGACGAGACCCTTACCCGCACCACGAAGCTGCCGCGACGCGCATCGATTCTGGCGAACAACGGCCAGGAGATGGCGAAAGGACCGTCCCTGGCCCGCGAATACCCGCTGGGCGATGCGATGATCGATGTCACCGGAACCATCGGTTCGGCCCCCGAAGATGACCTGACAGCCGAGACCCAGGGCTTCGATGCCGGTGAACCGGTGGGTATCAGCGGACTCGAACTCGCCTACAACGGGCGGCTCGCCGGAAAACCAGGCGGAACCCTTTTCGCCAAGCCGATCGATGGCGGTGCTGAGGGTGAAGGCCGAGAGCTCGGCACCGGCGAACCAGCGCCGGCGGAACCATTGAAGACAACCATCGATCCGGTCCTCCAGGACGCATCAGTGTCCAACCTGGCCGGACGGCTGGGCGGTGTGGCCGTGCTCGATGCCAGAAACGGGCAGATCAGGGCTTTGGCCGGCCAGGCATATTCAATCCTGCGGCCACCCGGGTCAACGATGAAGATCGTGACCGCCACTGCCGGCCTTGAAGACAAGCAGGTCACGATGGATGAAGAATTCGAATACGCGACCTCAGGGGTCGCTGACGGCCGCGAGATCGCCAATGCGCACGATGAGGTCTGCGGAGGCACATTCGTTCAGTCTTTCGCTGCTTCATGCAACTCCGTTTTCGCTCCGCTGGCGATGAAGATCGGCGAAGAGAGCTTCACCGACACGGCCGAGGACTTCGGGTTCAACCGGCCGCCGCAGGTCTGGAACGAAGCTGGGCTCGCCGCGATCGACCCACCGGTTCCGACCGTTCCCCAGCCCGGGGAATACAACAATGAGCTTGGTGT
>JBAWHK010000180.1:0-6729 GCA_049593795.1 Solirubrobacterales bacterium
TAAAGGAGACCGGCTGTAAACCGGTTGGCTCAGCCTACGTAGGTTCGAATCCTACCTCCGCCATATTTAGTCCGTGGCGTCCAGCTTTTCTATGCCCGGATATTCGTCAGTTTTGACGGATTACTGCACTTTCTGAAGGTTATCCGTCATAAATGGCGGATAACCTTAGCTAAGACGCAATAATGCGATACGGTGTTTCCATGCCGTTCTCAACCTTCGACAGCGACGAATCGACCCTGGCCGAAATCGGCGGGCGCATCAAAGCCATCCGGCTCGAGCAGAACCAGAGCCAGAAAGACCTCGCCCTCGCCGCCGGCGTATCGACCCGCACCGTCGAAAGGCTCGAATCCGGGCAGCCGACCAGCCTCGCCAACTTCATCCGGATCCTGCGACAGCTCGGACTGCTCGACCGCCTCGACCTGCTCGTACCGGCGCCGCTGCCGTCACCAATCCACCGTCTCCAGACCGAAGGCAAACGCAGGAAACGATCGTCATGAGCATCGCCAGCGTGCGCATCGGCGACCGCGAGGTCGGGGCCGTCCTGCACGAAGAAGGCATCACGACATTCCAGTACGACCCCGAATGGGTTGCCACAGGCCTTGACCTGTCGCCAATCATGATGCCGCTCTCCGAATCGGTCCACTCCTTCCCCCAGCCCTTCGGTGGCCTTCCCGGCCTGCTCGCCGACAGCCTGCCCGACCGTTTCGGCAACGCCCTGATCGATGCCTGGCTCGCCCGGACCGGACGATCAGCCGAAAGCTTCAACCAGGTGGACCGGCTCTGTTACGTCGGCACCAGAGGCATGGGAGCACTCGAGTTCTTTCCCTCCCGCGGACCCAGGGGAACGAAACGGCACAACATCGAGATCGCCCAGATGGTCGATCTCGCTTCCTCCGTCCTGCGCAAAAGGGAGGGCTTCGAAACGTCGATGGAGAAAGACCAGGCGGTAAAGGACCTGCTCAGCATCGGTACCTCCGCCGGAGGCGCAAGGGCCAAAGCGGTAATCGCCTGGAACGAAAAGACCGGAAAGGTCCGCTCGGGCCAGGTCGAGGCCGGCCCCGGGTTCGAGTACTGGCTAATCAAGTTCGACGGGGTTGCCGACACGCGGGAAGGAAACCTCACCGACCCCAGGGGATACGGGCTGATCGAATACGCCTACTCGCTGATGGCCGCGGCAGCGGGGGTCACCATGAACCCGTGCCGAATCATGGAAGAAGGCGGACGCAGCCATTTCATGACCCGCCGTTTCGACCGGGACGAAAACGGCAAAATCCACATGCAGACGCTCTCGGCCCTGGCCCACCTCGATTTCGGCATCCCCCACCACTCATACGAACAGGCCCTTCAGACAGGGCGACGTCTCGCCGTCCCCGCCGAAGACCTCGAGCAGCAGTTCAGAAGGATGGTTTTCAACGTCGTCGCCAGAAACCAGGATGACCACGTAAAAAACATCGCCTTCCTGATGGACGGCCGCGGCCAGTGGCGGCTGTCCCCCGCCTACGACGTGGCCTACGCCTACAACCCGTCAGGGCAATGGACCTCAACCCACCAGATGAGCATCAACGGCCAGCGCGACAACTTCACCCTGGCCGACCTGAAAGCCTGCGCGGCAACAGCCTCCCTGCGGCGCAACCTGGCCCGGGACATCCTCGAAGAAGTAACCGAAGCGGTGTCAGCATGGCCGGAATTCGCGGCCAAAGCCGGGGTTCCGGAAACAACAGCGAACGAAATCAGCCGTCACCACCGGCTGGTTATCCCGACCGGCTAACTGACTTCGCGCAGGCCCTGGGCTTCCGGCAGGTTCTTGATCTTCCGCAGCGTGCTGGTCTCGATCTGCCGGACCCGCTCACGGGTAACCCCGAAAGCCTGGCCGCACTCCTCGAGGGTCCGCGGATTGAGGCCACCCAGGCCGTAACGCATCACCAGAACCTGACGTTCACGCTCCGACAGGGTTTCCAGCACCCGCTGCACCCCTTCGCTCCTCATGTTCAGCGAAGCTTCGTCGAACGGTTCCATCGCGTTCTCATCCTTGACCAGATCGACCAGTTCTGTCTCTTCCCCATCGCCCACCGGCTTCTCGAGGGAAACCGGGGTCTGCGCGACCCGTCGAACATCCCGGACTTCCTGAACTGTCCAGCCGAGCTCCTCGGCAATTTCGGTCGCCTCCGGTTCGCGGCCGAGATCCTGAACCAGTTGCCGTTCCACGAAATGAACCCGGTTCAGCTTCTCCACCATGTGCACCGGAATCCGGATCGATCTCGATTTGTCGGCCACCGCACGGGTCACCGCCTGACGGATCCACCAGGTCGCATAGGTCGAAAACTTGTATCCACGGCGATAATCAAACTTTTCCACCGCCCGGATCAAACCCAGCGAACCCTCCTGGATCAGATCGAGAAAACTGAGTCCCCGGCCGAGATAACTCTTCGCGATCGAAACGACAAGCCGGAGGTTCGCTTCAACCATCTGGCGCTTGGCATCCATGTCCCCGCGTTCGATGCGTTTGGCCAACGCAACTTCCTGCGAGGCGTTCAGAAGCTCAACCTGGCCGATCGACCGCAGGTAAAGACGGAGCGAATCGAGATTGGTCTCAGTACCGGCTTCGATCGCCAGGGCCGCCGGCACCACCGCTTCTTCGACCGGGGCGCTGGCGACCGCTTCTTCGGCCGGGTTGCGTTTGGTCGCGTCTTCCTTGGTGATTACCTCGATGCCCTGCTCTAAAAGATGGGCGTGGAGATCCTCGACCTGCTGGGGAGTCACATCCAGATCGGAAACAGCGGCGGCGACGGCCTCAATCGTCAGGTAACCCTGATTCTTGCCGGCTGCGATCAAAACTCGCAGTTCTTCGCTTTCCAGTTCCAATTCAACCCCAGTTCGTCTGGATATCGGACGATCTGACCAAGCCCCCGTCCAGTCGCCGATTATAGGGAGGAACCGTCAACTGGTTGGAAATCATGAGGATTCCTGTCGTCGGCACAACGGTCGGGATACCCTTCAGGGCAGTCCTCCGTCAGAATCCGAGACAACTGTGAATTCAGAAATCGCGGCATCCCCCAAAGGAATCGACGTTCAGGCGTCACAACCCGCCACCCGTGTGAGCCTCTCGCGCGTCGGAGTGACCGGCGTCGAGAAAGTTCTCAGCATCGGCGAGTTCGGCCATTACCACGCCGAACTCGAGTGTTACGTGGATCTCGGACCGGACCAGGCCGGCGTTCACATGTCCCGATTCGAGGAAAACGTCGCCGAAGCGATCGAAGAAGTCGTCACCTCGCAATCGATGCGGGCCGAAAAGCTCGCCGCCCGCATCGCCGAACTGGTGCGGGAACGCCAGCACGGAATCCGGGCCGAAGTATCGGTCAAAGCCAAATACGCCGAAACCGTTCCGGCCCCCGTTTCCCGAATCGACACCCAGCAGATCTACACCCTGCTCGGTACCGCGGTCGCCTCGGAAACCTCAACCAGAACGGTGACCGGGGTTCAGGCCCAGGGCATGACCGCCTGCCCCTGCGCCCAGGGAATGGTTGCCGAAGTCGCCCGCGAACGCCTTGAACAGCTCGGCTACAGCGAAGAACAGATCCTCGAAATCGTCGCCGCCGTTCCGATCGCGACCCACAACCAGCGGGGCATCGGCACGCTCTACATCGGTTCCGACGACGAATCGGCCACCGACATCGACGCCCGGGACCTGGTGAAACTGGTTGAAAGCTCGATGAGTTCCGAAATCTACGAACTGATGAAACGGCCCGACGAGCTCCACGTGGTCGAAAAAGCGCATTCGCAGCCCCGGTTCGTCGAGGACTGCGTGCGCGAAATGCTGCGACAGGTAGTCGACTCCTACTCGTCACTCCCATCGAACGCGTTCGTTATGGCACGTCAGGAAAACCTCGAGACGATCCATCGCCACAACGTGGTCGCCGAACGTTTCGGGCTGCTGGAAGACCTGCGTGACGAAATGGCGAGCGACTCACATTCGCTGCGTCACATCTCGATGAAGGAATGGCTCGAAGCTACTTAGTCGAGGCGCCTGGATCGACTTTGGTTTCTTCGTGCCGCTTCTCGGCGATCCGTTTGCGCAAACCGAAGAAGTAATCGAGGCCGCTGACCACGGTGGCCAGCACAGCGGCGTAAACGAGTCCATCAACCCATACCGGGGCCGGGTTGAACGTGATCAGTGCGAACACCGCGCCGATCTGCAGCACCGTTTTCACCTTGCCCATCCAGCTGGCGGCAATGATTACCCCGCGTTCAGCCGCCACCGAACGCAAACCGGTGATCGCGAACTCACGGGCAATGATCACCATCGCGACCCAGGCCGGCAGGCGGTTCAGCGAGACCAGTGAAACCAGCGCCGCGGTGATCAGCAGTTTGTCGGCCAGCGGATCCATCAGCTTGCCGAAATTCGTGATCGAATCGCGGGAACGGGCGATGTAACCATCAAGCCCGTCGGTGAGGGCAGCCAGGGCGAAAACGATTGCGGCCAGCGTGTCCCCGTTCGGGGTGCCATCAAGCAGCGCGACAACCACGACCGGCACCGCGAGAATTCTCAGCAGGGTGAGGAAGTTAGGCAGATTCAGTGGTACCAAGTGAGATCCTCAGGCTGCTGCCGGACCGGGGTTCAGCTCTCCGGCTTGTCTTTCCCGCCAGCTTTCGCACGGGCAGCTTCGGCTTCTTTACGGGAAACCTTGGCGTTGGACTCCGCAAGCTTTTCTTTCTCTACGTCTTCACCGAGCGCGGAACCCTTGAAGTTGCGGAATCCCTGCCCGACTGACTTCGCTACTTCCGGAAGGCGCTTCGGACCGAAAACCAGGATCACCACAACCACGACGATGGCTATCTCAAGCGGACCTATGTTCGGCAGGAAGCCAATTGTTGAAGTCAAGGGTGATCCTTTCAACGAGGGCAATCGGGATGTCCCACGAGTTCCTAGTGTAAGGCCACCGGAAGAATCGTCAGCACCCTGACCTGCGGTTTGCACATTAAGTTCTAACCGCGGGCACCGGGCATGTAAGAATGAACCGATGGATGGACTTGGCAGGAGGGATCAGGGGATGGGCCGACGGCGCTACCAGCGTCTCGGCCTGGTTGCTGCGGTACTGACCATCGGGCTCACGGTCGGAGTCGCCCCGGTGATCGGTGATGGCACCAACCGCAAGGCAACCCCGAACGAAACGATTCTGCCGGCAACGGTTCCGGCAACCCATGCCCAGGTCGCTTCCAATGGTGCCGGCCTCAGCCAGGCGGTCACTTCAGGCAACAAAAAGAAGAAGAAAGCCAAGGTCAAACGGGTTTTCGTTGAATCCCGGATCACCGATTCAGCAACACCGATCGAGACCGACGAAGGTCGGGGGACCTATGTCGGAATCAAATGCCCGGGCGGTTCCGTCGCCATTTCCGGTGGGGTGCTCACCAGCTACATCAACCTGCTGATTTCATCATCGGCGCCGAACCACCCGATCACCGGCAAATACACGCCGCGCATCTGGTGGCTGACCGTGAGCAACTCCAACATCGATGGCGAAGGCGGAACCCAGACCTGGCGCGGCATGGTGAACTGCATGGCGCCGGTCAAGATTCGGACCAGGTAGCGAGCGCTTCGGCCTGTCCGGAGCAGTCGTAGAGATCAGCGACTTCATCGGCCGGCACGCAGACCGCTGCGGCCGCATCCATCGCCGTTTCCGAACCTGTCCGTCCGTCCGCCGGTGACCCTCCGGGTCCACCGGTGTCACCGGCCATCACCCACCGGATCTCACCCTGCTCGACCCTTCCGGCCAGCCATTCAGCAGTGACTTCGCTTTCGCGTCCGGAGAAACCGCCGATCGCGACGATCGCGATCTCACTGTCGTCAGCCTGGCTGAGAATCGACGATCCGGCGCTCGCCTGGCTCGACACGGCCAGGTTGCCGCCGCCGCCCGCCTCGACCGCGGCGATCGCTTCACTCAGGTCGGCTTCCCCGCCAGGTCCCCTGGTCGTGCCCGCAGCAGCACCGTCACCTGCGGCAGTACCGGTTCCGTCCACGGTTCCGGTCGGGGGGCTGAAGCCTGTCTGGGGACCAATGCCGGCCGGCGGGGTGATTCCTGCCGGTGGGGTCACGCCTCCCGGCAGGGCGCCGTCGGTGCCACCGATACCACCCGGTCCACCCGGTCCACCATTGATGCCACCGGGTCGTCCACCGCCCGCGCCGCCGCCCGGGCCACCCTGACCCTGTTCGGCGGGGCCGCCCGCCGGGAAGGTTGAACTGGTCGGGTAACCGAGGGTTTCGGTCGCCCAGGACGCCGAAGGAATCATCATCACGGCGATCAGGGCAACCAGAGCGGCCAGCCTCCAGCGCCGGCCGGAAACCAGGGTCAGCACGGAAGCTGCCGCGATGCCGGTCACAGCAAGGACCGGGATCAGCCATCCGAATCCGGCGTCCAGATTGTCGATCACGATGATTTCCGCGACCACTGCCAGGGTGACCACCGGCAGCGCCGCGTGGCGGGTCAGCCAGTTCCTTTCGATCAGCTCACCGAACCCGGCCCCGACCAGCGCGGCAACGAAGGGGGCGAGCAGCGAGACGTAATAGGGATGGAAGATCCCACCGGCGAAACTGAAAGCGATACCGGCCACCAGCAGGGCACCGCCGGTAGCGATGATCCAGCCGGTCCGCGGGTCGATACGGCGAAGCCGGGAAGAAAGCGCAACCAGAATGCCACCTCCGGCAGCGAGCCCGAGCATCCAGCCGATCTGGCC
>JBAWHK010000181.1:0-4288 GCA_049593795.1 Solirubrobacterales bacterium
TGCTGATTCATTGCGGTTCAATGTGGTCACTTTCGGACAGCCAATCAGACTCTCTCTTCCGGTGGGCAGAGACCAGACCAGTCAGATGCTCGACCTAAACTATACTGAGTTTCAATCTCATTAGCTGCTATAACTCCAATCCGCATAAACGAAACGAATTGGAGAAGTTGATGTCCCGTTTTTACGCTGGCAGGCGCCAGCCAATGTCAAAGCAGCGAGTCTCGTGCCCTAATGTCGCCCTTCTGGCTGTTGCCGGAATCGGCCTGGCGAGCATCGCGATCGGATGCGCAGGCGGAGAAGATGGAGATGCCTCGAGCAGCACGGCGAGCATCAACGCGGTCGCGACCACCACCCAGATTCAGGACCTTGTCAGCCAGGTAGGCGGCGCAGATGTGAACGTGACCGGAATCCTGAAACCGAACACGGATCCCCACGAGTACGAACCACGTCCATCAGATGTAGAAGCACTCACCGACGCCGACATTGTTTTCAAGAGCGGCGGACACCTCGACGAATGGACCGAGGCACTGGTAGAAGACAGCGGCAGCGCTGCGACGGTGGTTGATGTGAGCGAAAGCCTGCCGGTCGAGCTCCACGGAAGCGAGCACGAGCACGGAGAAGATTCCGCGCATGACCACGAAGGTGAGCACGAGGAAGACGCTCACTCCGAGGCGGCTCACCACTCAGACGAAAGCGAGCACGCCGAAGAGGAGCACGCCGAAGAGGAACACCACGCCGATGAAGGCGAGCATGCCGAAGAGGAACACGGACACGACGACGAAATCGATCCGCACTGGTGGCACGACATCACCAATGCCGAGGCTGCCGTAGCGACAATCGAACGTTCGCTTTCAGATCTGGAACCAAACGAGAAGGAGACATTCGAAAAGAACGCCGCGGCCTACTCCGACGAACTCGGGGAGCTCGACCGGGCGATCGGCAAGTGCGTGGAATCGGTGCCGGCCTCGGATAGGAAGATGGTCACCGACCACGAAGCTTTTGGCTACCTGGCCAACAGGTACGACATCGAAGTGGTGGGCACGGTGATTCCCGCGCTGACAACTCAGGCGCAGCCGTCAGCGGGCGACCTGGCTGATCTGGAATCAACCATTAACGAAGAGAACGTCAAGGCGATATTTCCGGAAAGTTCAGTTTCCCGGAAACTGGCCGACGCGTTGGCGGGCGACACCGGAGTGTCGAGTGATTACGAATTGTTCGGTGACACCCTCGGACCGGAAGGTTCCGGTGCCGAAACTTACCTCGAGATGATGGCTTCGAACGCCGACAATCTGGTGCGCGGCCTGACCGGTGGAGAGGCGGGTTGCGGCTGACGTCTTCTGTCAGCGCGATCGTGGCGTTCGCCTCCCGGGTCCAGGGCCCGGGGGGCGAACCCGCCTCAGTCGCATTTCCCGCAGGTTCCCCAGAGGGTGATCTCGTGGGTCTGGATCGAGAATTCTTTGCTCTTGATCCGGCCGACAGCCTTTTCGAGGGCTTCGTCGACAAAGGTTTCCACCCGGCCGCATTTCTCGCAAACGATGTGATGGTGATGTTCACCGGTCGGATCTACCTTTTCGTAGCCCGTGGCGTTCACGCCCAGGTCGACGCGATGAATCAGGCCCTGGTCTTCGAGGCGCTCGATCACGCGGTAGACGGTCGCGCGGCCGACTGACGGCAGGGCGGCGTCGATGTCCAGGGCCGTGACGGCGCAGTTCTGTGCGCCGATCTCCTCGATTACTGACTGGCGGGTTGAGCTGTTGCGCAGGCCAGCTTCACGGAGGACGCGGATTGCGTAGCCAGACCAGTCTTCGCCAGACTGTCCGGATTTCGAACCAGCTTTGCTGCGGTTTTTCGTCGAAGATGCGATGTCTTCATCCTAGATGGTAGTTGAGACAGCCAAAGCGATTGAGGGGGTTTCGGGGAACCCAGATCATATTGAGACGCGTTATCTTTACGGGGACTAGGCGCACGACGGTTCAAGGAAAGGTTCGCACCAATGGGAGATCGAGTTTCGCTAAAGACCGGATTCACGATCGCAGTTATTGCGGTTTCGGTCATCACGGCGATCGCGATGGTACTTCTCTGGCCGTCCGGTGATTCCCCGTTCAAAGCCGGGCCAACCTCGGGGAAGACCGAGGAAGGACAGATTCAGTCACTTGCGAACGAGCCATGCGACGACCCCTTGCCAGGGGACTGTCTGACCGCCGAAGTCGAGATCACTTCCGGAGCGGAAGAAGGCAAAGTCGTAGACGTAACCCTGTCATCGGGCGGGCCGGTGCCGGACTACGACATCGGGAACAAGGTGCGGGTGAACCGGGTCGAATTCACCCCCGACCAGTTCTCGAGTCCCGGGGTTCCCCGGGTCCAGTACACGGTGTTCGACTTCGAACGCCGTGCCCCGCTTCTGGTTCTGTTCCTGATCTTCGCGGCGCTGGTGATCGCCTTCGGTCGGCTCCGGGGAGCGTTGTCTCTCGTCGGGCTTGGTCTCAGCCTCGCCGTGGTACTGGTATTCATAGTGCCCGCCATCCTGGACGGCTCGAGTCCGCTCGCCGTCGCAATCGTCGGATCGATGGCGGTGATGCTCTTATCGATCTCTCTCGCTCACGGAGTGGGTCCGAAAAGCCTTGCGGCGATCGTGGGTACGGGTTTCAGCCTGCTGCTTGTCGGACTGATAGCGGTGATCGCCACCAACGCGATTCACCTCACCGGCATGGCGACCGAAGAGACGACCACGCTGGCGCTGACCGACGACTCGATTTCGCTGAGCGGCCTTCTCATCGCGGGCATGATCATCGGCGCGCTGGGGGTCCTTGACGACGTAACGATCAGTCAGGCCTCCACGGTTTTTGCGATCCGTTCGGCCGACCCTGATCAAGGTTTCGTCGACCTTTACCGGCGCGCAATCGACGTTGGCCGGGACCATGTGAGCGCGACTGTCAACACCCTGGTGCTCGCTTACGTTGGTTCGTCCCTGCCGATCCTGTTGATATTCGGATCGGGATCGCTAGGGCTGGTCGAGGCCTTCAACCTCGAAATAATCTCAAAGGAAATAGTGGCGATGCTGGTCGGCTCAATCGGGTTGATCGCGGCGGTGCCGATCACGACGGCGCTCGCTGCACTGATGGCCCGGTCAATGTCCGACGAAGAATCAGCAGACGCGGCCGAAGGCGGCCATCACCATGGCCATGCGCCAGAACGAACCGGGAGTGTCGAAGCGACCGGGGGCGAAAGTGTTCTCAGGCCCAGGGAGAAGCAGCGAAAGTTCTTCCGCTAATGCCCGCTTCCGGTCGGCCCCAGGCCGTTCTCCGGGGTGTGGTCAGCGGTACTCCGGATTTTCGTAGCCGGAATGGCAACCGTCATTCCATTTTTCGGGCTGGTTTCCGTGAACAGGAATGCCGCCTGCCTGCTTCAGCATGTTGGCGACGTGCATCAGGTTCCAGGTCATGAATGACGTGTTCCGGTTGGTGAAATCGTTGTCGAGGCCAATTCCTTCATCGCCGAAACTCGGGCCGGGACCGGCCTCGCCGATCCAACCGGCATCGGCCTGGGGCGGGATCGAATATCCGACGTGCTGAAGGCTGTAGAGCACGTTCATCGCGCAATGCTTGATGCCATCTTCGTTGCCGGTGATCAGGCAGCCGCCGACCTTTCCGTAGAAGGCATACTGCCCATCGTCATTGAGGGTGCTGGAGCAGGAGTACAGACGCTCGATCGCGAGCTTCATCTGTGAACTGTTGTCGCCCAGCCAGATCGGACCGGCAAGAACCAGGATGTCGGCCGCCATTATCCGTTGCTGGATCTCGGGCCATTCGTCGGTCGCCGCCCCGTGCTTGCGCATGTCGGGATAGATGCCGGTGGCCACGTCATGATCAACCAGACGGATCATGTCGGTGTCAACACCCTGCTTCTCCATCAGGTTCCGGCTGGCGTTAATCAGCAGCTGGGTGTGGCTTGGTTTCGGTGAGCAGGTCAGCGTGCAGTTGATGAACATCGCTCTGATGCCGGAGTAATCCATCACCGTTTCGTCATCCATGGCTGTCGCCTTTCGGTAGAAGTCCGTGCTTCGTTTCGATTTTTCTGGTCCAGCTGCCCGTGACCGGGCCGGTGCATGATCGGTTCGACCATCCTCGCCGATCGAATCGTCTTCGGCTTTCGCCGGGCCGAACCGGTCGGTCATCAACGAAGTAGTTCAAGTGAAAATGCGATTCTCGGGTTGTCACCCCGCATCTAGCCGCCTATGTTTGGAAAGTCTTAGCTGTTCGTCGCCTGATGCAAATAGTATTGTTCTGAT
>JBAWHK010000182.1:0-1523 GCA_049593795.1 Solirubrobacterales bacterium
GGTCAACGACGCGATTGACCAGGCGCAGGAGCAAAGCGACGACATCCAGAAGCAGATCGACGAGCAGCTTGACGAAGCGAACAAGCAGCTTGACGAAGCCCAGAAGAATGGCGATATCCCGAGCGACAGTGAAATCCAGGACGCCAAGGACAACGCCCAGAAACAGATCGACGACGCGCAGCAGCAGATTCAGGACGCGCTGGACCAGGCTGGCCAGTAGCGACAGCCAGGGCCGTCAGCCAACGGCCTTCATTGCGGCGACAGCCTGACCGGGCCGATTTCGACCCGTCGACTGTCACCTCCGGCATGGGTGATCGAAATCGTCCTGACCCGATTCGCGTAAAGGGCCAGGACGGTTTCGTCATCCCCGGGCCACTCGATGAACACAATCCGGTCCGGTCCGAAATATTCGCTGAGCAAGCCGGGATCTTCAGCTTCGATTGATCCGATCCGGTGAAAATCCATGTGTGAAACTGGCAGGTCACCGGTGTAGGTCCGGCCGATCGTGAAGGTCGGTGACGGAATCGCGCCCCGCACCCCCAGAGATCTCATCGCCGACCGGATCAGGGTCGATTTGCCCGCCCCGACTTCGCCGTTGAGCAGAATCAGGTCACCGGGTTCGAGTTCGGCCGCGATCCGCATCCCCAGCTGCTCCGTTTCTTCGGCGCTGGTCGTGATCACCATGTCCGTGGCGCTCACGCCGACCCCCCGGATGGTGCCGATGGCAGATCCCGGCGGATCAGTTCCGGAAGTTTCGCGAGGTCCGCGGCCAGCAGATTCCGGGTGCCGGTCGCCCGCAGCGCAGCTGCCGGATGGAAAAGGGGCATTAGGTGAACGGTGCGGGAACCGAGACGGTGAACCTGTGGCACCCCGTGAACCTTGGTGATGCCGGTCTGGTCACCGCTGAGGAGCCTGGTCGCAAAATTTCCGAGGGTAGCGACAACCTTCGGTTCGATCAGACGGATCTGTTCAAACAGCCATGGCTGGCAGGTCTCGATCTCCGCCCTGGTCGGGTTTCGGTTGTCCGGCGGACGGCATTTGACGGTGTTCGCGATAAAGACTTCTTCGCGGCTGATGCCAACCTGGCTGAGCAACGAGATCAGCAGATTGCCCGAACGGCCAACGAATGGCAAACCCAGCCGGTCCTCCTCGGCTCCCGGGGCTTCCCCGACGAACATCAGCTCGGCATCCGAATTCCCGGATCCGAAAACAACCTGGGTTCTGTCTTCGCAGAGGTCGCACATCGTGCAGCTGCGGGCCTCTTCGAAAACCGCTACGAGTTGATCGCGGCGGGCATTTGCATCGTCGGACATGGCCGCAGCCTATAATTGGCAGAGGCCGCCACCCGAATTCGGGGGTGGACCATGAAACAAAGCCTTCCCCTCAAAAACGCAAGACCAACTCGCTCCGTCTGGTATCACCGAAAGGGAACTGGAACGGCAAATGAACGAACGAAAGAGCGCGCCTCAGGCGCTAACCATCGTCGGGCCCGGCAGGGTCGGCTCGTCAATCGCGAACGCGGC
>JBAWHK010000183.1:0-7744 GCA_049593795.1 Solirubrobacterales bacterium
CCGCTCACCTGCACCTTCTGCGCGACCGGCGCGATGAAGTTCGGCCGTAACCTCACCGAATCGGAGATTCTGGACCAGGCCCTGCATTTCCGTCGCAAAGAAGAGGTCAACCACACGGTCTTCATGGGCATGGGCGAACCGATGATGAACCTCGACAACGTGCTTGCGGTCTGTGAGAAGCTGCCCGACCTCGGAATCGCCAATTCCCACACGACGATCTCCACGGTTGGCTGGCTGCCGGGAATCAAAACAGTCACGACCGAAGGGCCGGCAGTGCGACTCGCACTTTCCCTTCACGCGCCGAACGATGCCCTGCGCTCGAAAATCATGCCGGTCAACGACCGTTACCCGATGAAGGATGTCGTCGACGCGGCCCGCGAGTGGCGTCACGTGCGTAAACGCAAGGTTTTCATCGAGTACCTGATGCTCGATGGCGTGAATGACAGCGAAGACCTGGCCCACGAGCTGGCCGACCTGCTGCTGCCGAAAAACGACTTCAAGGTGAACCTGATCCCGTACAACCCGACCGGTGGCGTGTACGGCGGATCCCCGCGTGAATCAATCGAACGTTTCAAGAACATCCTGATGAAACGCGGGATCCACGCCACGGTACGCCTGACCCGGGGCCGCGACATCGATGCCGCCTGCGGTCAGCTGGCCGCAAAAGCCGCCGCTTAACGAGAAACGGCCGCTTTCGCGGCCGCTCTCAAAGCAAAACTCCTGAAACCGTGAACTACTTGGCTTCGGATTCGAGGTCGCGCTGGCGCTTGCGGGATTCCTCGAGGACTTCCATCGCGGCTTCGATCGGGTACCAGCCGTCAACGTCAACGACCTTTCCTTCGGGCTGCTTGTAGACCGAGAAGAAATGCGAGATCTCGTCACGCAGCTGCGAGCTGAGCTCATCGAGGCTCTTGAAGTAGTTCCAGTTCGGATCGTGTGACGGAACGCAAAGGATCTTGTCGTCGAGTTCACCGTCGTCGGTCATGCGGAACAGGCCGAGCGGGATCGACGGGATGATGCAGCCGGGAAAAGTCGGCTCGGAAACGCAGACCATCGCGTCGAGCGGATCGCCGTCAGCACCCATGGTGTTCGGCACGAAGCCGTAATCGACGGGGTAGACCATCGATGAGAAAAGGAAACGGTCAAGCACGATTCCACCGACCTCGGGGTCGTACTCGTACTTGTTGCGACTTCCCTTGGGTACCTCGACAACGATGTTCAGTTCTTCTACGTCAGCCATTTCTAAATTCCTATGTTCGGGTGCTGGGGACAGGCGGGCAGGAGGATCAGCCGCCGAGGATTCTGTGGTCCGTGGCCGGCTCGACTGGTCTCCAGGGTTCATCCCAGTGGCAGACTCCCTTGACCAGTCGCTCGGCCTCTGCCGGGCCCCAACTACCTTTGTCGTAAGGGAGGACCGGACTGGGATTATCGAGCAGTGGCTGCACGATACGCCATGTTTCGTCAATTGTGTCGACATGCGTGAACAGTTCGGTGCGTCCGTGGATCGCATCGTCCAGCAGCCGTTCGTAAGGCTCGGGTTCAGTGCCGGGATCTTTTTCGAACAGAACCTCAAGATCAGCGTCCTCGAACGCCTCGGATCCGGACGCCTTCGCGATGAATCTCATCTGGGCGCCAGGGGTCGGATCGATACGGATTACCATTTCGTTGTGGTCCGGTTTCTGCTTCGTCGCACCAAACGCGATGTGTGGTGGACGCTTGAAAACAACCCGAACTTCGGTGTGTTTCACCGGCAGGCATTTACCGGCCCTGATGTAGAACGGCACCCCGGACCAGCGCCAGTTGTCGATTGCGAGTTCCAGGGCGACAAAGGTTTCGGTGTTTGAATCGTCAGCTACATCGGGGATGTCGAGGTAACCGTCGTACTGGCCACGAACACAGCGTTCAGGGTCAGCCGAACGGATCGCCTCGAAAAGATCGAGCTTCTTGGCACGCACGGAATCGTGCTGGTTGGCATTCGGTGGCTCCATCGCGACCAGGGCCAGAACCTGCAGCATGTGGTTCTGGACAACGTCCCGGATCGTGCCAACCCGGTCATAGAACTTGCCGCGATCCTCAACCCCGAAAGGTTCAGCCATCGTCATCTGGACATAAGCGACGTAATTGCTGTTCCAGACAGGTTCCAGGATCGAATTGGCAAAACGCAGGTAAGTGATGTCCATCACCGGTTCTTTGCCGAGATAATGGTCGATGCGCAGGATCTGATCCTCGGTCAGCACGGTTGTCAACTCGGCCTGGAGGGCGCGGGCTGAAGCGAGATCGTGTCCGAAGGGTTTCTCGATCACGAAACGGGCGTTCCTGGCGAGTCCCGCGATCGCGAGGGACTTGATCACCGGTGCGAAAAGGGCAGGCGGGATCTCCAGATAAAAGAGAGGTTTCGAATACCCCTCAAGTTCCGATGCAAGAACGTCATAGGTCGTTTCTTCATCGAAGTTGCCGGCCACGAAGCGCATCCGGTCGGCAAGACGCCCGAAAACTTCCTCGTCGATCGAGCCAAGGCCGTTCTCGATCGATTCATGGGCACACTGCCGCATCGTTTCGTGACCCCAGTCGGTGCGACGTCCGACGCCGATGATCGGACAGTCGAGCTTGCCGCGTTTCTCCAGGCGATAGAGCGCCCGGAAAGTCATCTTGCGGGCCAGGTCTCCGGTAATGCCAAAGATCACCAGGGCATCAGTGGCCTCGACTTCGGCCGCATCTTTCTTCGCGCTCATGTCTGGCAGGGTATCGACCGGGTCTGACCTCACAAGCGTGTCCCCGCGAACGGGTCCCCAGAGCCGGGTTTACAACACGACCTGCGAATCGAACTAGTATGCGGCCATGGAACTCGGAATCGTAGGTCTCGGTCGGATGGGCGCCAATATCGCCCGCAGGTTGATGCGTGATGGTCACACCTGTGTCGTTTACGACGTCAATCCGGAGGTGACCGCAGCGCTCGGCGAAGAGGGCGCGATTCCCGCCTCGGATCTGGCTGATCTCGCTTCGAAACTTGCCGCCCCACGCTCAGTCTGGGTGATGGTGCCGGCCGGCAAGATCACTGAAGAAACGGTGCGGAAGGTCGGTGAAGTACTCGACAGCGGCGATGCGGTGATCGACGGCGGCAACACCTACTACCGCGACAACATCCATTTCGCCGAGGACCTGAATTCCCGTGGGGTCGACCATCTCGACGTCGGCACCAGCGGCGGGGTATGGGGACTCGAACGCGGCTACTGCCTGATGATCGGCGGTCCCGAAGGCGCGTACCAGCGGCTCGAACCGATCTTTGAATCGATCGCACCCGGAATCGGCGACGTTGAACGCACCCCCGGGCTCAGCGGAGACCCGAGTCCGGCCGAAAAGGGATACCTCCACTGCGGCCCGACCGGTTCCGGGCATTTCGTGAAAATGGTCCACAACGGGATCGAGTACGGCATCATGGCTGCCTTCGGCGAAGGGCTCAACATCCTCAAGAACGCCAATGCGGGCAAGGTCGATCGCGAAAATGACGCCGAAACCGCCCCGCTCCAGCATCCCGAGTACTACCAGTACGACATCAACGTGGGTGAAGTCGCAGAGGTATGGCGCCGTGGCAGCGTGATCGGTTCCTGGCTGCTGGACCTGACCGCATCCGCACTGGCCAAATCGCCTGACCTCGAAGGCTTCTCCGGCCGGGTTTCCGATTCCGGTGAAGGCCGCTGGACATCGATCGCCGCGGTTGAAGAAGGCGTTCCGGCCCCGGTACTCACTTCGGCCCTGTATGAACGTTTCGAATCACGCGGATTGAGTGATTTCGGTGACCGGGTGCAGTCAGCGATGCGCAAGGAATTCGGCGGACACGACGAAAAGCCGGACGAAAGCAAATAGGCTGGAGGGCGATGGTCACAAAGCCAGTCGCTGACGCAGAACAGGCCGCCCAGGAGGCGGTACGAATCATCGAGATGACCGCGCAGGCGGCAATTGCTGAACGTGGCCGTTTCAACCTTGCGGTGAGTGGTGGCAAAACCCCGTGGAGAACCCTGGAGATCCTTTCCGAAGGCAACTTCCCCTGGTCGAGGAGCGCGCTCTTCCAGGTCGATGAACGCATCGCACCAACCGGCAGTCCTGAACGAAACCTGACCCACCTCGTGCTCAGCCTTCCGCTGATGTGCCAGGCGGCGATCCGGCCGATGCCGGTCGGGGCCAAGGACCTTGAGACCGCTGCCGGCAGCTACGAATATTCGCTTCCGGAAAGTTTCGACCTGGTCCACCTTGGTCTCGGACCGGACGGTCACACCGCCTCGTTGATTCCCGACGACCCGGTGCTCGACGTGACCGACCGAAAAGTGGCGATGACCCACGGCCAGTACCAGGGGACCAGACGGATGACCCTCACCTATCCGGCGATCAACGCGGCCCGCAAAATCCTTTTCCTCGTTACCGGTGATGGCAAAGAGGAAGCCCTCGGCAAGCTGGTGGCCGGAGACGAAAGCATCCCGGCCGGGCGCATCAGGAACGACAACATCGTGACTGTCACCGATCTGAACCCGGACACATTTACTTGACACAAGGCCGGGATCTGGGCAAGGAAAGGTACGGATTGGCCCTGCTGCTGATCCTTGCATCGATGATCTTCGTCATGGCCGCGCCGGACGGACGCTGGTCGGACGTGATCATTCTGATCCTGGAAGGCGGAGCGCTCTTCGCATCGTTGCGGGCCGCGCAGTCCGGCTATCGGCTTCGGCTTTTCTGCGGGGTGACGATCGGCATCGCCCTGGTCGGGGCAATCGGCCTTTCCGCACTCGGCGAGGACGGCGCCGTCGTTTTCGCCAAATGGGCGAGCCTCCTGCTGGTTCTCCTGGCCGCCCCGGTGATCAGCGTCGGGCTGATTCGCCAGGTGAAGGAAAAGCAGGCGATAACGCTCCACACGATGATGGGGGTGCTCTGCATCTACCTGCTCATGGCGATCTCGTTCGCGTCGTCCTACGCGCTGATCAACGAGATGGGTGCCGAACCGTTCTTCCGCCACGGCGACGGTGGCGACACGCTCAGCAACTACCTCTACTTCAGCCTGACCACGATTACCACCGCCGGCCTCGGTGACTTTGCTCCCGCAACCGATCTCGGTCGGTCATTGACCGCTGCCGAGGCCCTGATCGGCCAGATCTACCTGGTTACCGTGGTCGCGGTCATCGTCGGCAACCTGGGTCGCAAGCGCTGATAACGCAGCCGGTGACCGCTTCCACACGTAAGATCCTCCGGTGACGAGACGCCGCCTGAAGCCCGAACAACGCCGGGCAGAGATCATCAACGCTGCCTTCCGAAGCTTCATTTCGCAGCCCTACGCCGATGTTTCAATGGCCGAAATCGCGGAGGAAGCCGGGGCCAGCCGGGCTTTGCTCACCCATTACTACGGTGACAAGGACAGCCTTTACGCAGCCGTGATCGCCCATCTGGTTGAGCTGCTCGAGTCGATGGTCAGAACCGATCTCGATCTCGAGGGGCGCGAACTGATCGACGCCAACCTGACTGGCATCCTCGATCTGCTGATCGCACAGCGGGAAGCAGCAATCTCGATTTTTGGCGGTGGACCCGCCGGGCCCGACGTGGTTGTGGCCGGGGCGGTCCGGAACTTCAACTCGCACATCGTCGAACGGGTGCTCGAAAACCATTTCGGCACAACCGATGTGAAACCGGTGACCCGGGTCGCGGTGCAGGGCATGATCGGCTACAGCCAGGCGGTTGTCCTCGACTGGCTGAAGGAAGAAACGATTTCGCGAGAAGAACTTCATGGGCTGCTGGCTTCCACACTTGAAGCAGCGCTTGCCCATGAAGGAAATGGCTAATGGACTCGGATGAAGTCCTTTTAGGTCTCAGCCTGGTTGTTGTGCTGTCGGTCCTGGCCCGGCTGCTGGCAACCTGGATCAAGGTTCCGGCGATCGTCCCGCTGCTGGCAGTCGGTGTCCTTGCCGGAACTTCGGTGGCCGGCCTGATCGATCCGGACGCACTGCTTGGCGATGCACTCTCGCCAACCGTCCAGATAGCTGTCGGCATCATCCTTTTCGAAGGGTCGCTCAACCTCAAGCGTGACGAACTAAGCGCCGGAGTCCGATCGGCTGTTTTCCGGCTGATTACTTTCGGGGTGCTGATCACCTGGGCCCTGGCTACGGTCGCGATCATCTGGCTGTTCGATGTGCCCCAGCCGATCGGTGTTCTGATCGGGGCGATAGTGATCGTGTCGGGCCCGACCGTGGTGCTGCCGATCCTTGACTTCATCAGCCCGTCAACCAGAGTCAGGTCAGTTCTCAAATGGGAAGGGGTCCTGGTTGATCCGATCGGTGCGATCGCCGCCGTGGTCATTTTCGGTTCGCTCGCCACTACCCGCGGCAAAGTGGTTTTTGACATCGGGGAGATCGTCCTGTCGCTGGGCAGCGGCCTGCTGGCCGGCGCGGCAGGCGCCCTGCTGCTGCTGCCCCTGCTTGCCTCACGGAAACTGGCAGACCGGGACAAAGTCGCGGCAACCCTGATGCTGGTCGTGGCCAGCTTTGCGGTGGCCGACACGCTTTTCGCCGATTCGGGACTGGTAGCAACGATCGTCATGGGTGTTGTCCTGGCCAACCAGCGGCGGGTCCGGATCGACTACATCGCCGAGTTCAAGGAAACCCTGGTGCCGATCCTGATCGGAATCCTGTTCATTCTGCTGGCAGCCAACGTCGACGTCCAGGACGTGATCGACCTGGGCTGGAGGGGTCTCCTTCTGGTCGCGATCCTGGTTTTCCTGGTTCGACCGCTGGCTGTCGCGACCCTGTTCGGCCTGCCTTTCACCTGGAAAGAAAGGGCATTTTTCTCGGGAATGGCACCGCGAGGAATCGTTGCCGCATCGACCGCTTCCGCTTTCGGCCTGACCCTGACCGACCAGGGTGTGCCGGGCGCCGAAAAGATCATTCCGATCACCTTTTTCGTCATTGTCGGCACCGTTTTCATCTCGGCTCTCGGATCTCCGGTCCTTGGCCGGATCCTCGGGGTGACCGGCACCAGACCCCCGTCGCTGCTCCTCATCGGCGGGCCGAAATGGGCCCTCGCGATGGGGGAAGCGATGAAAGAGGCAGGGGCTGAAGTCCGGGTCTGGACCGAAGATGAAGAAGAAGCCAGCGCCGCAGCAGAAGCCGGAATCGTCGCTTTTGGCGGCCCTCTCGACCCGCATGCGAGTTCACTCAAATCGGCGATGGAAGAACTGTCAGCGGTGGCACTGGTCAGCGACGACGACACGCTCAACCAGGTGCTGTCCTACCAGCTGGCCGAGCATTACGAGCCCGACCAGATCTATCGCCTGCGCTCCCCTGCGGGAACCGCACCGATCGTCAGTTCGAACGCCTGCCTGATGTTCGATGGCCTGACCGATTCGATGGAAATCGATCGCCGGGTCCGGTCGGGTGAACGGATGGTTGTTTTCGGACCGGGGGACACCCTGCCCGAAGGGGCGCTGCCAGTTGCGTCAGTGCTGAAACGGCAGAAAGCCGAACCGCCGAAGGTGCTGCTCGCGTCAAGTGAGAACGTTGATCTGGCGTCACCACGCGCAATGATCGTCGCCCTGATTCCGCAAAACTCAGCCTGAGTTCTTCGACTTCTTCTTGTCCTTCGACTTTTCATTGTCGGGGACGAGTTCCCCAGGCTGGTCACGGCGGAAGAAATCCACGTAGTTGTCACAGATCTTCGACATCGGAACCACCTTCCTGGGTTCGGCCCTGGTGGCGACCAGGCGTCCCAG
>JBAWHK010000184.1:0-2294 GCA_049593795.1 Solirubrobacterales bacterium
CCGCGAAGAGCCGTACGAGATCGGCTCCGGATACGGACACATCGCGATCACTGTCGGGGACATGGACAGCACACTCGCTGAACTGGCCGAGTCCGGCATCGAGCCGGAACGGGCCCCTTACAGCGTCCGGGAAGGTGGGTCCAGGCTCTGCTTCGTGCGTGACCCCGACGACTACCGGATCGAACTGATCGAAAGAAACCCCGGCAACGACTGAACCCGCAGGCGGCTCAGGTCGCGGGTTCGACCAGTTGTTCGTGAAGTGCCTGAAGCGTCTGGTCGCCCAGTCCGAGACCTTCGGAAAAGTAGCCACCGATGGTTCCGTAACGTTCGACCGCAAGGTCAAGCGAAAGCTTGAGGTACTCCGGTTTCACGCTGAAAACCGACTTCATCAAATCGGGATCTCCGCCCGCGTCCGCGAAAGCATCGAAAGTCGGTTGGAGTGACGGCAGCAACTGTTCGTTGGTCAGCAGGTAGTCGTACAGAACGTCCCGTTCGGAGACGCCAAGGAAAAGCAGCAGTGCCGCTACCGCCCAGCCGGTCCGGTCCTTGCCCGCGGTGCAGTGGACAAGTCCCGGCAGGGTTTCCGTAGCCGCAAGGTCCGTGAACAGGGCTGAGTAGGAACGGTTGGCGCTGTCCAGTTCAATGAACTCCCGGTATGCCTCCGCGTAGATCTCCGTGACCTTCCCGCCGCCCATCGCTTCGGTTGCTCCGGCAGGGTCATCGATCAACTGCAGCAGGCGGGAGGAGGCAGCGCCGGTGGAATCGGCGATCACGTCGAGATGGACTCCCCTGGCTCCCGGGGCCTGGTCCGGTGATTTGTCAACCTCGGCCCGGGTGCGCAAATCAAAAATCGTCCTTACTCCCAGCTGACCGAACAGTTCGACGTCGCCGCCGTCGAGCTTGCCTGCTTCAACCGAGCGATAGAGGCGGCCGGTCCGGACCCGATGTCCTTCGGCTGTGAGATACCCGCCGACATCACGCAGGTTGGGCAACGTCGCGATCGCGATGTTGCGCCCGGGCTTGAAGCCGGTCGATTCAGTCATCGGGTGATCCTCCCGGGCGGCCGGCGGGTTGCCGGGCCCTTATTCGGCGACAACGCGCAGGGTTTCCAGTTCGCGATCGGTGGCACCGCGGACATAGCCACCGTGATCGATCGAGTCAGTGATGAAATCCAGGGTTTCCCGGGTAAGCACCTCTCCCGGCAATACGTTCGGAATGCCGGGCGGATAGGTCGCCAGCGGTTCAGCCGAGATTCGACCTTCCGCCTCGGAAAATTTGACGACGTCCTGTGCACCGAGGAACGCCTCACGTGGCGTCATCCGTGGCTCGCCCCACGGCGGCGGTGGTGCGAACTCAGGTTTGGTTTCCGGTGCCTCTGCTGAAAGGTTCTCGACCGCCGCGGCGATGCCGTCGACCAGGCGGCGGGCCCGGGCCGGTGTACCGGTACCCATTCCGAAAACCGCGACGGCAACGGTGTCCGAAGCCAGTTCGAGATTGACGTTGGCAAGATCCCGGGCGAGAGCGGCGACCCGGTAACCGCTGGCGCCAGTGCCGCGGACATCGATGGTCAACCGAAGCGGGTCCCAGCCGGCGACACTTTCACGTTCGAGCAGGCGCTCATCGAGTACATCGAGGCCGGGGATCTTCTTCAGATCTTCACGGGTTTCGGCCAGCACCGCGATCGTTTCGGTAAGCAGGGCTTCGCCGCTGATCGCTGCCTGGCGGCGGGCCGCGTCAAGCGAGGCGCAGAGCAGGGAGTTGGGGCTGGTCGACTCGGTCATGCTGACGCACCGGTCGATTATCGACTCGTCGAAACGGTCGGTGCCCTGGTGGATCATCGCTGACTGGGTAAGGCTGCCGACGATCTTGTGGGTCGAGGAGATGACCAGATCGGCACCGGCCTCGATCGCCGACTGTGGCAGCGCGGGGTGGAAATGAAGGTGGGCGCCCCAGGATTCATCGGCGACCAGAGGAACTCCGCGGGAGTGGGCAACCCGGGCCAGGGCAGCGACATCCGCGCTCGCCCCGAAATAGGTTGGAGAAACAATCACGGCGGCGGCGGCGTTCGGACAGCGATCCAGCGCATCAGCCAGCGCTTCGGGGGTCAGGCAGTGCGCCACGCCCAGTTCCGGATCGATCTCGGGGGCGGCGAAGGTCGGTTTGAGGCCCGCCATGATCATGCCGTCGATCACCGATGAATGAACGTTCCGCTGGACCACCAGTTCGCCGCCCATGTGGGCGACCGCCATGCACATGGCCTGGTTGCCCTGCGAAGCACCATTGATCAGGAACCA
>JBAWHK010000185.1:0-9241 GCA_049593795.1 Solirubrobacterales bacterium
CCCGGCCAACCTCGACTTTCCGTCAACCCCTCAGGGGTCGGTCAGCCCGCCCCAGACCTCAACCATCACCAACAACGGCTCGGCCCCGCTCAAAGTAGACGGCTTCTCCTTCACCGGAACCGACCCCGGCGACTTCGAGACCGGCTCGAGCACCTGCCAGCAGCAGGTGCAGCCCGGATCCAGTTGCGACTTAAGGATCCGCTTCATGCCGAGCGCGACAGGAACCCGCTCGGCCACCCTTCAGATCGACTCCAACGCATCGCCTGCCACTTCGGTCACGCTCACCGGAACCGGGGGAGAGCTGCCCCAGGGTCCGACCGGAGCCACCGGAGCCACCGGAGCCACCGGAGCCACCGGAGCCACCGGTTCAACCGGCAACTCCGGGGCAGCCGGAGCCACTGGAGCGACAGGCCCGAGCGGAGAGACCGGCCCGACCGGACCCGACGGCGGCCCCGCCACAGTCCCCACCGCAAAGAAGCTGAACAAGGGCGGCCCGCTCAGGGTGCCGTCCTCGGGCCTGATCGCCGTACTCGAGGTGAGCTGCCCTGAGACCACCACAGGTGCGGCCTGCCAGGTGACCGGGTCCGGGGCAAAGGTAAGGGCCCGGGGCAGGAGCTTTGCGGCCGAGGTGATCTCACCTGACCAGATCGCCCAGGGTAAAAGCGCCAGGGTGAAGGTCAAGGTCAAAGACGCGGCCCGCAGCCGCCTCAGGAGGAACCAGAAGTCGGGGGTTTCCAACCTCTGGGTCAGGGTTCTCTCCGGCAACGGAGGCAGGCTGGTCCGCCAGTCGGTGCGTGACGGACTGATGCGGTAGCTGAAGTTTCACCGCGGGTGGCGGAGGATTGGTCTCGACCAGTTGTTCTCAGGTAAGCATCACGGCCAGGGAGCAGGGCGGCCCGGTTGGAATGTGTCGATTACGCAATCCGATCGCAAAAATCTTTCCCGCTGGCAAGACGCGTGAGGTAGGCTCGAATTCATGAGCGAGCAAGATGACCAGCTGTTCGGATCCGAGCATGTGCGTGTCTACCGCGAGACTGACGGCGAACGTGGTTACGACTGGCGCGGCACGGAAATCCTGCTGTTGACGACAATCGGAAACCAGTCAGGGGAAGAGAGAACGACCCCTCTGATCCACCGGACTGACGGTGAGAACTTCGTGATCGTCGCCTCCAAGGGAGGCTCCCCAGACGATCCGGCATGGTTCAAAAATCTTTCTGCCAATCCTGATCGGATCGAGATTCAAGTCAAAGGCGACCGGTTCCCGGTTACGGCCTCGGTCGCGCAGGACGATGAGCGTGCGCGTTTGTGGAAAAAGATGTCTGAGGTCTGGCCCGACTACGACAACTATCAGGCAAGCACCGACCGGCAGATCCCGGTTGTCGTCCTCAACCGCGCCTGAGTCACCGAAAACTTCGATCTGTCCGGGACCGAAAATCGAGCAAAGTTCGCGTTGACCTCGCCGGAGAGATAAAGTCGTATTTGGAGGGCTTCGGAGGCGGTTTTATCCGGCTCCTCCGGTGTTGTCGGACTCAGATC
Organism: Solirubrobacterales bacterium; assembly: GCA_049593795.1. Classification (GTDB taxonomy): domain Bacteria; phylum Actinomycetota; class Thermoleophilia; order Solirubrobacterales; family 70-9; genus 67-14. Next base: position 1,537 of record JBAWHK010000185.1, read on the forward strand.
TCGCACACGGCGATCGAAGGGGCGTCGCGGCGTGCCTTCTCGGTCGCGTTCGCCAGATCGCCGAGGGCGGTGTAGGTAATGCGGTCCGGGGCCAGACTGAGAGCGGCTGCCGAGGCTGGCTCGAGGCGCTCGATGAGGTCTTTGGAGGCGAGCGCGAGGCCACCGGTGGCGCAGGCCTCGATACGAGCGGCCTCGTTCACCTGATCGCCCAGAGCGTTTACCTCGGTGCGCCCCGCGGTGGTGATGTTGCCCACATACAGAGTCGCCCCCCAATGCAGGCCGAAGCGCATCACGACATCATTCTGTTTGAGGTCGCTTCGGGCCGCGACGTCGCCGAGTGCTTCGCGCAGGGCGCGAACCGAGGCGATGCAGCTTTGCGCCGCAGCGGATTCGGATCCGGCGGTTTCCGCGAGGAAGAATGCGACAACCCCGTCACCGACGTGGCGGCCGACCAGGCCGCCGGCGTCAACTATGCACTGGTCGGTGGCGCGAACGAGGCGGCGTCCGAGAGCGAAGTAGCTGGCGGTCGACAGGCGTTTTGATAGCGGAGTAGACGCTTCCAGATCAGCGAAGAGGATTGCCGCAGGTCGCCGACCAGCCACTGCGACACGTCCCATCCGCGCAACATGGTCCAGATCCGCGTTGAAGGTCATGGCACCGAGCATCGCCATGCCAACAGGAGGCTTGGGAATCATTGCCGTACCTGCCAGTCGGCCGTGTTTGTCGCGAATCCGGAAGATGACGGTTGGGACGTCTTCCGCCCTGCCTATCCCGAACCCGGCTCCGGTGAACGACCGGATGGCTCCATCAGTCGGCGTCAGTTCTTCGACGATGTCGCGCAGTGCCGGATCGACGAGTTCCCGTAACTCGTCCCGGCCACCGGGGGTGTCGGTGAGCATCAGGCCGCCGATCTCGCGGAAGTAAAGACGGTTTATCTCAAGGGTATTGGGGCCAGCCAGCCACCTCGTAGTAGTAGTCCTGACCCATTCCGGGCCGAACATGTGGGTGCCCAACGCGAACGGAGCCAGATCTCTCAGAAGACCATGGGTCAGCCGCAGGTCATCGCTGGCCCAGACGGTCCGCCAGCGATCGTCGACGATCCAACCCCAGTTACCCGTTTCGCGGATCGCACGCGCCGCGTCCGCAAGCGCCGGGTCCCTGGGCAGCGGGTAAGGCTCCTGATCCTCCACAGCCTGATCCTATCCGGGCACCGGTGACGTGACAGCCATTTCGTTTTGCGCCGCGCCGGATCTCGGGTACACCATCAGGGCCGGGATGTGAGCGCATCTTCGGCTTCGGCCATGATCACATCGACAAGGTCGGCCGCCGGGATCTCCCGGGCCAGAGGTGCGGCCTGGCCCGCCCACATCGCCAGGAACTCACCTGATCCCTGCTCGGCAGCGGCAGCAGCAAGCGGCCTGGAAATCGAGATCTGGGCCGGGAACGCGATCGTGTTCAGCCCATCAAGGTCGGTAAACCGGTTGCTGAGTGCCCTTGCCGGGCGGCCTGAGAACGAGCGGGTAATCGTCGTTTCGTTGGCCTCGGCCGAACGCAAAGCCTCGCGGTGAAGCGGATGCGTGCCGGCCTCCGGGCAGGCCAGAAAGGCAGTACCGATCTGGACTCCCGCGGCGCCGAGCATCATTGCGGCGGCCAGCCCCCGACCATCAGCGATTCCGCCGGCGGCGATTACCGGGACGTCTACCGCGTCCACCACCTGTGGCACCAGGGCAAAAGTTCCGACCGGTCCATCGTCGCCCGCCACCAGAAAACTGCCGCGGTGACCCCCGGCTTCGGCGCCCTGGGCGATGATCGCATCAACGCCGCGACCGTTCAGGTGAACTGCTTCAGAAACCGATGTCGCGCTGGCGATGATCTTGCTACCTGCCTCACGGATCGCTTCGAGAGCGGAATCGGAGGGCAGACCAAAATGAAAGCTGGCAACGGCAGGCGCGATCTCGATCAGGGCCGAAAGCCGGCCTTCGTCGAAGGAGATCGGGGGGACGTTCGGTTCGGAAGGCAGTTTCAGACCCAGTTCGTCGTAGAGCGGTCGGATCTCGTCCAGCGCCTGGGTCGCGTCAAGTTCCGACAGTTCGGGTGGGTCGTGACAGAAGAAGTTCAGGTTGAAGGGGCGGTCCGTCAGGGCACGGAGTTCTACGGCCTGATCGAGCAGGGCCGCTGGAGGGGTGGTGGCCGACCCGAGTGAGCCAAGCCCCCCGACTTCGCTTACCGCGGCGGCGAGTTTCAGGGTTGTGGACCCGGCCATCGGGGCCTGGATCAGGGGATGCCTGATGCCGAACAGATCTTCGAGGGATCTTCGGTCACGGGTCACAAAATCAGCCTAACCCGAGGTCGCAACGGTGTCCACCTCACCCGGAGGTCAGTCAGCACTCCGCCAAACTGGCCTGCCGTTGACCTACGGGTGGATCTTCTCGCCCCGTTCGAGCATTCCGCAGAACTTCTCGATTCTGCGGGCGCGGGTATCGGAACGCTTTGCGGTCTGCAGGCGATGCAGGATCGCGTACCGATTCTGTGAATCGAGGGCGTCGAATGCTGCCCTCAGGTTCCCTTCGTCGAGAGCGCGACTCAGGTCATCCGGCACCTGCGCCGTCGAAGGACTGTCGTAAGCGGCATCCCAGCGTCCGTCAGCTTTGGCCCGCTCAACCTCCGCGAGCCCGGCCGGGCGCATCCGGCCAGCCTCAATGAGCGCCGTTACCTTTTCGCGGTTGATTTTCGACCACTTGCTGCGGGGACGTCTCGGGGTGATCCTCTGCCGATAACGATCTTCGTCGATCCGGCGGCTCTGGCTGTCGATCCACCCGAAGCAAAGCACCGCATCAACGATCTCGGCCCAGGTAAGTGAGGTTACGCCGGTGTGCTTCTTGAAGATCTCGATCCAGAGCTCATCCGCTTCGCTTCCATTTGCCGCAAGCCACGCTTCGAGCTCGTCTCCATTCTCGAAATGAATGGTTTCGGGAGTATCCATACGGGTCTTGATGATAGGCCCGGATTCGGATGTCCGGCAGATTCGGGTGAACACCTTTGCAAAACGCTTTGAAGCGTCACCGGTTCCGCTCTTAACCGCTGGTACGGTTGACGTCTGCTCGTGAAGTCGGTCCGAAGGGGGAACGTGAATCGTCAATCTGCTGCTTGCTCATGTCCGCCGACCGGGTCGATTCACGCCCGGACAGTCCTGACCGACGCAGCGGGAAACCGGACCGCGTCAACATCACGACTGGTCCTGTCCCGAAACCCACTGAAAAGACGGTAAAACCAACATGTCCGAACCTGTCCGGTGCCCGGAATGCGAAAGCGAACTTTCCTACGAACTGGGAGGTTTCCAGGTCTGCTCGATGTGCGCCCACGAATGGCTGCCCGGCGAGCCCCCAGCGGAAACCGCTGCGGCTGAAGAACCCGAGATCCGTGATTCCGTCGGCAACGTCCTGGAGGATGGCGACAACGTCACGGTCGTCAAGAACCTGAAAGTGAAAGGGGCAACGTCCCAGATCAAGGTCGGTACCAAGGTCCGGAATATCCGCCTGGTGAACGGGGCAGGCGACCACGACATCGACTGCAAAGTCGATGGTTTTGGTGCCATGCAGCTGAAATCAAGCGTCGTCAAGAAAGCCTGACCGGTAGCCGGTCCGGATGCCTGAGGCGGTGACAGACAAATGTCGGTGATCTTCGCGCTGATCGCTGCTTTCTGCTTCGCCCTCGCAGCGGCATTCCAGCAGAAAGGTCAGTTCCAGCTCGCAGAACGGGGACTGCGGATAAAGGGGATTGCCAGCTTCTTTCGCATGGTCACCGTGCCGGTCTGGCTGCTCGGCAGCCTGGTCCTTCTCGTGGGCTACGCCACCCAGGCGATCGCCCTGGGATCCGGCCGGCTGGTGGTGGTCCAGCCGCTGCTGGTCATGACCGTCGTATTCGCGCTTCCGCTCGGCTACTGGATCACCCAGCAGTTCGTGGAAAGACGACAGGTGTACGGGGCCATCGTGATCATTGCCGGGCTCGCGATGTTCATCCTGGTCGGAGATCCCGACAGCGGGGTCAACTCGGCGCCGGCAGGCAAGTATCTGGTCGCGATCGTGGTTGTCTGCATCCCCTCAGCGCTGCTTGTCTTCTACGGGAACCGGGTTTCACCGGCAACGAAAGCAGCGATGTTCGGAACTTCGGCCGGGCTGCTCTTCGGACTGTCGGCGACCTTTGCCAAAGCGACGATCGACCAGTTGTCTGACGGCGTCCTCAACGTGCTCGCCCATCCCGAGGTATATGCGTTGCTCGGTTTCGGCCTTGCGGCTTTCGTCATTCAGCAGCTGTCGCTTTCCACGGGCCAGTTTGCCCCGGCGATGGCCGCCGTTGCTGTCTCGAACCCGGCAATCAGTGTGATTCTCGGGATCCTGCTGTTCGAAGAAAGCCTGACCCGGCCGCTCTGGCACGTACCGGTTGCGGCGCTCGCACTGGTATCCGCGTTCTTCGGGGCGTGGCTGATCACCGCAGCCAATCGTGAGCGGGAGATGCCGGACGGGACGCGGGAAAAACAGGCGTAAGGAAACTCAGGACCCGAGGATTCCGCGGGCGACCAGCGCCATTCCCGCCACGAACGAAACGAGGATCACTATCGACCTCGTATTGCGTCCGGCCCAGCTGTTGATCCGGCCGACCTTGTCCCGGGCGAGTTCCGGCGCAAATATGCAGAGAGCCAGTGCCCCAATGGGAATGGTGAACCAGATTGCGTTGTAAATCAGGACTTCGACCAGGCCAACCAGGATTCCGGCCTGATGGGTAACTATCGCGTTCAGAGCCACCAGATAAAACAATCCCGGAAGGTGGGTGAGGGGTCCGGCGACGGCAGCGGTTTTCGCGGTCAGTCTGCGTTCAAGCAACTGGCCCCAGCGCCCGCCTGGCCGGGGGGCATCCTCCGCCCGGGGCCCTCCGATCAGCCCGGTGCGTGTGGCCAGAGCGAAAGCCAGGAGGAACAGGCCGCAGATTATTTCGGCGGTAGCTTCGGTTTGACCGCCACCTGAGCCGAGGCTCACACCGTTGAAGGCCCAGACAATCAGCAGCCCGAACCCGACCGTGAACGCCAGGCCCGAAACGTTGTAGATCACGAGGATCTGGCGGGGACGTTCGCTGGAAAGGATGGCGTATACCGCCGCCAGACTGGTTGGCCTGATCGTGCTGGCCACCGCCAGAAGGATGATTTCGAACGTCATTCAGGGCAACGGTAACCGGAACGGGTGATACGGTGATCTCGAAGCGAGAGGCCAGCTCGTTTGGTCTGGCCGGGTACAGGGCACAGCTCGAAGGATGGGCGAGGGAGCAGGGACAATGATGACTCTCATAAACGGCGACATCGGGTTTCGCATGAAACTGGTTCTGGTCGCCGCTATTTCCGTGACCCTTGCCCTTGCCATTGACACAGCCGCCCGGGCTGCGCTTGGTCCCGTGGTTGTATCCCAGGTCAAGGACAGCGACCCTGGACCGGGAGACGGCAATCCGCTCGCGGGAGGCAACGGAGCACAGATAGCGGGTGGGGTAGACCTTGATGGTGTGCTGATCTACGACGCCAACGACAGCTTCAGCGGGGCCGGGCACGGACAGGAACTGTGGCGGTCAGACGGAACCGATGCGGGCACCTATCTGCTCAAAGACATCGGCGCTGGCGTACCGGCGTATTCCAGTTCTCCCTCCGAGCTCGTAGTGGTTGGCGACCACGCTTACTTCAGTGCCCAGGGCGACAACATCACCGGCGTCGAACTGTGGCGAACCGATGGAACCACCGACGGCACGGAACTGGTGAAAGACATAAATAGCACCGGGTTTGCCCACGGTGCTCCAGCATGGCTGACCGACGTTGCCGGCACCCTGTTCTTTCTCGCGAACTCGGATGGAACCAATGGCCAGGAATTATGGAAGTCCGACGGCACCACCGGTGGCACAGTGAAAGTCAGGGACATCGGCACGCCCGTGTCCAACTCGGCCTTCAACCTGACCGCGGTTGGCACCCGCCTGTACTTCACCTTCGATGACGGGGTCAACGGCAAGGAACTCTGGACCTCCGACGGTTCTTTTGTCGGAACGAAAATGGTCGAGGACATCAACCCTGCGGCCGCCCACGGACTGCCGAATGCATTCACGCCACAACCGACTGATGACTACGTCGAGTTCGAAGGCAACCTCTACTTCAGGGCCAACGATGGCGTCAACGGATTCGAACTCTGGCGTTCCGACGGAACTGAAGTCGGTACTTACATGCTCAAGGACATCACCGGAGGCGCTGGCGGAGGCATGGAATTCGGGGGTTCATTCGAAAAGCTCGGTGATGAACTGCTCTTCGGCTGGAACTTCGGCCTTTACAAAACCGACGGCACCGAACTTGGAACGGTGCCGGTCCCGCTGCCGGAAGCATCCAACTCACCCGGCCAGTTGACCAACGTCGACGGCACGATTTTCTTCGTCGGCACCGGCGGCCGGCTTTTCAAGACGGACGGAACCGGACCAGGCACCGAAGTGGTATTCGATGAAGATCCGCCGATCGAACGGCTGACCGCCTTCGACGGCAACGTCTACCTGACTTTCGACGACGGATCCCACGGGGTTGAACTCTGGCGTAGTGACGGCACGCCAGTGGGCACCGAACGACTCACCGACATCAATCCCGGAGGCGGTGATTCGCTGGTCAACACATTGACAGTCGTCGGTGACAGCCTGTTCTTCCGCGGGGATGATGACGGCGCAACCGGAATCGAACTCTGGCGCGTCCACGCCGATCGCACCGCCCCCCAGACCACGATCGAATCCGGTCCCGGAGAAGGTGAAACGATTACGACTGGTGCCGCGACCTTCACCTTCACGGCGAATGAAGCTGGTTCGACTTTCAGCTGTGTCATCGATGGCGGGGCGCCGGAAGCGTGCGACTCCGGGACCGTGACCTACAACGGTCTGAGTGAAGGACCCCATGTCTTCCAGGTAACTGCCACTGACGGTCCCCCTTTCTCCAACACGAGCCCGTTCCCCACGACCCGAAACTTCAGTTACGCGATCCCGATGGTTGAGCCGCCAGTGACCGACGTCGACGCACCGAAACTGCGGTTGCGTGGCTCGAAGAAGCAACGCAGTCCAAAGAGGATCGTGGTCAAGGCAACCTGTCTCGACGAAGCGTGCAGCCTGAAGGCAACCGGCCGGATCAAAGTGAAGATCCTCAAAGCGAACGGCAAGGTCAAGAAAACCCGAAGCTTGAAGCTGAAACGGGCGAAAGCTAGTGCGGCTGCCGGCGGTACGGTCAAGCTGAAACTGAAACTTTCGAAAAAAGCGAAGAAGCTCGTCAGGAAAGTCCTGAAGAAGAAAACATCGAAAGCGCGGATCAAGGTTTTCGCCACCGATTCCGCCGGGAATACCCGGAGCCGCGGCCGTACGGTGAAAGTGATCGGCAAGAAACGCAAGCGCGGGTAGGCGTGGCGGCGTAGCATCCGGCGCATGGAAAAGCGTCGGGTGGTCGTGATTGGGGCTGGGCTCGCCGGACTGGTGGCGGCCGACGAACTGCTCAGGGCAGGGTGGGATGTGGAAGTGCTCGAGGCCCGCGATCGGGTCGGCGGTCGAACCTGGTCAACCCGGCTCGGCAGCGCGACGATTGAAATGGGGGCGGAGTTCATTCTTCCGGGGAACACTGAAGCCCGGAAACTGGCCAGTGATCTCGGCATCGCTCTGG
>JBAWHK010000186.1:0-9247 GCA_049593795.1 Solirubrobacterales bacterium
GCGTTCTGGTGCGACTTGAGAGCCCAGTCATCCAGTTCCTCACGCGGGATGTCCCACTTCCGGGCAATCATCCCCGCCGAAATTCCCTGCGACACCAACGCGTAACGATCCATCAACGGTTCAGGGAAAGGCGTTCCCGTCTTGTCCCAAAGGCCAGTTCCGACCCCCATCGGCACATGGCCCATGTGTTCGACTCCGGCACCAATAACCAGCTCCCTTGCACCCGAACCAACCAGGCCCGAGGCCATGTTCACGGCCTGCTGGGAAGAACCGCACTGAAAGTCGATGGTGGTGCCAGCCGTTTCCAGCGGCAGGCCAGCCTGGAGCCAGGCGGTACGACCAACATTGAGGCTCTGCTCACCGAACTGCTGAACACAACCGGTGATTGTCTCGTCGACCTCACCGGCCTCGATCCCGGCCCTTTCGATGATGCTTTCGTAAACGGCACCGAGCATCTCGTTGGCATGGGTATTTCTGAAGTCACCCTTCTCGGGGTGGCCGCGACCAACGGCGGTGCGGGCAGCTTCAACGATTACGACATCTTCCGGATTCAGGCTCATGGTTATCGGGACCTCTCTGGGTTACGGCTTGCTTTGGGGTTCAACGCGGGGCCATGCGGATCGCGCCATCAAGGCGAATCACTTCGCCGTTCAACATCTCGTTCTCGGCGATCTGGATCGCAAGGGAAGCGAACTCATCGGGCCGGCCAAGACGGGCCGGATGCGGAACCGAAGCTCCCAGTGCATCACGCACTTCCTGCGGCAGTTCGCCGAGCAGCGGCGTGTCGAAGAGCCCCGGGGCGATAGTCACGCAGCGAATCAGCTTGTCCGACAGGTCACGGGCGATCGGCAGCGTCAATGAGGCGATCCCGCCCTTCGATGCGGCATAGGACGCCTGTCCCATCTGGCCGTCAAAAGCAGCGACCGAAGATGTGTTGATGATCACGCCACGTCCGCCATCCTCCAGCGGTTCGTTGTTCACCATCGACGCCGCGGCGAGCCGCAACACGTTGAAGGTTCCGATCAGGTTGATTTCGATCACCCGGCGGAAACGCTCAAGGTCGAGTGCTTCGCCTTTTCGCACCACCTTGCCGGGATCACCGACACCGGCGCAGTTCACACAGACCCGCAGCTCGCCCAGCCCCGTGGCCACGGCCACCGCTTCAGCGACCTGGTCCGGATCACGAACGTCAGCCGCAACGAACTGGAAGTCACCGGCCTTGTCGGCAGCGGCAGGAAGGTCGAGGATCACAACCTCCACCCCCTTCTCCTTCAGGAGTTCGGCGGTGGCCCGTCCGAGGCCGGAGGCGCCGCCACCAATCAATGCAACTGCGCCGTCGAGATTCAAACTTTCGCTCCGTTTTCGTAGGTGTAGAAGCCCCGTCCTGATTTGCGGCCAAAGCGGCCGGAAGCGACCATGCGCTTCAGGATTGGCGGGGGTGCGTACTCGTTGCGTTTGAACTCTTCGTAGAGCGAGTCGCAGACGCTGTAAAGAACATCCAGGCCAATGAAGTCGCAAAGCTCAAGCGGACCCATCGGATGGCCGCAGCCGAGCCGCATGCCTTCATCGATGTCTTCAGGGGTAGCGAATTCCTCTTCGTACATGCGGACCCCGGCCATCAGATACGGCACCAGCAGCATGTTGACCACGAACCCGGAACGATCCTTCGTTTCGATCGGACGTTTACCGATCGTCTTGCAGAAATCACGCGCTGTCTGGATCGTCGATTCCGACGAATCGAGGGCGACCACGATCTCAACCAGTTTCATTACCGGAACCGGAGCAAAGAAATGAAGTCCACAAACCCGTTCGGGGTGCTTGAAAGAACCGGCCAGTTCCGCAATCGGAATCGAAGAGGTATTCGAAGCAACGATCGCGTCGTCCCTCACCTCACCCTCGATCGCACGCATCACCTGAAGCTTCAGGTCGAGATCCTCCGGGACCACTTCGATCACCAGGTCGGCGTCCTTGATCTCGGAAATGTCGTTGGCGACAACGATCCGGCCGATCGCCGCATCCATTGCCTCCTGATCCATCTTGCCGCCCTTGACTGCCCGGCCAAGGGATTTCGCGATCCGGTCGGTTACGCCAGGGCGACGCTCCGGATCAGCCTCGAACACGGTTACCGGCACGCCGGCGACTGCGGAGGACTCGGTAATGCCCGAGCCCATAAATCCGCCGCCGACCACGGCGACCGTTCTGATCTCTGTTGCGGTGCTGCCTCCGCTCGTTTCACTCATGGATTCATCCTCACCCAAAAGATCCGCCCTGCCAAACGAAGATCCGGCCGTAGATGGCGAACCCCACAAGGACAACTCGGATTCTCCGCGTAAAGCTGACGCCCGCCGCATATGTTCATTCCATGAACGCCGAACCCAATCCACCCAGCGACGAGTTCCTCTTCGAGAAGCGGGAGGACGGCATTGCCGTGCTCACCCTGAACCGCCCGGCGCGGCTGAACGCCCTCCACTGGGATCTGATGCGCGAACTGCACACCCAGCTGGATGAGATCAAAGCCGATCAGTCAATCCGTCTGCTGATCGTGACCGGGGCCGGACGCGGATTCTGCAGTGGCCTCGACCTCCAGCGCGGCGACCCGCTTGGCGGCAACGACAGCATCCTGCAGGTGCTCGAACGTCAGGAACTGGTGGCCAACCTGGCGATCAAGCTGCGCAAGCTGCCGATCCCGGTGATCGCCGCGGTCAACGGTCCGGCCGCCGGAGCGGGAATCGCCCTCGCCCTCGCCGCCGACATCAGGATCTGCACCCCGGAAGCGAAGTTCAGCGCCGCTTTCGTTCGCATCGGAATCTCGGCCTGCGACGTCGGTGTTTCTTACATGCTGCCGCGGATCGTCGGCCATGGTGTCGCCTCAGAAATCATGCTTACCGGCAAGCTGGTCGGATCAGAACAGGCGGAACGGATCGGACTGGTCAGCCGGGTGGTACCGAACGAAGACCTGCTCGATTCAGCCATCGAGTTCGCCGGGGAAATCACCCGCAACTCACCTTTCGGTGTCCGCATGACCAAAGAAGTTCTCGCTTTCTCGGTCGATGCGCCTTCGATCGAGGCGGCGGTGGAGATGGAGAACCGCACCCAGGTGATCGCGGTCCAGACCGAAGACATGAACGAAGCCGTGGCTGCGTTCAAGGAGAAGCGGGAAGCCAAATTCGAGTATCGCTGAGCGTTTTGTAATTACCTACAAAACGGCCCCCTTCAGGTACGGAGTGTTTGTCGGCATCAACTAGTGTGATGCATGTACCCGGTGGTGGTCGCCGGGTCGTGGAGAAGGGTAAAAACCGCATGACAGAACTGCTTGAGCAGGTTGAACCGATCGTCAACGGAGATCAGCGTGTAAATGAAAGCTCACCCGGATACCGGGAGGTAGTCGAAGCGTTTCGCCAGGTTGCGGGAGCAATCAGTGACGAGATCGAACCCGACGCCCTGCTTCACCTGATTGCGGAACGAGTCTGCTCATTGCTTTCGATCAAACGCTGCAGCGTCTACCTGAAAGATTCCGAAACCGGACTGTTCCACGGACAGGTCGCCGAAACGGGCCGCAAGGTCGATGCCGCGATCAAACGGCTGACCGCCGGCATCGAGTCCGATGGTTTCACCCGCGAGATCCTCGCGAAGAAAGAACCGGTTCTGATTCGCAACGCGAAATCTGATCCACGACCGGTGCGTTCAGTCATGCGCGAATGGGACATCAACACGATGCTTGGCGTTCCGATGGTGAACAACCACGACGTGATCGGCCTGCTCTTCCTCGACAACGAAGACGTGCCTCACGAATACGGGACCGATGAGCAGGAACTGGTCCAGACCTTCGCCAACCTCGCGGCGATCGCGATCACCCAAAGCAAACGCACCGCTCACCTTGCTTCATCTTTCAACACGGTCGCGCGCCAGAACAAACTGCTGCGTCGCAGTTCGGCTGTTGAAGACCGCCTGACCAACCTGGTGCTGGATGGCGCCGACATGGGCGAGGTCGCTTCGACCGTTTCCGAACTGACCGCCAAGCCCTGCGCCATCTACGACAACAAATTCACCCGTCTCGCGATGAAGACCCCGGAAGGCGACAGTCCCCCGCCCCAGGTCTTCGATGAGGACCGGAGACGCAAACCGGCCGTAGCCGAAGCGATCGCCGGACTCAAAGCGAAACGTCCCAGTGTGATCGGGCCAATCCCGGCCGCCGGACTCTCCCACCGTTTCATGGTCACCCCGGTGACTCTGCATGACGACAACTGGGGATACCTGGTGATCACCGCGCAGAAATCTCAGTTCAGCGCGATGGACACGATCGTCGCCCGCCGGGCCTCAACGATCATCGCCCTCGAACTGACCGCGGAGCAGCGGGCCGCCGACGCCGAAGTCCATTCGCGTGGCGCCCTTGCCCGCGACCTTATCTTCGGTACCGATGGTGCCGTTTCACTGACCAAACGGGCCAACTTCCACGGGATGGACCTGAACCGTCCGCATGTGGTCTGTCTGATCACCCGGGGCCGCGAGGGTCGCCGCCGGCCGCCATCAGCCCGGCGTTTCGCCCTTGCCCTGCGTGACTCCGACCCGAACCTGCAGTCCTGCGTCAGCAGTGTCACCAACGGCGTCGCCGCCGTGGTCGAGGTGCCGGAAGGAATGTCGACGAAACTAATGGTGAAGTCGGCGAAGAAGCGTCTGACTCATGCCGCCGGTGAGTCCGATGCCGGTGAGAACATTTCGATCGCGATCTCGTCCGTCTGCCGGAATGTCAATTCTTACGCTGGCGCTTTCAATGAAGCCCAGCAGGTATCGAAATGCGCTTCGACCCTTTCCAGTGAAAGCTCACCGCTGCTGGCTGCCGATGATCTCGGTGCGGGCCGGCTGCTTCTGGCCGCTCCCGATGGCGAAGAAACCAAGCGTTTCGCCGACGAAACCCTCGGCCCGCTGACCAATGTCGACGATCCGGCGATGGTCACCCTGCTGGCCACGATGGGCGCCTTCTACCAGCACGCCCGGAGTATTCGCCAGTCAGCTGCCTGCCTCGATGTTCACGAGAACACGATCCGGTATCGCCTCGGCAGGATCGAGGAAGTGACCGGCCTCGACCTGGCCGCCAACTCCGACGATCAGCTTGCCGGACAGATGGCATTGCTGGTGCTTCGCCTCCAGGGGCGCCTGCCAGCAGAAGACGTCCTTTCCGGGGAAGCCGCCGACGCCGACAGCCCGGACCCTTCCTAGCTTCGCTCTGGAGTCACCGACAAACGTCCCGCAAAGCTGAGTTCAGATTTCGCGGAACGAAGGCCATCATCTGATCGATGGACATCAACTACAACTTCTTCGACCTGCTTGACCGGCGTGCGCTCTCATCCGACGCGGAACGTCCAGCCCTCGGTTTTGACGGCGACCATCGAACCTTCCGTGAGATCCGGGAGCAGAGCCTCGCCGCCGGCAATGCCCTGATCAACGAAGGCGTGAAGCCCGGCGACCGGGTTGCTGTCCTGATGAGCAACGGCCACGAATGGCCGGAAGTACTTTTCGGCCTGGCTGCGATCGGTGCGATCTGCGTGCCGGTGAATGTCCTGCTGCGCGGACCCGAGGTCCGTCACGTGATCAACGACAGCGATGTTTCGGTGCTGATCGCTGACAAAGCTGCCGAAAGGGCCCTGACCGAACTCGACCAGATGCCGGACAAGCTGATCACGGTCGGTGACTTTCCCGTGCCGGCGGGTGTCGGGACGATTGATTACGAAACGATCAAGGCCGCGGCCGGCAGTTCAATGCCGGAGCATCGTCCTGCCCCCGGCGACACCTTCATCCATTACTACACGTCCGGCACCACCGGGCTGCCGAAAGCTGCGGTCCACACCCATAACGGCACCCTCTGGAACTCATACACCCAGATTCCTGACCTGAGCCTGACCCGGGATGACCGGTACCTCTGCATCCCGTCGCTTTCATGGGCGGCAGGTTTCCATGACGTGATGCTTGCCTTGATGATGATCGGTGGCTACACCGCGATCGTGCCGACCGGCAGCACCGGCATCGAGAACATCGTGAAGCTGATCGAAGAAGAGAAGATCACCCACACTTTCCTGGTCCCGACCCTGCTCAAGCAGCTCGCCACGAACCCCGAACTCCTGGATCGGGTCCGGGCATCCGATTTGCGCTGGATCGTCACCGGATCAGAGCCGGTTTCCGCCGTGGTGATCGGTGCGCTGAACGATGCTTTGCCCGAATGTGGCGTGGTTCAGGGTTACGGCCTTTCCGAATTCCCGACGATCGCCACCCTGTTGCAACCGGAGGAAGCGATGTCGCACCTCGGCAAGGCTGGCCGGCCGATGTCGATCGTGACCATGGCTGTGCGCACCTTCGATGGCGAGATCGCCCTGGCCGGAGAGGGCGAAATCATCCTGCGCAGCCCGGCCACCATGAACGGTTACCTGAACCGGCCTGAGGAATCAGAGGAGTCACTGAAGGATGGCTGGCTCCACACCGGTGATCTCGGCACGATCGACGAGGACGGCTATCTGACCGTGACCGGACGCAAGAAGGACATGATCATCTCCGGCGGCCTGAACGTTTACCCGCGTGAGATCGAGGATGTGATCCACCGGCTCGATTCCGTCAGCGAGGTCGCGGTGGTCGGGGTCGAAGATGAGAAGTGGGGTGAGATTGCCATCGCGGTGATCGTGCCGGCCAACGGCGATGTGGATATGGACCAGATCGATTCCCTGTGCCGCGAGCACCTCGCGACCTTCAAGTGCCCGCGGGCGATCTACGTGCGTGAAGAACCATTGCCGAGAAACCCGTCCGGCAAGATCCTCAAGCGCGACCTTCGCCCCTGGGCAGCCGATCGGCACCAGGCCTCAGCCTGAAAACCCCCGTCTCAATCCACCAGGGCCCAGAAGCCCCGGTGAACCAGGACTGGCAATGAATTGACGCATATAGGTATGCAATTCATTGCCAGTCCTTTTTGTTTGGTTCGGCTGGTTTGTTTGCTCTGTAGAAGTCGCTAATTCCACACCGGGTTTTCACCCCCTTAACTGTGGAGGGTGACACTCTCTTGTCAGTGCCCTACCGGAACCGATGGGACCGGCCCGGCGCCAAACGAGAGAGGAGAGTCAATGAACCACCCCACCGCCAACCCCAAATGGACACTTCCCGAGGGGACCCCGCTTGCCCGGATGACCCGCGAGGCAGTTTTTGCTCGCATCGAGGAGAACGCCGCGGCACTCGGCGACGAAAAATGGGCCGATGTCGTATCCGCCCGCTGGCAGGAACTGTTCAGCCAGGAAGACGGCGACCAGATCGCCGCCGACATCTTCAAACGCTTCAAGGAAGAAGAAGGCCGTCCGTTCTATGCCGGCTGCGAAATCGCAGTGATCGAGCACCCAGACCTTTACGTTTCCCGATCCGAAGAAGCGACGATCCTCTCCCCCGATGACTTCCCCGAAGGAGTGGTCGGCGACGGTGACAATGCCTTCCAGGCCGAAGACGTCACCGGCAAGATCATGATCGTCCGCGAAGTATCCGAAGTTGACCGCCTGATCACCGAAGGCGTCCCGGAAGGCGTAATCGGAGTGATCGATGATGCTGGCGGCACCATGACCGCGCCGATCCTGCCCGACTTCGAAGCAGTGATCTGCCTGGCCGGAACCGTCCGCAGCCACCTCGCGATCATCGCCCGCGAGTTCGGCGTTCCGACCCTGATGAACGTGCGCCTCGCCCGCCACCTGAACGACGGTGAAACGGTCACTGTCAACTACTCGATCGAAGCCCAGAACGTTGAGGCTTACTTCGGTGAAGACCTCCGTGAGCGTGCCGTGATCCGGCCGGAAGCGGGCGTCTGATGTCGGACTTCCAGCTCGACGAACAGCAGCTGTTCGACATCAACACATATCTCAAGCGGACCGATGACGTCCTGATCCACAACTGCCTCACCCGTACGGCCCAGGAATCGAAGCTTTTCCCGATCATGCCGTACCTGCAGATGTGTTTCTACGACTCCTATTACCGGATCCCTGACCAGATCCGCAAGGCATCAGAGATTGTCTCGCCCGAAGAGATGGGTCACCGGGCCCGTGGCGCCACCACCAACCTGAGCAAGCTCACCACCTGGGGCACACTCAACTTCTACCTCAATGGCCGGACCAACCTGATCAAGGCCGGACTGCTGCGCGCCGAGGACAACCTCGAGGACCTCTGGACAATGGTCGACTGGCACAAGCGTTTCAGTGCCTCGTACCACCGGAACTCGGCCCATCACTACACGCTCGATTCGTGGGACATCGCGCAGGAGCACGACGAACGGGTCCTGCAGGTCTTCGAAGCGGACGCTTTCGAGGCCAACACCGAACTGAAGGATGCCGCCTCCAAGTTCATCGCGATCGGCACCCAGTACAGCTTCCTCGTGAACTGTGAGAGTCGCCTCAGCCTGCAGTCATCCGGTCCGTACGCGATGGGCGACCGTCGCCTGATGCACACCCGGGACTTCATGAATCTGGCCGAATGTGACTTCTCCTGGCTCGATGGTGTGGCTGACGAGGTCACCCACAACAACCTGACCATGAGCGTGATCACCGATGACGTCTCAATCGAGATCAGCGACTGGGGCACCCCGTATTCGACCCCCGAGAACTACCAGGACCACATCATTGGCGTTGGCCTTTACACCTCGGACTTCCTTACCGACCGGTACATCCCGGTCGGTATGGATTCTCGTGATGACCTGATCAACACGCTGAACGAGATGACCGACCAGATGAAAGAAGCGACGAAGAAGCTGTACCGGCGTTTCTCCGAGATGACGATGGATCAGATGATCGAAGCCGGCATCTACGTCTACTTCCAGAGCTCCGCCGACATCGCCCACATGGCCGGCACCTACGTGCAGTCCGAATGGGAATACATCGACGATCGCACCGCGCGCTTCTGGGGCATCCACAACGAGGAGTTCTCGCTCGATGAGTACGTGAGCCATTTCGCCGCGATGGACGGCAAGCTCGCCGCTCAGAACGACTACTACCTCCACCCAGTTTCGTACAAGGTGTGGAAGAACACGGGTGGCGAAGGTGCGCTGCCAGCCCCTGGCCGCAACGCCAACCTGATCCCGGCACACGTGCTCAACGATCACGACTATCCGTTGCGAGTGAACCCGAACGGGCTGAGCGATTCGACGGGGACATCCCGCCTGCCGGCCAAGAGCACCAAGTACACCTTCGCCTGCGGCAAGCTGACCGAAGACGAAATGAACAAGGCATCGCAGGAG
>JBAWHK010000187.1:0-12954 GCA_049593795.1 Solirubrobacterales bacterium
TCGAATCGGTAAAGCACAAGGTGCCGGGTCGCCTTCGACGACCCTTCCTTATAGACCCGCTTGAAATCTCCGCTGCGGGAGAGACGTCGGCGCCTGGGAGAACCCGCGCCGCTGCCGGACATGGTCAGACGGCGAGCCGCTTACGGCCCTTGCGCCGCCGGCGCCGGATTACATCCCGACCACCTTTGGTGCTCATCCTGACACGGAAACCGTGGGTCTTTGCTCGCTTGCGCTTTTTTGGCTGGTACGTACGCTTCATCGGATCGGGCAGTATACGTTCCCGCCGCTCGATATGCCTCTCGCATCACTCCTGAGAATATTTCTTCGCGATTTGCGGAGCGGCCCACCCACCTCGGGGGCCCCGGTTGTATGGTCGGCGACCCGACATTGAATCCCTCTGGGTACAGTGCCGCGTTCTCACGATGGCTTCCGCAACCAACCACCGAAACCCTTCTGCCAAGCCATTTACGGCAAAGGTCGACGAATCTCTCGAAACCCTCTGGGCAGAAGTGAGACGACAGCTGTCGGCGAGCCTGCCTGAGTCCACCTACCGGATGTGGCTCTCTCCGGTGAGGCCAGTGGCAGTTCGCGGCAACACTCTTCATCTCAATGCGCCGGACTCGGTCCGGACCTGGGTCGAGCGCCGCTATTCCGAGATGATCCTGCGGGCAACTGCATCGATCTCTCCCGAAATAACCGAGGTCACATTCGACCCGGCCGAAGCAGATGAAACCAATCACTCGGTCGGCGGACATACTCCGGCACCGAACCCGACCCACACTTTCGACCGCTTCGTCATCGGACCTGGAAACCACCTCGCTCACGCCGCGGCCCTGGCCGTGGCCGAAGCTCCGTCCGAGGCTTACAACCCACTCTTCCTTCACGGGAACCCCGGGCTTGGCAAGACTCACCTCCTCGGTGCGATCGCCAACTACCTGCAACAGAACGTGCCTGAGCTTCGAGTCCTCTACACCGACGCCGAAGCATTCACCGCGGAGTTCGTCACTTCATTGAAGAACGACGGCATCGCCGCTTTCAAAAGCCGGTACCGCGATCTCGACGTCCTCCTGATCGACGACATCCAGTTCATCGCCGGAAAGCCAGCCACCGAAGAAGAGTTCTTCCACACCTTCAATGTCCTCCACCAGGCCGGCAGTCAGATAATTCTCTCGGCAGATCGCCTGCCCACGGACATCTCAACCCTGGCCACCCGGCTCAGTGACCGATTCGAGTGGGGACTGACAGTGCCGCTCGAATCGCCGAACCTTGCGACCAGGCTTACTGTCCTGAGACATCTCGTTACCGAGGCCGGCCTTGAAATCACCGATCAGGAAGCCTTGACCATGCTGGCGACCAGGGTGGAAACGAACCTGCGCCAGCTCCACGGCGCACTGACCCGGACCATTGCCGAAGCCTCACTGGTTTCATCCCCACTCAGTTCGGATCTGATCGCCCGCATATTCCCGACCCGCAAAACAGATGCGGTTGCGGTCACCCCGGAAGGGATCCGCGAAACAGTCGCGATCTACTTCCAGACCGATCCCGAGAACCTCATGTCCCGTAAACGCGATCAGAACACCGCGACGGCGCGGCACATCGCGATCTTCCTGACTCGGGAGATGACCGGGCTCTCACTTCCCCAGATCGGTTCCCTTTACGGAGGTCGCGATCATTCGACCGTTCTCAACTCGATCAAGCGCATCGAGGAGCAGGTTTCGATCGATCCTGAGATCACCAAGGCTGTGGACTCCCTGCGAGCAACTATCCACAGTGATGATCAAAGCCCCTCTTGACCTCCGGGTCAGTTGCCACAATCCCATCCAGTCCACCATGCCTCCACAGGACAAACCTGATCACGAAGCGGTTTGCCAAGTTTTCCCATACCTTCCACAGACTTACCTAATCAATAGAGGAATCAGCAATTGAAGTTCTCAATCAAGAACGCAGAACTCTCCAGCAAGCTTGCCCTTGTCGCCAGGACCATCGCAACCGGTGGCGGTACTCCTGCCCTCGGTGGAATCCTCCTCACGATTGAAGACGGACGTCTTTCTTTCAGCTCAACCAACGGCAACCTGAGTCTCCGGGTTCCAGTTCACGTTGAAGGAACCATCGAAGGCGAAGGCAAGGTCCTCCTGCCCGGACGGCTCTTTTCCGACATCTCCAGATTGCTGGGATCAGGCCAGGTAGAAATCGAATATCGGCAGGCCGAACGGGATGTCGCCCTCGTCTCCGGAAGTTCCAACTTTCACATCCGCACGCTTTCGAGTGATGACTTCCCGCCACTGCCTTCACCGGGTGATCAGACGATCTCGCTTTCACGGGATTCACTTCTTTCGACCATCGATCTGGTGGCCCGGGCCGCGTCGCGTGATGACATGCGACCAGTTCTGACGAGCGTCCAGGTTCTTGCCTCAGGCAATGAAATGACCATGGTCGCTACCGACTCGTACCGACTTGCCGTGAAGCAGACCTCCCTGAAAGAACCAGTGGCGGTTGAGCTCGACAAGAACATCCCGGCACAGGCCCTGAAGGAACTTTCCCGCCTGCTGTCCTCTTCGGATTCGGAGTCGATCAAGCTGACCGTGACCGATCGTGTCGTGATCTTCGTGGTCGACGGCGCGATCCTTTCGACCACCACCGTGGACGGCCAGTTCCCGAAATACCAGCAGCTCTTTCCCGAGACCTATGAGCATGATGTCCGTCTGCCCAGGCTCGAACTACTCGAATCGGTCAAGCGCGTTAGCCAGATGGCCCAGAAGAACCGACCGCTCAAGGTCAGCCTCACTCCAGGTGAAATCACGATCTCAGCCGATACACCTGATCTGGGTGACGCTGAAGAAAAGCTTCCCGCGAACTTCGATGGAGAAGAGCTCAGCATCGGTTTCAATCACGAGTTCTTTCGGGATGGAATCGAAGCGATCAAGGGTGACGAGGTTCTGTTGCGACTGATTTCTCCTTTGCGGCCGGGACTTCTCCAGCCGGTAGACGGTGATGATTACCGCTACCTGGTAATGCCGATTCGCCTGAACGAGTAGCGGTATGAGAGTGGCCCGGGTTGCAGCCGACAGCGTTCGTTCGCTGGTCGGGGTGGAACTCGAGCTTGATCCACACGTGACCGCGATCGTCGGACCGAATGGTGCCGGCAAAACCAATCTGGTCGAATCGATCTACTTTGCGCTCACCGCAAGGTCCTTCCGGACGGGCGACAAGCGCGACCTGATCCCTTTCGGAAAGACCTATGCCCGTTGCCGGGTGGCGGTCGACGACGACCTTGGAATCCAGCATGAGTTCATGGCCGCGACCAGTCGGGGGGAGGGGTCGCGCTTCACCATGGACGGGGCCGCAACCGATCTGGCTGAAGCCGTGGGGTTCCGGCCGATGGTCACGGTGTTCTCTCCCGACCGGCTGGAACTGGTCAAGGGGCCACCAGCGACACGGAGGTCACACCTTGATTCCTACATCGCAGCCCGGTGGCCTTCGCGGGCCGAATCGCGCAAAAAATTCGGTCGTGCTCTCGCCCAGAGAAATGCTCTCCTGAACAGAATTCAGATCGGTGTCTCTGATCGCAGCCAGTTGCCGGTCTGGAATCGCCAGGTGGCTGACACCGGTGCCGAACTGACGGCCGTGCGAGCCGATGCCGTTGCTGAACTGACCGGGTTCTTTCCTTCGGTGGCAGAAGAACTGGGCCTGGTCGGAGAAAACTCGATCGAGTATCGGCCGGGATCCAGTGCGGACCTTGAAGAACAACTGGCTGGCCTGGAGGAAAGGATCGAGAATGACATCAGGCTTGGACGCACTTCATGGGGTCCGCATCACGATGAGATCCGGCTGGGTTATGACGGGCGGCAACTTCGGCGCTTTGGTTCGCAGGGCCAGCAGCGACTGGGCCTCCTGACTTTGCTTTTTGCCGAACGCAGCGCTTTGCTTGCCAGTGGACTGCCAGCGCCATTGATGCTTCTCGATGATGTGATGAGCGAACTTGATTCCGAACGCCGCGAACGACTGGTCGAACGCCTGATGCAGGGAGGACAGAGTGTGATTACTGCCGCCGAGACCGATCTGATTCCGAAACGCAGCGATCTGAAAGAGGTCGACTTCACGACGATCCCGGGAGTAGCCGGGCCCGTGACTTCAGAGGCGGCAGGCGAAGATGCGTGATCGTCGCGGCCGCAGCCCTTCACCAAAACCGATCGGGGCAGCGCTCGACCGGGTGCTCGATTCGATTTCTCCCCGAACTCCGCTCGCCGAAGTGCAGTCGGCCTGGCCGCGGGCGGTCGGTCCGCAAATCGCGGCGGTGGCCAGGGTGACCAGTGAGCACGATGGGGTTGTGACGGTTGAATGCGAAAGCAGTATCTGGGCCCAGGAACTCGAAATGATGGGTCCGCAGTTGCTGAAGAAACTGACGTCCCAGATGAGCGGCCCAGCGCCCGATCTCCTGCGTTTTCGGGCCTCCGGGTGACCTGAACCGACCCTTGGGCATCCTCAGATTCATCAAAAGTGCTGATTTGCAGGACTTTTGTAATTAGTAGCAAGAGTCGATCCGCAGGCGACTGGTAACATTAGAGGCGATTAACGGGTATGCCGGGTTCGCTCTCCCGGGTTCGCCTGCAAAGGCGGCGAGCGGATCGCACCGTGCCACTGACCAAGTTTCTGAAAGGTAGTAATTGGCTGACAACAAGACCAGTTCTGACGCCTCCTATGGGGCAAAGGACATCACGGTTCTCGAAGGTCTCGAGGCTGTGCGTAAGCGTCCCGGCATGTACATCGGATCAACTGGTCCGCGTGGTCTTCATCACCTCGTCTACGAAGTTGTGGACAACTCGGTCGACGAAGCCCTGGCCGGCCACTGCGATGAAGTGAACGTCGTGATCCACCCGGACAATCGTGTTTCGGTGACTGACAACGGCCGTGGCATTCCGGTCGGCATCATGGAGAAG
This sequence comes from Solirubrobacterales bacterium, assembly GCA_049593795.1. Lineage (GTDB taxonomy): Bacteria > Actinomycetota > Thermoleophilia > Solirubrobacterales > 70-9 > 67-14. The sequence continues at coordinate 4,938 of JBAWHK010000187.1, forward strand.
GAACAGCGCCCCGCGGCCGAAGTCGTCCTGACCGTGCTGCACGCCGGCGGCAAGTTCGGTGACGGTGGCGGTTACAAGGTCTCCGGCGGACTTCACGGCGTCGGCGTGTCCGTAGTCAACGCCCTGTCGGAGGAACTACACCTCCAGATCCGTACCGATGGTCACTTCTGGGATCAGGATTACGTGCGCGGCGCTCCGCAGGGTGAACTCGCCCAGGGCGAAGCAACCAAGGAACACGGCACCGAGATTTCGTTCCTCGCCGACAACGAGATTTTCGAAGAGGTCGATTACGACTTCACCACACTGCTTGATCGTCTTCGCGAAACAGCCTTCCTCACCCGTGGGCTAAAGATCGACCTCAGGGACGAACGTGCGGATGGGCAGGAAGTCACCTTCAAGTACGACGGTGGCATCGAGGACTTCGTCCGTTACCTCAACGAGAACAAGGAAGAGATGCACGAGAAGGTCGTGTATTTCGAAGGGGACGAAGAAGAAGGTTCAGTCGAAGTCGCGATGCAGTGGAACTCCTCCTACCAGGAGTCAATCTTCAGTTTCGCCAACAACATTAATACGCATGAGGGTGGCACCCACATGTCCGGCTTCCGCTCGGCACTGACCCGGACCCTCAACTCCTACGCCCGTGGCAAGGGAATCCTTCGCGAGAAGGACGACAACCTGGCTGGCGAAGACGTGCGCGAAGGTCTCACCGCAGTGATCTCGGTCAAGCTGCACGACCCGCAGTTCGAGGGCCAGACCAAAACCAAACTCGGTAACCAGGAGATCCGCGGACTGGTCGAAGAGACAGTCAACCGGAAACTCGCCGAGTTCCTCGAAGAGAACCCGGGAGAAGCCCGCCGCATCATCACAAAGGCGGTTGAGGCTTCCCGCGCCCGCATGGCGGCACGCAAAGCCAGGGACCTCACGCGACGTAAATCGGCGCTGGAAAATTCGACCCTGCCGGGCAAACTCGCTGACTGCACGGTTCGTGACCCGGAGCACGCCGAAATGTTCGTGGTCGAGGGCGACTCGGCTGGCGGATCGGCCAAACAGGCTCGCGATCGTTCAACCCAGGCCGTCCTGCCGCTTCGCGGCAAGATCCTGAACGTCGAGAAGAGCCGGATCGACAAGGTTCTGGCGAACAACGAGATCCAGGCGCTGATCACTGCGATCGGTACTGGCATCCACGACGAGTTCGACCTCGAAGAGGCGCGCTACCACAAGATCATCATGGCGACTGACGCTGATGTCGACGGTGCTCACATCCGGACCTTGATCCTCACCTTCCTCTACCGGCAGATGCAGCCATTGATCGACGCCGGCTTCGTTTACATCGCCAAGCCACCGCTCTACAAAGTGAAACGCGGAAACCAGGAGACTTACCTGGACAAGGAATCCGAACTGGAAGAGCTGCTGCTGCGCGATCGCCTCGAGGAGTTCGAAGTTACCGACTCCGAAGGCAAGAGCCTCAAGCTCAACAAGAGCCGCTGGCAGAGCTACACCCGTCATTCGAAGGAATACGAAGGATGGTCAACCGCCCTCCAGGCGGAATTTGGCAATGACGTGATCCGTTTCGTTGCCGAATCGAAGATCCTCGACAACGCGGCCACCACGATCGACGAAGTCCGGAAAGTGCTGAGTGCGCCCGATACGGACGAAGACATCTTCCGCACCGAGATCCTTTCGAAAGAGGGGGAGGACACTGTGGTCAAGGCGGTCCATCAGAAGTCAGGTCTGGCCCGCAACCACACCCTGCCAGCCCGTCTTTTCGAAGGCAACGAATACCGCCGGTTCGCGGACGTCCACGCCCAGCTGCTTTCGGCTTTCGGCCGGCCGCCGTTCCGCGTGACCTACAAGGACCGCTTTGAAGAGGCCCATGGCTTCGGCGACCTGCACCGGGCTGTGCTCGACCTGGCCAAGCATGGCGTCCAGCTGACCCGATTCAAGGGACTGGGAGAAATGAACGCCGACCAGCTGCGTGAAACCACGATGGATCCGGCCAGCCGCACCCTGCAGCGGGTCACGCTTGAAGACGCGACCGCTGCCGACCAGATCTTCTCGATGCTGATGGGCGACCAGGTGGCGCCAAGACGAGATTTCATCGAGACATACGCCAAGGAGGCGAGCAACATTGATGTCTGATTCGCCCCGAATACTTAAACGAGACACGGAGACTGTTGTCTGATGGCGCTTGAAGCACTGACTGGCCACATCGAAGAGCGCGAGCTCGAATTGGAAATGCGTTCGTCCTACATCGATTACGCGATGAGCGTGATCGTCGGACGCGCCCTGCCGGACGTGCGTGACGGACTGAAACCGGTACATCGCCGGGTGCTGTTCGGCATGCACGACCTTGGCTTGCAGCCGAACCGTCCGTACCGGAAGAGCGCGACGATCGTCGGCGAAGTCATGGGCAAGTACCACCCCCATGGCGACGCCTCGATTTACGACACCCTGGTCAGGATGTCGCAGGAGTTCTCCCTGCGTTACCCGCTGGTTGATGGCCAGGGCAACTTCGGCTCGATCGATGATGACTCCGCTGCCGCAATGCGGTACACCGAAGCGAGGCTGACCCGTCTCGCGACGGAGATGCTGCGCGACATCGACTCCGACACGGTTGAGTTCGGCCCGAATTACGACGAGTCCCAGCGCGAACCGCTGGTACTGCCGTCGAGGTTCCCCAACCTGCTGGTCAACGGTGCCTCGGGCATCGCGGTCGGCATGGCCACGAACATTCCGCCACACAACCTGCCCGAAGTGGCCGGTGCGGTGGCCGCCTACATCGACGATCGTGACATCGACCTCGCCGGGTTGATGGAGCACGTCAAAGGGCCGGACTTCCCGGGTGGCGGCATCATGGACCCGAGCAACATCCGTGAGGCTTACGCCACGGGTCGTGGCAGTGTCCGGGTACGCGGCAAGGTTCACTCGGAGCCCCTCAAGGGTGGCAAAGACGCACTGATCGTTACCGAACTGCCCTACACGGTGAAAAAGGGCGGCGACGCCGGATTCATCGTGAAGATCGCCGGCCTGGTCCGTGACAAGAAGCTCGAAGGCATTTCCGACCTGCGTGATGAAACCGACCGCACCGGCATGCGGGTAGTGATCGAACTGAAGCGCGGCGCGGTGCCGAACATCGTGCTCAGCAACCTCTACAAGAAGACCCAGCTCCAGACCTCGTTCGGCATGAACATGGTTTCGCTGGTTGAAGGTGTGCCGCGGACCCTTGGTCTGCGGGACATGATCAAGTACTACGTCGAGCACCAGCGCGAAGTGGTTACCCGTCGCACCCAGTTCAAACTGCGCCGGGCCGAAGCGCGGGCCCACATCCTCGAAGGCCTGCTGATCGCCCTCGACAACCTCGATGCAGTGATCGCCCTGATTCGTGGATCGGCCGATGCTGACATCGCCCGTCAGGGACTGATCGACCAGTTTGACCTCAGTCGGGAACAGGCCCAGGCCATTCTCGACATGCGGCTGCAGAGGCTGACCGCACTCGAGTCGGACAAGATCCGTGAAGAACACGCGGAACTGATGGAACTGATCGGTGAACTGCGCGCGATCCTCGGTGACGAAAACCGCGTTTACGCGATCGTCAAGGAAGAGCTCACCGAAATCACCGAGAAGCACGGCGATGACCGTCGAACCGAGATCCAGCCCTTCGGTGGCGACATCAACATCGAAGATACGATCGCCGAACAGCAGATGGTCGTTTCGCTGACCAAGTCCGGCTACGTCAAGCGGATCTCACCTGACTCCTACCGTCAGCAGCATCGCGGCGGAGTTGGCGTGACCGGCATGAACCTGAAGGAAGGCGACTACATCGAGCATCTGCGGATCTGCTCGACGCACGACTACCTGCTCTTCTTCAGCAACTTCGGCAAGGTCTACCGCAAGAAGGTCTATGAACTTCCGGAAGGCCTGCGCACCGCCCGCGGAAGCGCCCTGGTCAATCTGCTTCCGTTGCGCGAAGGCGAACAGATCATGGATGTCATTCCGACCCGGGACTTCAAGGAGAACAAGTACCTCGTGTTCGCCACCGCTGAAGGCCAGATCAAGAAGACCCAGTTCATCGATTACAACACCCGTATCGAAGCTGACGGAATCATCGCGATCAAGATCCGCGAAGGTGACGAACTGGTTGGCGTTCAGTTGACTTCGGGTGAAGATGACCTGCTGATGGTCTCCAAATCCGGACACGCTTCACGCTTCAACGAAGACCAGGCCCGCCCGATGGGTCGTGGCACGAGCGGAGTCAAGGGCATGAACGTCGGCCAGAAGGACAACCGTGTCCTGGCCCTGGCAGTTGCCCGTGACGACGCCGAACTGCTGGTCGTGACCGAGAACGGATTCGGCAAGCGCACAGACGTTTCCGAATACCCGGTCAAGAACCGTGGCACCAAAGGCGTGCTCACCGCCAAGCTGACCGAAGTCAAGGGTGGGCTGGCCGGAGCGTTGATCGTGCGTGAACACCAGGAGCTGCTCTTCATCACGGAGAACGGCATGGTCCAGAGGACCACGGTGGCGGGAATCCGTAAAACCGGTCGCGCCACCCAGGGAGTCAAAGCGATGAACGTTCGCGATGGCGACCACATCAGTGCTGTCGCCCTCGTGGTCGAATCAGCAACACCCGTCGCCGACGAAGAAGGCGCAGAACAGGGCGAGTTGACCGACCAGGCCGGCCTCGACGGTGAAGCCGTTGCGGAAGCCACGGACGGAGCTGAGGAACAGACCGTCGAAGCAACCGACGCCGTTCCGGCCGAACCGGAAGCAGCGGACGAGGAATAAGAATTACGAATCGGTGGGCGATCCGGGGTAAGAACCCAGGATCCTCACCGATTCGGCTTTGTCTCGCAGCCCCGCGATCGCGGCAGCCACATCTTCACTCTCGGCGTGGCCCTCGATATCGAGGAAGAACAGGTAGGTGCCAAGCTTCCGCCGACGGGGACGGGACTCGATCCGGGCAAGATTGATCCGGCGGGTCGAGAATTCGAGCAGCGCATCAACCAGGGCGCCGGGATGATCGGCACCCAGCTCGGAGAAAACCAGGGTGGTTTTCCACGCTGACCCCGGTCCGGGACTGGCGGAAGCTTCACCCCTTGGGCCCAGCCAGACAAACCTGGTCTCGTTGCCCGGTTCATCCTCGATTCCTTCCCGAAGCACCACACAGCCGTAAATCTCTGCGGCGGCAGCGGGTGCGAGGGCGGCCAGCTTTCCGGTGCTCTCACTCACCTGGCGGGCAGCGGAACTTGTGCTGTCAGCAACCCGCAGAACGGCCTGGGGCAAAGACTCACGCAGGAACCGTGCGCACTGGGCCAACGGCTGCGGATGTGAAATCACCGCATCGATTTCATCAAGCGGTGATTGCTCCCGGCTGATCAGGGCAGAACGGATCTCATGATCAAACTCACCGATGATGCTGACCGAATCAGCCTGATCCACCAAGCCATCAAGCGTTCCCCTGACCGAACCCTCGATCGAGTTTTCGATTGGGGCGAGTGCACGATCAGCCTTGCCAGAACCAATCGCTTCGATTACTGCGGTGATGGTTTCGCAGAGAACCGGTTCGAAACGATCCGGTGCGAAACCGCTCTGTCGCAGGGCATCTTCGCTGAAGGTACCGGCCGGGCCCAGATACGCGATGCGCAAAACGACCTACTCGAAAGTAACGGTGTAGGACGCTTCGTTGTTGTCGAGGATCGCCTCACCATCGACGCCAGTTACCGAAACGTCAACCTGGACTTCGCCGGACGGTGCCGGGGTCAGCAGGACCGTGGCCTGCCCGGTTTCGCCGGGGGAAAGCGTGTCGATCGAACCGGTCAGCGCATCGGCGCCATCAACCGAAACGGTCACCTCAATGTCGGTCTCTTCCGAGTCACCCTGGTTCATCACCGAAACCACGACGCTCGGTTCAGTCCCGGCCGGAATTACCACCGGGGCAGCGGGGTCCAGTGTGGTTGCGCCAATCACGGTGGACTCAAGGCCTGTTCCGTGAACCCCGCCGTCAGTAGCGGGAGAGGTATCGCCAGTGACCCCGTTCAGCGCGTCTTCCACGCCGGCCGGATCCACCCAGGTGGCGACCTCGGGAACGAAGGTGCTCTTCGGCATGGCCGCGGAGTTGGCGCCGTTGTCCTCGATCGTGAAATCGATCTGGTGACGCGTGACCTGGTTGTAAAGAACGTCCGAGGCGGACAGTGTCGCCATCTGGTTGGCGATTGTCTTGATCGCCCCTTCTTTGCCTTCGTTGCCGGTGGCGGTGCTCATGCGTTCGGCGATCGTGTTCATCGCGCCCGCCCGCAGCTGGTAGACCAGCAGCAGGGTGCTCTGGGCTGACTTCATGTCCCCCGGGGTGTTCAACTTTTCCACCCGGCTCAGGAATCCGTCCATGGCGCTACGGTCGGATTCGACCTCGCTTACGAAATCGGGAACGGTGAGACCCTTCGGATCTTCCAGCCGGCCGAAGAAAGACTTGCTCAGGGAGTTCGTTTCGTCGACGATCTGGGTGACGCTGCTTGCGTAATCCTCGAGCGAACGGTTCTTGCGGGCATCGAGACACCCCTTCGCGCCAAGGACCAGAAGGATCAGTACGACCAGACCGATGCCGAGGGCTGCAGCGCGACGGGCGAGCAGTTGCTGCTTCGGGCCGCTGCCTCCAGAACCACCAGAACCACCGCTGCGGCGCGGCCGGTTTCGGCTACGCGAATGGCTTTCGCGCTCCAGAGGAGGCTCGTTCATTTCGGGGTCTGAGTTGGGGTCGGGGAAATCCATAGGAAGTCGTGCAGAGCCACGTAAGTGGATCTCTGAGGAAGATTCGGGGTCATCAATCTATTCCCTTCCCCGCAATTTGCGCGTTTCCGCAGGAAGGATGCCATTTGCCGCCCAAGCGAAGGTTCAACCGCGCGAGTGGCGAACGGGACAGGACAGATGATTGGCACCACCGTACTACAACGATTCGAGCTGACGGACCGCCTGGGGGCGGGTGGGTTCGGCACGGTCTACCGGGCCCGGGACCTGCGGCTCGAACGGGACGTCGCCGTGAAAGTCATCGAAACCGGCCCTCAGTCCGGACCCCGAATACAGCGCGAAGCCCAGGCCGCCGCGAGGCTCAACCACCCGGGGATAGTGACGCTCTTCGAGTTCGCCCATCATGAATATGGCCGGGAGGGTGGCCGGGCTTTCCTGGTTTCGGAACTGGTCGAGGGCGAAACCGTCAGGGAACTGATCGACCAGGATTTGCTCAGCGACCGCGAGATCGCCGAGATCGGGGCAGATATCTGTGAAGCGCTGGACCATGCCCACTCCCGCGGTGTTGTGCACCGGGATCTCAAGCCGGCCAACCTGATCTCCCCGTTTCGCGATGGCGGGGCAAAGCTCATGGACTTCGGCGTGGCCCGGCTCACCGACGGCGATGACCTGACCAACACCGGGGACATCCTCGGGACGCTCTCTTACATGGCGCCCGAACAGGCAGAAGGTTTGCCGGTGGGGCCGTCCGGGGACGTCTATTCACTTGCGCTCACGCTTTATGAAGCCTGGACCGGGCAGAACCCCCGCCGCCGGGCCACGCCGGGCGCCACGGTGCGTGCCCTCGACGAGGACCTGCCTCCGCTCGGAGAGGTCCGGCCGGACCTGCCGGTCCCGCTTACCGATGTACTCGACGCCTGCCTTGACCGTGAACCCGAATTCCGTCCGGACCTTGAAACACTCGGACAGAAGCTCGAACGGTCGCTCAACCTCCTTGACGACACTGCAGCACAACCCAGTGAAAGCAAACCTTCGAACTTCGCTTTCGCCGATCGCAATTTCGACTTCACCCGGATCGCCGCAGCAGCGGCGATCGGTGGCATGGTGGCGACCGGGATGATTCTCACCGGGAAAGCCGACCTGGCTTCCGTCGGTCTGATCAGCCTGGTGTCCGCATTGATCTCCCTGGTCAATGCCAAACTTGGATTCCTGACTGGCACGGCCGCGCTTGCGGCCTGGATGGCGGTGGTCGTTTCGGTACCCGGCGCGGCTCTGG
>JBAWHK010000188.1:0-3193 GCA_049593795.1 Solirubrobacterales bacterium
GGGGACTGGGACTGCGACGACCTGGTCGCCCTGTCAACGATCGCCGGCCTCAACCTCCATCGCCTGGATCGAACCCGCCGACCTTTCCAGTTCATAACCGGGCGGGTGCAGCGACTTGGCTTGCTGATGCCTCGCACCACCCGCTCCCGTGGCAAAAAGCAGATCGCTGCGCACTACGACCTTGGCAATGACCTGTTCGAACTGTTCCTCGATCCTTCGATGAACTATTCCGCGGCGATTTTCCCGGACGGGGACGAGGATCTGGAGACGGCCCAGATACTCAAGATGGACCAGATCGCCGATCAGCTCGAGCTCGGTCCGGAGGTACATGTCCTTGAGGTCGGTACTGGCTGGGGCGGACTCTCGATGCATTTGGTCGAACGGACCGGATGCCGGGTCACCACCACCACGATCTCCCACGAGCAGGCCGTGCTTGCCCGGGAGAGAATCGAAGCCGCCGGGTTGAGTGATTCGATCGAGGTTCTGGAATCCGACTATCGAGACCTGACCGGCACCTATGACCGGCTGGTCTCGATCGAAATGATCGAGGCGGTTGGCTGGAAGGACTTTCCGACCTACTTCCGCAAGTGCTCCGAGCTGCTCAAGCCGGACGGGGCAATGCTGCTTCAGGCAATCACTATCGACGACGATGCTTACGATCTGGAAAAAGCCTCACGGAGTTTCATCAGTCACTACATCTTCCCCGGCGGCTGCCTGCCGTCGGTCAGGGAGATCGAACGTTGCCTCGCCGAAGAAACTGACATGGAGACATCCTGGACGGCGGATCTCGGTCTGGACTACGCAACCACGCTCGCAATCTGGCGTGAACGCTTCATGGTGGCCACAGACCGGCTCGACGCACTCGGATACGACGACAGATTCCGACGTATGTGGGTTCTCTACCTGACCTTTGCGGAAGGTGGATTCCGTTCCCGTCGAAACGGTGACTTTCAGATGCTCCTGGCGAAGCCCCGGTTCAGCAGAATCAAGAAGCGGGTTCGCGAAGCCGCTGTGTAGCTTTAGCGGTCAGCGCTCATCTCGAGCGAAACTTCACCGGCAGGGAATGGTTGTGAGTGGTGTGTGGGGGATGACTCTGAAGAGGGCCGGCGGTCCGTTCGTGATGTTCATCGCCGCCGCCGGATACATGTTCTTTGCCTTCTGTTCGATGACGAACGCTGCTACCGGATTACCCGAACGTGAGGCCGACCCCGTCGTACTCACCGGCAGTCAACTGCCGGGCCTGACTGGAGCGGTTCCTGGCGAGATCGTTGCTTTCAGCTGGGACGGTTCCTGGAAACAGGTTCCGGTTCAGGTTGACGAGCGTAAAATCGCCGATTTCCGGGCGATTCGACAAGTGCCGATGTACAACGCCCAGTTCATGGCAGAGGTTTACGCCGACCCGAACACCTGGACCGGAGCGGACGGCGTTCCCCAGAAGCCAACCAACCTGCCGAACGGTGATCCGATCCCGGATACTGCGGGCGACCCACTTTTCGATGCCGATGATGAAATCGCGTTGATGTCGAGGCACGCTGGACTGTCCGCTTCCGGGCTGGCAGACCCGGAAGGTGTCAACGCCGGGACCCGTACCCCGGTGCAGGTCAGCGATTCACTGAACGATGGCCACGATCGTTTCCTCTACCTCTTCACAAGCGGCAACCTCGATCCGGGTGCGAACCAGGACCTTGTCTCATATGACTGGATCTTCTCGCCGCCATTGGTCGGTGGATATTTCGACGGTTATGTCTTCAGCGGCATTGGCGACAATGTCCTCGGACCCCCGGTGAATCCCGAGGCTTCGGTGGTGTCAACGGATACCTACGAGCAGACCTTTCCCGGACGCTGGATGGTCGATGGGTTGAAGATCAAAGCCGGGGGTGCAAACGGGGTCGACATCCTCGATGGCGACAAATCGATGGTGATTCTTTCCGCTGCGACCTGCGGTCGCAACGAGCTCACCTTCAGCCGGGGCCAGGGCGCTGTGGTCGCCAACATCGATGGGCCGGTCCGGGCCGTCCGATCGTTCGTCGGTGCCAACAGCGGCACGTACACGCAGCGTGACCAGATTTATTACGAAAGTCGGGTCGACACCAACACTTATCTGCGGGTGCACGAAGGGATAACTGACTTCGTCCTCGCAATGGACTATTCGGAGGACGCCTTCGGCATGACCTATCGCAGCTCAAAGAATGAGGCGGGGGTCACGATCGACGGACAGCCTGACGAAAGCGTCGACGGCCAGGCCCTGGAAGGCAATATTTTCTGGGATCAGGCGACAGGCGCCCAGGGTTCGTTGACCAACGTCTCCCAGGTCGATTCCGATATCCCCGGTCTGACTTACGGAACCTTCTACGTGGACAGCATGACCCCGCCGGCAAACAAAAGGGCGATTCTCTGTTCCGGTGATGACCATGCGATCGGCGCCAGTGGTCCCCGGCTGAAAATGCCGGGAGTTGGCTTCAACACTGACCCGACCCGTCCGCCAACCGAGCCTTCAACTGAAGTAAACAATCTCACGGGTCACCGAACCACTTACATCGGTGCTCCAGGCGCGACCGCCGCCACCGGCAGGTTGCGGGCACAACAGGTCGATTCGCCGCTGGTTGTTGCAACCGGAACGAACATCGATGAACCGCCGGCAACCGAAGAACCCGGTGATCCGACTGAACCGGGCAAGCCGGGACGCAAAAACTGGGTTGGCCTGAAAGTCACGGCCGGGCCAGGCAAGATCAAGGCCAGGATCGGCAAGCGCCTGAAGATCCGGATAAAGGTCAGGAACATCGGCGATAAAACCGCCAGGAAAATCAGGATCTGCCCCCGGGCCAAGAACAAGCTGGTGAAGACCAGTCGTTGCCGGACCATCGGAAAGCTGAAACCGTCGAGGATTGCCGGGCGGACCTTCACGGTCAAGCTGCGCAGCGCTGCCGCTGGCAAAAAGGCGGTCAAGGTCAGATTCCGGGCAAAGGCCACGAAGAGCCACGCAAGGACTGACATTGTGAGCCTTCTGCCTCGCAGTCGTTAGTCCCGCGAAGCGGCCGGGTGGGACCTGCCTGTCACCCGATCGCTGTGTAGTTTTAGGTAGTGAACGCTCGAGCCGAGCGGAACTTATCCGGCGAAGAATGGTTATCAGGGATGTGCGGGGAATTACTTTGAGAAATATCTGTGGCCGAATGGTGGCGTCAATGATCGCTGC
>JBAWHK010000189.1:0-3779 GCA_049593795.1 Solirubrobacterales bacterium
GGCCTGGTTTGAGCTGACCACGAAGGTGTGGGCGATGTCCCGGGGGCCAAATACGAAGCTGCCGGCCGGGTCGTTGATCACCTCTCCGCCCACCCAGAAGGTGAGCTCCCCCTCGATGACGTAAAACCATTCGTCTTCGCGGGTGTGGACGTGGAGTGGTGAGCCGGCCCCCTTGACTGCGAGCTGCTCGACCAGTCCGAGAATGCCGCGGGTTGTCTCCGCGGATGCCTTGACTACCCCCAGGGTGTCGAAGGCCCAGAGGGCCTCGCCCTCGTCGGGGCCCTTGAAGATTGGCGCTACGGGGAGCGTCACTGTCTCTTGATTCGTTCCGTTAGTGATCATGCCGGAAGCTTTTCGAGGTGGGGCCTGAAAGAACACCCCTTGTTTCGGGGGTATTGGTGTGCGCCTCTCATCCAGGCTCCAGAGGCGAATCCGGCGCCGGGTCCATCCAAAGGACCTCCCAGATATGACCGTCGTGGTCGCGGAAGCTGCGTTGGTACATGAACCCGAGATCGAGGATCTCTTTGGCGGGGGCCGCTCCTGCGGCCAGGGCCGACGCAGCCAGGGCATCGACCGCATCACGGCTCTCGGCACTGATCGCAACGGTGAAGGCCGAAGCGCGGTGGGGGTCAGCCACCGGCCTGGTAACGAACTCAGCGAAACGTTCTCTGGAAAGCAGCAGCACGAAAGCCTGCTCGTTGATGATCATGCAGGCGGCCTGCCCATCGCAGGTCCGTTCGTCGAAAGAGAAATTCAGCTCTTCGAAGAATCGGCGGCTCGTCGTGAGATCGCTGACCGGAAGGGTCAAGAACAGCAGTCTTGACATGTGGGCCTCTGCGGTCGGGGATTTCCAGAAAGGACCGGCAGGACGGGTGGAACTAATCGCTGTTGCCTAAAATGATGCGGATGCTTGCCTCGTCGATTCGCCATGGAAGCCTTGAAGAAGATCTTGAGCGTCTGCGTCCTTCGCTCGTCGGCTATTGCTACCGGATGCTCGGCTCCGGGTTCGAGGCCGAAGATGCAACCCAGGAAACGATGATCCGTGCCTGGAAGCGTTCGGACACGCTCCAGGACCCGGCGGCACTCAAGTCCTGGGTGTTCAGGATCGCGACCAATGTCTGTTACGACCAGATCGATTCACGGAAACGCAAGGCAAGGCCGGTTGATCTGTCCGATCCGGGGAAGGCGGATTCGCCGCTCGGCGCACCGCTCGAAGAATCGACCTGGATCCTGCCGTACGCCGGTGGCCATCTCACCGACCCGGGTGATGATCCGGCTGCCCGAACGGCCGACCGTGAATCCCTGCGTCTGGCTTTCGTTGCCGCACTCCAGCATCTGCCTGCCCGCCAAAGGGTCGTGCTTGTTTTGCGTGAAGTCCTTCGATGGAGCGCCAAAGAGGTGGCCGACCTGCTCGAGACGTCCGTGGCTTCGGTCACCAGCGCACTTCAGCGGGCCCGGGCCACGCTCGATGAACTCGATCTCAAGGACAGCGACACGCCGGCAAGGCCGAGCGACGAGGACGAGCAGCAGTTGCTTGAGCAGTACCTCGATGCATTCGCCGAATACGACATCGACCGGATAGTCGCCCTGCTTCGTTACGACGTCGTTTTCGACATGCCGCCGCTGCCGCTCTGGATCCGCGGGGCGGAAGAAACCGGCCGGTTCATGCTGGGCACCGGCGCCGCCTGTCGCGGTTCGAAGCTCATCGCTGTCACCGCCAATGGTTTCCCGGCCTATGCCGGGTACAAGCCCGATCCGGAAACGGGAAACTGGCTGCCGTGGTCGGTCACGATCCTCGAAATGACCGGTGAAAATGGAGGCGGACCAGCCATCACCGGCGTCCACAACTTCCTCCAGCCCCTGATGCCGGAACTCTTCAGATCCTTCGGACTGCCAGACCAGCTCACCTCCGTAGACCCGGCTATTCAGCTGGCGACGTAGTCAGCCACATACTCACATGTGCGGGCAGGCCGGCCCGTGTCCAGATCCGACGGCGTGCATTCGACGACGAACTTGCAAGAACCGGATCTTCAAAACCATGCTTGATTGCGCATAGGGTGGACGTACGCAGGCAAACGGCACAGGAGGTATGAAATGTACGTTGTGGTCCGCAGCTATTCCGGTGAAGGGGCCCCCGAAATCTTCGAGGTGATCGAAGAGAAGACCGAGGAGATCAGGGCATTGATCAGTGAGGTCCCGGGTTTCGTCAGCTATACGGCGTTCCGGATCGAAGGTGGGGGTACGGCCGTGACCGTATGCCAGGACAAGGAAGGGACCGACCAGTCAATAAGCGTGGCGGCGAAATGGGTCCTGGAGAACGTCCATGGCACACCACCAGTTCCCGTGATAATCGAAGGGAGCACGGTCGCCCAGTTCTCGGAACAATGACCTGACGGCAGTGCGGTCAGCCGTCACCTGCAGGAAGGTCACTTGAAGCTTCGGCTTCATTCAGGTCGGCGGCGAGGCTCGCGAGTTCGGCCGGATCGAGTTCGTTTTCGATCCGTGGGAAGAGTTCCCGTTCCTCGAAACGCACATGGCTGTACAGCAGCGCCCCGAGTTCCTTGATCTCGGAAAGTGAAGCTTCGCCTTTGACAACCCGTTTCGCTCCACGGCGGATTTCCAGGTGATCGCCGAACAGGCGGGCAACGTCAGCGTCGGTTGACGGGCCGGGCAGGCCGGATCCGGGAAGCAGGACCTCTTCTTCGATCTGGAAATGCCGGGCGCCAAGTTTGGTCCAGTAATCAGCGAAAGCAGTGGCAGCTTCGGCCTCGGTCTCCGAGTCTTTGATCAGCTTGGCTACAAAAAGAGCCTGGTGATGGTCATGGGAAAGTTCGGTCAGGGCCTCGGATCGTTTCATTCGGCAACTGCCTTTCTCAACTGGGCTTCTTGTAATAGTTGGCGTTGATTTCGATGAACTTCTGCCACTCTGGTGGCACCGAGTCTTCAGCCGTGATTGCGTCCACCGGACAGGCTTCGACGCAGGCATCGCAATCGATGCATTCTTCAGGGTCGATGTAGAGCTGTTCGGCTGCCTCGAAGTTCGGTTCGTCGGGGGTTGGATGGATGCAGTCGACGGGACAGACCTCGGTGCAGGAGACATCCTTGGTGCCGATGCAGGGTTCGTTGATCACGTAGGTCATTGGCCGCTCCGGTTGGTATTTTTCACAGAAGTCATGTATAAAAGTATCAGTCGTCTGTCCGTTTTGAAACCAGACGGGGAAGACTTGATCCATGGACATAGACCCGGCCGAAGACAGAGTTCTCGCGCAGCCGACCCGGGCCCGGCTTTTTCGGATGCTTGCCGATGATGGCCCCGCCGCTACCGAAGACCTGGCCGCGACTCTTGATCGGCATCCGAACGGCATCAGGATCCACCTCGAGAAACTTCGCCGGGCCGGTCTTGTGGCCAGCGTGAGGGAACGGCGCGGCCGCGGACGCCCCCGCGACCTCTGGTCGATCGACCCGGCCGCTGACCCTGGGGGCAGCGGCCCGACGGCCTACCGTGATCTGAGCAAATGGCTGGCTGGCGCGATCAGTGATGGGCCAGCCGGTCCGGAACACATCGAGAGGAGGGGGAGGGAAGTCGGCAACGAACTCGCGCGGCGTGGTTCCACGAAAAGCAATCCCCTGACCCGATTTCAGAACGCGCTTGCGGCAATGGGGTTCCAGCCCGGTCCGGCGACCGGCTCCGGGCCACAAACCACCTTCCGTCTCGGCAACTGCCCGTACCGTGAAGTAGCCCGCGAAAACAGCGAGCTTGTGTGCGGTCTTCATCGGGG
>JBAWHK010000190.1:0-15053 GCA_049593795.1 Solirubrobacterales bacterium
CTTCAAGGATCTGGACAAGTACTGGATCGAAATCCACCGTCTCGAGAATGACGGTGACCGGGTTTCACGAGATGCGGTTGCGTCACTCTTCTCGAACGGGATCGACCCGATGGTCGTGATCCGCTGGAAAGACATGTTTGCCGTCCTCGAGAAAGCGATCGACTCCACGGAGACCGCGGCGCACATTCTCGAAGGCATCGTCATCAAGAACAGCTAGGGCTTTGTGGACGCCCATCTGATTCTCGTCATCGTCATCGTTACGGCGCTGGCCTTCGATTTCACCAATGGGTTTCACGACACGGCAAACGTCGTCGCCACTTCGATCTCTACCGGCGCGGCATCACCCAAGGTCGCGATCGCCTTCGCAGCAATCCTGAACTTCATCGGCGCGTTCATCTCGATTGAAGTGGCGGCCACGATCGCCAAGGACGTGGTCAGCCCGTCGGCCATCGCTGGCGCCGATGCTCTCAACGTGGTCTTCGCGGGCCTGATGGGGGCGATCGCCTGGAACCTGATCACCTGGTACTACGGCCTGCCGTCATCGAGTTCCCACGCCCTCATCGGCGGCATCGTCGGATCGGCCGTCGCGGCGGTCGGTACCGGGGCGATCGAGGTTCAGGGCCTGGTTGGCAAGGTGCTGGTTCCCGGTGTCGTGGCCCCGATCCTCGCGTTCCTGGTGGCCGCGCTGGCGATTTCGATTTCCTATCGCATCGTCAACAACCTGCGACCCGGCCCGGTGAACCGCGGATACAGGGTGGCGCAGATCGCTTCCGGAGGGTTGCTGGCGCTGGCCCATGGCACCAACGATGCCCAGAAGACAATGGGCGTAATCACGCTTGCCCTGGTCGCTGACGGCGTGCTGAACGCCGGGGCCGATCCGCCTTTCTGGGTGATTTTCTCGGCCGCAACCGCGATTGCCCTGGGCACCTACAGCGGTGGTTGGAAGATCATCAAGACCACCGGCACCAAGATCATCAAGATGGATACCGCTCAGGGTTTCGCGTCCCAGGGTGCCGGTGCGGCCGTGATCATGGCTTCTTCCCACTACGGCTTCCCGCTGTCCACCACCCATGTGATCAACGGCGGGGTTATGGGTTCCGGTGTCGCCAAGCGACTGTCAGCGGTTCGGTGGGGAGTGGCCGGCAACATCGTTACGGCATGGATACTGACCCTCCCGGCGGCAGCCGCGATCGGGGCCGTCACATTCGGTTTCACAGTTCTCATGGGCGGAGGAAACGTGGGGCCGATAATCATCAGTGTGATTTCGGTTATCGCGGTCGCTGCCGCGGTCGTGCAGCGATACCGACGCGGTGCGCCGGTCGGAGCGGCTGAATCGTGATGCTGCTCGCGACTGTCGTCAACTGGTCCGAGCTGCTGCAGTCGGTGGTTGCCGGAGCGGTGGCGGCGATAATGATCACGATCGTGGTGTCCTTCGGGATACGCGGCACCGCCAAGTACGTCGATTACAACCTCGAGGGGCGAACGGCAGCCGCGATCGGTTCGCTCGCAGTCGGCGCGATCTCGCTGGTCTTGACCGTGATCATCATCGTTTTCGGTCTTGTTTTGATGATCGCGGGCTAAACTTCTTTCATGACTGCGGCGCGCAACATCGCGATCATCGCCCTGCTCGCGCTGGGTGTCGCTTTTCTGCCGGGCGGCGGGGCTTTCGCCAGTGCCGTGCTGCTGGCCATCTCCATGGCATTTCTCGCGGCGATTTCTTTTGCGGTCTATCAGGCATATCTGGCAAACCGCCTGACCATGCTGGCGCTGCCCGACTCGAGGCGACTGGTTCTTTTCTCGGCGGTCGGACTGATCGTGCTGATGATTGCCGGCAGCAGCCAGATGTTCAGCACCGGCCTTGGAACCCTCGCCTGGATTCTCCTGATGGGGTCCGCCGGCATCACGATCTGGCTGGTCTGGTCGGAGGCGAAAAGCTACTGAACCGCCGGCTGCTTTCATGGAACCTCTTCCACGGTCGTGATTTTCCACCGGAGCCGAAGCTGGAAGATGCCGGGCTCTCCTGGAAGCTCATGGGACGCCGGGTGCCTGGCCCCGAGCACGTGCTGCTCAACCGGGACCTGTTCGATGAGTTCGCAGCCTTTCTGACCGCCGCCAAGTGGGATATCGCGCTGCTTCAGGAGGTGCCGCCCCGCTGGGATGAACGCCTGGCCAGGGCAACTTCGTCTTTCGAGTTCAGGGCCCTGACTTCACGAAACTGGATGTCACCGGTCATGTCTCCGGTTGCCCGGTTGCGTCCGCACCTGCCGGGAAGCTGGGAGGGCGGCAGCAACCTGGTCCTGGTGCGCAAGGACCGGCCGGGTTCGCTGGTTACGCAGCGGGCAAACAAAACGCTCTGCTGGTTGCCGGAGCGTCGCACGATGTCGATGGTCAGGATGGCCGACGGGCTCTGTGTCGCCAATTTCCATGCCAGCACCGGCCAGCCGAAAGGCGAACGGGATGTGATGCGCGCCGCAGCGGAAGCAGTCAAGTGGGCTGGCGACGACCGGCCGCTGGTTCTCGGAGGGGATTTCAACATCCGGCCGGGAAAGAGCGAGGTGTTCCAGCGGCTTCATGACGAATACGGGTTCTGCCTGCCGACCGAGCACGGATCGATTGACCACATCCTGCTTCGCGGTGGCATTGTCGAGCGACCGACTTCCAGCTGGAGCCCGGAACGGCGTGATGTGCCCGATCCGGAGTCGGATCTGATGATTCGACTGTCGGATCATTCACCAGTAATCAGCCGGATCAGCACCGGGGACCGGATTTGAGCCGGAGCGCCGAGCATCCGTATCCACCTTTTGACCTGGCCAACCGGGTCCACAGCCTCGAGGGCAACGATCCGGAGGGCTTCGCTTCATACGAAGCAAAGGGGGCGTTCGCGCGAGAGCAACTGCTGGCCCTGCTTCCCCACGGGTTCGACCTCGAAGGCAAGCGGGTCCTGGACTTCGGCTGTGGTGCCGGTCGGACCCTCCGGCATTTCCTGGCTGAAGCTGATTCGGGAGAGTTCTGGGGAGCCGACATTGACCGGCGCAGCATCGAATGGCTGGAGGACAATCTCTGTCCGCCGCTCAATGTTCTGCAGGCCGGGGTGGACCCGCCGCTCCCTTTCGAACCGGAATGTTTCGACTTTGTCTGGGCGATCTCGGTGTTCACGCATCTGGCCGGCAACTCGGCTGAGTGGCTGCTCGAACTCCACCGGGTGCTGAAGCCTGGCGGTCTCCTGATGGCCAGTTACATGGGTGAGTGGAACTCGGAGGAGATCGCCGGGGAAGCCTGGGATGAGGATCGCATTGGCATGAACACCCTTTTCCATGATCGTCCGTGGGATGAGGGCGGGCCGATGGTGCTGATGTCTGACTGGTGGGTCCGGGAACACTGGGGACGGGCTTTCGAACTGGTTGTGGCCAGCCCGTGGGTTCACAACCAGTGCTGGCTGATGATGCGAAAGAAGGACGTTTCGATTTCCGCGGCGGAGCTGCTTGAACCGGGCCCGGATCCGAGGGAAGCGGTCGCTCTCGGGCATAACCTGGAGCAGGTCCGGCGCGAAGTTGAGCTTCTCGGACGGCATATCAATGGGGAAGCGGATCGGGTCCGGGAGGTCGGTGCCGGGTACGAGAACTCGCTGAGCTGGCGGGTCACCCGGCCGGTTCGTGCCCTCGGTTCGCTCTTTCGTCGTCGCTGACCGCTGATCGCTGACTGCGGGCGTGCGTGGCCAGGTCACGGTTAGGCGCCTGGATTTTTCACCTTCTTTCACACTCCGCCAGCATTCGTTGAGCCGCTTTTCGGCAGGTTGGGGACATGGAAAAAGGCAGCCTCAAAAAAGTAGTTCAGGAAGATCGTGGTGCGGTCTCGATTGAACTGATCGGGTCGATCCCGATCCTGCTGATAGCCCTTCTGATTGCCGGTCAGATTGCTTTGGCGGGGCACGCCTTCTGGTCGGCCGGCATAGCCGCCCGGGCCGGCGCGAGGGCGGTGCTGACCGGTCGGGAGCCACGCGCCGCCGCTGAGCACGCGCTTCCGGGCCCCCTGCGGGCGGGGATGAAGGTTTCGCAGTCGGACGGGATAGAAGTGGGGGTAAGGATTCCGGAACTCCTGCCGGGGTTGCCCGAAGCCTTCGTTTACGGATCGGCCTCATACGGTGAAAGCTGATTCCGGACAGGCATCGATCGAGGCGGTGGCCGGCATGGCCATCCTGTTGCTGGCAGGGCTGGTCTGCTTCCAGTTGCTTGCCACTGGCTATTCGGCAACGGTGGTTGACGGGGCGGCAACGGCCGGGGCGGTCGCACTGGTCCAGGGCAAACCGGTTGACCCTGCTGTGCGGGACGCCCTGCCCGGCTGGGCCAGGTCAAGGGTGTCAGTCAGGCACCTGGGTGAACGGGTAGAGGTAACGATCCGACCGCCATCGCCGTTCGAGGCGCTCTCTGAACATATTTCCCTGACGTCAACCGCAAGCGCGAAACCGGGATGAGCCTTTCGCGACACCACCTCACTCTGGTCACGGCGCTGGCCGGTGCGGACGGGACTGCGGCGACCGCCGCGCTGGCGTTGCGGGCTCAGGGTGGTGTCGACGGCCCCGGTCTGCTGATCGAAGTGACCGGGCAGAGGCCACGTCCGGCCACCCTGTTCGCATCGGCCGGGGCGAAACAGCTGCAGGAATCGATTGCGGGCGGGGATACGGAAATTGAACTGCGGTCACGCGGCGATATTTGTGTCGCAACCGTGCCGGATGGCCCCTCGGCCATCGGCCTTGTGCATGAGCTGATCGACGGGTTGGAAGGGCCGGTCAGATGCGCAGTTTCCCTTCGGCCCGACCGCTACCGGGAACTGATCGACAGCCCGGGCTTCCGGGCGGACAGGGTTCTGTTTCGGGTCGACCAGTCGGAACGGAATGGAGACAGGGCTTTGGTCAAACTCGCGCTCCGGGAGGCTGGCGGGGTCACCGATTCGGCCGAGATTGTGCCGGAAGGTCCGGGGCGACTCGTTTCCCGACGGCTGCTGGCGGGCCGTAGGCGGGCCGGGGCAGGGCCGGGGCGGCGGGCCCTGGCCGTTGCGGCGAACGAACAGGGTCAGGCCACACCTCTGGTGCTGGGCGCGGTGTTCGTGCTGGTACTCGGCACGGTCGCTCTTGTCGCGATCGCCGGGGCGATCACCGGCAAAGCGAGGGCACAGTCGGTCGCCGATCTTTCCGCGCTGTCGTCGGCCCGCTCGATGAAACAGGATCTTCCCCGGCTGCTGGCGCCACCGACTCTCCCCAACGGGGCACCGAATCCGGCTCACATGAGCAAGGTCGAATACCTGTTGCGGGCACGGCTGACTGCGACCCGGATCGCGGTGCAGAACGGTGCTTCTCCGCTCCGGGTATCGGTGAGATTCCCCGATTCGATGTCCTATGCACCGGTGCGCACAAGGGTCACGATCAACTCCAGGGTTGAAGGCGGAGGCCCGGGCAAGACCACGTCGGACTGGGCTGAGGCCCGGGTCGGTGCCCCGGTTTCGATGGGATCAGTTCCGTCGATGGCTTCGGGCGGTGGATATTCAGGACCGTTGGCTGAAAGGCAGGGGAAAGGAATGCGTCCTGACGTGGCTGCCGCTTTCGACCGCATGTCAGAAGCTGCCGCTGCGGCGGGAATCACGATTTCGATCACTTCCGCCTTTCGGTCGGATGCTGAACAAGCCGCACTTTTCGCGGCGAATCCGGACCCGACCTGGGTTGCCCGCCCGGGAACTTCGCTTCACCGCTGCGCAACCGAGCTTGATCTCGGTCCGTCCGCGGCCTATGGCTGGCTGGCCGCCAACGCCACCCGATTCGGGTTCACGAAGAGGTACTCATGGGAGGCGTGGCACTTCGGCTTCGTGGCCGGGCCCGCGCCCTGCTCGGTCGGGGGCAATCAGGTGACCGCGGGAAGCAGTTCCGAGTCGGTCGCGGCCACGGCGCTGCCTGCATTCGTGCCGGCTCGATATCGCAAACCGATTCTCGCTTCAGCCATGAAGTGGGGAGTATCGGCAGCGCTGTTGGCCGCCCAGCTCTACGCCGAGTCGAACTTCGATCCGAACGCTGGCTCGCCGGCCGGGGCGCAGGGGATTGCGCAGTTCATGCCGGGCACGGCCGCTGCGTACGGGCTCGGCAACCCGTTTGATCCGGTGGCGGCGATCGATGCCCAGGGGCATCTGATGAGCGACCTCCTGAAGCAGTTCGGCAGCCCCGCCCTCGCATTAGCCGCCTACAACGCCGGGCCGGGCGCGGTTTCGCCCTGCGATTGCATCCCGGACTATCCCGAAACCCAGGCCTATGTCGCAAAGATTCTGGCACTGCTCGGTGGAGTCGGAGCCATCGCGCCGATGCCAATGGAGATTGAGTTGGTGAGGTGACCCATCCGGTCAGTGGTGGTGGGAGGGCGCCCGAAATTATCGGAAGGTGATGCCGCTTTCGGAAATTGATTACAATTATAGGATGACCGGAAAAATAGATCGCCGACGCCGACGCACCCAGAGGGCCGTGCTTGATGCGGCCGAAGAACTATTCATCTCGAATGGTTACCGCGACGCTTCCCTCGAGGCAATCGCCGAGCGGGCGGACGTTGCGGTCAGCTCGATCTACTTCAACTTCGAGGGCGGTAAAGGGGATCTCTACCTCGCGCTCGCAAAACGCACCGCTGTCACCAACGAAGAGGTGCTCGAACCGGCCTACGACGAATCACGGGATGTCTTCGAGCAGCTGATCGCCGTTGGTCGCGCCTATTCGAAGTTCCACCTGGACAATCCGCTGGCTCTGCGCCTGATGTCACTCCACGATGTTGACCGGGAAGGTGACGAAAGAGTGGCCGAGGCCCGGGACGAGATCCGGTCCTCGATCTTCTCGATGCTCGAAAGGCTCGAAAAACTGGTCGCACAGGCCCTCGAAGCGGGCGGCAACGTCGGGGTTTCGGCCCGGGCCGTGACCGTATTCCTGTTTGGATCCTGGAACGGCGTGCTGTCCATGTATAGCCGAGATCAGCTGACCCGAAAAAACCTCAAAGGCGTACTAAGGACCGGCGAACAACTGGTGATTGGCGCCATTCGAAGCGGCAATGCTGCTTCACTCGAAACCGAAGGAGCTGCGAAATGACCGAAGTAGCCGAAGACGGCATCAGCGTCGAAGTACAGGACACGGGCATCGCCGTGGTCCGGATGAATCTGGGGGAGAACCGTTTCAACCCGACCACCCTCGACGCTCTGGAAAAAGCCATGGATCAGGTCGAAGCGATCGAAGGCCCTTCAGCGATGGTTCTGACCGGCCAGGGAAAGTTCTTTTCGAACGGGCTCGACCTCGACTGGCTGGCTGCCGCAGACGACCAGGGGCGTCGCGAAACCCTGAGCCGGGTCTACGAGGTTTTCATCCGTCTGCTGGAGTTCCCGGCACCGACCGTTGCAGCGATCAACGGCCACGCTTTCGCCGCCGGCGCGATGATGGCCCTGGCCTGCGACTGGCGGGTGATGCGTGAAGATCGTGGCTTCTTCTGCCTGCCGGAGGCAGACATCGGTCTGGTCTTCGTTCCCGGAATGAACGCCCTGATCACCCACCGTCTTTCATATGCGACGGCCCGAGACGCGATGCTTACCGGGCGCCGGTACACCGCTCCTGAAGCTCTCGTCGCCGGGATCGTCGACCAGGTGGCTGCCGAAGACCAGGTAACGCCAGCCGCGATTGCGATAGCGGAGCCGCTGGCCGGCAAGCCGCAGCATGTTCAGCAGGGCATCAAGCGGGGGTTGTCGGCTGAACCAATCGCCGCGCTGAAGTCCGAGATCCAGTCGACTCTCGATTCCTGACGGTCAGCCCACTTTGTAGGCGGCCAACGCCTTCGCGATCAGGCGCTGGTCCACTCCGCTTCTTACTTCCACTTCAGACATCGAAAGCGACGCCCCACGGCGCAGCAAGGTGCCTTCCCCGACCAGGTCTTCGGAGTTTGCCGAGTCGATGAAGTCCGTTGAAAGAGAGACGGTCACGCCCCGCAGTTTCTCCGGCATATCTGCACCGGCCCATGAGGTGACCATCGCAGTGATGTCGATCAGCGCCGCGATCGCCCCGCCGTGAACCATGTCGCCGATCGTGACCTGTTCGGGCCTGAAAGGCATCAGCAACGTCGCTCGGCCGTCACTGATCTCCGAAAGGCTGATGCCCATCTCGGCAACAAATGGTGAGTTCGGCAGGAAGAGCTTCATCAGTTCCGATCCGTCTGCCGGCAATTCCCCGTGTTTGTCCTGAGCTTCCATGGTGTTCCCCTCATAGAAAGTTTTCGGAAAGTAATTTCGATATCGGAAGAAGCTTACAGTAATTTCCGATTTTTGAGACAAAACGATCGAATATGGTTCTGCCATGGACCGACTCGAAATATCAGGACTCGACTCAATCGACGGCATGATCGGCCAGGAGGTGGGCCCGACCGAATGGCGGGAAGTCACCCAGGAAATGATCGACACCTTCGCTGGGCTTTCGGGCGACCACCAGTGGATTCACGTTGATGTCGAACGTGCGAAAACCGACAGTCCATTCGGTACGACGATCGCCCACGGCAACCTGACCCTGGGCTTGATCGACGGATTCCGCGACCAGCTGATCGCCGTGACTGGCGGATTCCAGCTCGGAGTGAACTACGGCTGGAACAAGGTACGTTTTCCGGCACCCGTTCCTGCTGGTTCCAGAGTCCGGGCCAGAGCTGAACTGATCGCATCCGACGATCTCGGAAACGGATGGATCAACAATGTGACCCGGTTCACGATCGAGCTTGAAGGAAACGAAAAGCCCTGCTGTGTGGCAGAAAGCGTGACCCGCCTGCTCAAGGCTTAACCCCGCAACTGGGTCGGTTTAGGCCCTCCATAAGGGCCTAACCCGACCCGGAACCGCGGGTAACCGCGGGTTACGGTCTGAAATCCAGGCTCAGCCTGCCTACTTGCCGTGGAACTCGGCTTTGCCGCCGGAAAGGAAAGCTTCCACGGCGCCGGCCAGATCCTCGGTTCCCATTGAGTCAGCGATCCCGTGACGTTCCTCCTGGAGGTGCTCGGTGATCGTGTGGTCGAGGCTGGAATGGATCAGATGCTTCGCCATGCGATTGAAGTACGGCGACTTGGCGGCCAGTTCGGTGGCTTTCGCCATGGCGCGATCGGCCAGTTCATCTGCCGGCACCACCTCTGAGACCAGTTTGTCCGCGAGGGCTTCCTGCGGGGTCATGTTGGTGTCATCGAGCAGGATCTCGATTGCCCGGCTCGGTCCGACCACCCGCGGCAGGAAGTAAGTCATGCCGCCATCCGGTGAAGCACCAATCCGGCCATAAGCGCAGGCCAGGAACGCCTTGTCGGAACAGATACGGAAGTCGCAGGCCAGGGCAAACGAAAGGCCGGCGCCGGCCGCAGGACCGTTGATCGCCGCGATCACCGGGTAAGGGATGCGCTGAAGATCAACGATTGCCTGATGAAGACGATCGGCACCGGTGCGGACACTGGCGACGATGTCCACTTCCGGGTCAGACAGACCCTTCCTGAACCAGTTGATGTCGCCCCCCGAGCAGAAAGCGACTCCGGAACCGGTGACGATCAAGGCACGAAGCGGGGCCTGGTCGGCAAACCAGGCAGTTGCCACGGCCAGTTCATCGATCAGGTCGGGGCTCATCGCGTTGAACGAGTCCGGCCGGTTCAGGGTCAATGTGCCGATGTCACCATCGATCTTGATGTCGAGGGTCTCGAAATTCGGGGGTGTTGCAGTACCGGTGGTCATTTGACGGAGCCTAGTCGAACAAACCTCCGTGTGGCCTACTCTTTGGACGATGCCCGCTCCCGACGAAACCACCAGCGATCGCGATGGACGAATCGAGCGCATGGTCGCCGAGCGCCGGTCGCTGCCCGACACCCCCGGGGTTTATCTCTTCCGTGACCGCGACGACGAAGTGATCTATGTCGGCAAGGCGATCTCGATCCGCAAGCGGGTCGCTTCCCATTTCAATGCCGGCAACGCCGAAATGACCGTGCTGATCGAGCGGATCGAGTTCCTGGCGACCGAGACTGAATCGGAAGCGCTGATCGCCGAACAGTCCTTCATCAAACGGTACCGGCCACGGTTCAACATCAAGCTGCGCGATGACAAGTCCTACCCCTACGTGGCGGTGA
Organism: Solirubrobacterales bacterium; assembly: GCA_049593795.1. Classification (GTDB taxonomy): domain Bacteria; phylum Actinomycetota; class Thermoleophilia; order Solirubrobacterales; family 70-9; genus 67-14. The sequence continues at coordinate 10,141 of JBAWHK010000190.1, forward strand.
GCCTCGATGAGGAATACCCGCGGGTCTACTTCACCCGGGAAAGGCACCGCAGCGGCCGGGTTTACTTCGGGCCGTTCTCATCAGCCCGACGCGTCCGGGACACGCTCGACCTGCTCGGGAAACTGTTCCAGTACCGGACCTGCGAAGGCAAACAGCCAGGGCGGCGCTCCGGCAGTCCCTGCCTCGATTACTTCATCAAGCGTTGCGGCGCTCCCTGCGTTGATTACGTCACCAAAGATGAATACCGCAAGAACATAGACGCGGTCATCGACTTTCTTTCCGGACGGTACGACCAGATCGAAAAGGACCTCGAGCGGCAGATGGAAGAGGCCGCCGGCCGCCAGGACTTCGAGACGGCGGCGATATTCCGTGACCGACTCCAGTCGGTTCGTTCACTGTTCGAACGACAGCGAATCTCCGGGTCCAACGTCGGAACGGCCGACCTGATCGGGGTAGCGGCCGAAGGGACGGACGCCAACGCGCAGGTATTCCAGGTACGAGACGGCATCCTCGCCGAACGTCAGAGCTTCTACCTCGACAACCCGTCCGGCAGCGACCTGGCTGAGGTCACCGGCGAGTTCATCGAGCAGTTTTACGCGGCATCACCCTCAATCCCCAAACGGATCGTGCTCGGTCCATACATGGCTGAGCGGGCAGAAATGATCGAGGCCTTCCTCGCCGACCGCCGGGTCGGGACAGCGACGAAGGTAGAGGTGCGGATCGCCGAACGGGGCGATTCGCGGCGCCTTCGTGAACTCGCGGAAAAGAACGCCAGACTCGCACTGGACCAGGATCGCCTGCGCAGCGAGCACCGTCAGCAGCGGCGGGTCGAATCATTGTCTGCGCTGGCTGAAGCCCTGGGCATGGCTGAGCTGCCGATCCGGATCGAAGGTTTTGACATCTCGAACCTCGGTGGTAACCACACGGTTGCGTCAATGGTCGTCTTCGAAGGCGGGCGGCCCAAGAAATCCGACTACCGCCGGTTCAAAGTGCGGGGAGAAACCGGTCACGACGGACCGGACGATTTCGCGTCAATGGAAGAGATCCTCGGGCGACGTATGGCGCAATACCGCGAGCAGGCCGACCTCTCTCCCCACGATGGAAGCCGCGACGAAAGTTTCGCGGCGCTGCCTTCGCTGATCCTTATCGACGGCGGCAAAGGACAGCTCGCGGCCGGAATCCGGTCGCTTCAGGGTTTCATCGACATGGGAGTCACCGTGATTGGCCTGGCCAAGAAGCTCGAAGAGGTATTCGTTCCCGGCAGCACCGACCCGGTTGACCTGCCAGCCGACTCGGAGGGTTCGATGCTGCTCCAGAGGGTTCGTGACGAAGCTCACCGGTTTGCCATCGGTCACCATCGCGGCCGTCGCGACCGGGCGATGACCGAGTCGGCGCTCGACGGCCTGCGTGGAGTCGGGACGGTCCGCAAACGCGCATTGATCAAGCATTTCGGTTCACCCGAACGGCTGATGAAGGCAAGCCGGGAGGAAATCGAAGCGGTGCCCGGGCTGCCCGGTAAGGTTGCTCGTGAAATACACGAGCAGTTGAACAGAATCGGATAGACAAACGTTGCCGGATCAAAAGCAGTCGGTGGAAGACACACCCGCCAAGAACGTGAACATGGTCGTGATCACCGGCCACTCCGGCGCCGGCAAGTCGGAAGCGATCGCCGCTTTCGAAGACAATGGCTACTTCTGTGTCGACAACCTTCCGCCGCAGATGATCGGGGCACTGGGAGAGATGTTCCGCCTTCCCGGCAGCGGGGTGGAGCGGGCTGCCGTCGTCTCGGACGTAAGGAGCGGCGAATATTTCGATGAGCTTCTCCAGGTGCTCGAGGACCTGGAATCCGATGGTCCACGCCCCGAGGTCCTTTTCCTCGAAGCAAACGAAGAGATCCTCACCGACCGTTACAAAGAGACCCGCCGCCGTCACCCGCTGGCGCCGGAGGGCCGCATCCTCGAAGGGATCAAAGCCGAGCGCAAGCTGCTGGCTCCGCTTCGGGCCCGGGCCGACATGGTCATGGACACGTCGATGGACACAGCGGCACAGCTACGCCGCCGGATCTCGGACGAAATGGTCTCGAACGAAGACGAAGGGCGGATGGCAGTCACCCTGCTCACTTTCGGATTCAAGAATGGTCCACCACGTGACGCCGACCTGACCCTTGACGTCCGGTTCCTGCCCAACCCGCATTATGTGACCGAATTGCGCCCCATGACCGGGCTGGATTCCGAAGTGCGGGAGTACGTCGAGGCCGGGACCCAGGCCGGCGAATTCTACGGGCGGCTGCTGCCGCTGCTCGAGTTTCTGGTCCCGGCATACGTGACCGAAGGCAAGAGCCACCTCACGATCGCGATCGGCTGCACCGGTGGGCGACACCGTTCGGTAACTGTCGCCGAGAGGATCTGGCGTGATCTCTCCAACCGGGATGACGTGGTCGTCCGGGTCAACCATCGCGACATCCCCTGAGGCGTCGCGGTCCGGGCTGGAACCGCCCGAAGAGCTGAGGGACGTAGGATCATCGAGTGTCTGAACCGGTCATATCCATTCGTGGACTGCGCAAGTCCTATGGTGAGCTGGAGGCCGTCAAGGGGATCGATCTTCAGGTAGAGCCGGAAGAGATTCTGGCCGTGCTGGGTCCGAACGGGGCCGGCAAGACAACCACCGTCGAGATCCTCGAGGGGTATCGGGACCGTGACGCCGGCGACGTCGAAGTGCTCGGTGTGGATCCTGCCCGGCCTACTCGTGCCTGGCGGGAGCGCATCGGAATCGTCCTTCAGGGCACCACTCTGGAACCGAAGCTCACCGTGCGGGAATCACTTGAGCTGTACGCCGGATACTTCAGCAACCCGCGGCCGGTAAATGAAGTGATCTCCCTGGTCGGGCTCGAAGACAAGGTTGACGTCCGTGCCGGAAAGCTCTCCGGCGGCCAGCAGCGCCGTCTCGATGTCGGAATCGCCCTGGTCGGTGACCCCGAACTCCTGTTCCTGGACGAGCCAACCACCGGTTTCGATCCCTCGGCCCGACGCCAGGCGTGGGAAATGATCGCCGGCTTGCGCGACCTGGGAAAGACCGTCCTCCTGACTACGCACTACATGGACGAAGCCCAGTTCCTTGCTGACCGGGTCGCGATCATCAATGAGGGCCGGATAGTTGCCGAAGACACCCCGGAGAACCTCGGCGACCGTGACCAGTTGCCGACCCGGATCACATTCCATCTTCCGGCCGGAACCGATGCCGATCAGTTCACCGGGTTCGAACGGGTCACGATCGCGGCCGGTGGGTCCGGCAACGAATCACTGGTGACTATCGAAAGCCACGACGCGGTGGCCGACCTGAACCGGCTGACCGGCTGGTCGATCGAGAACGGGGTGGACCTCGACGGCCTGGAAGTCAAACGACCGAGCCTTGAAGACGTTTACCTTCAGGTGACCGAGTCATGAATTCGGTGCGTCTGGTTCTCCACGAGTTCAAGTACACCCAGAAGATTTTCTGGCGTAACCCGGCATCGGTGTTCTTCACCGCGATGCTGCCGGTGATCTTCATGCTGATCTTTGCCACGATATTCGGCGGCGAAGAGATCGAGTCGCTCGGCAACCTGCCGACCACCACCTACTACGTGCCGGCCATCATCACGCTCGCTGTCGTTTCGGCCACCATGGTCAGCCTCGCGACAAACCTGACTATCAGCCGTGAGGCCGGGCTGCTCAAACGTGGTCGGGGCACCCCGCTGCCGCCATGGGTTTTCATTGCCGGGCGGGTAGGCAACGCAATCGTGATCTCGGTGCTGATGGTCGTTGTGGTGACCCTGATCGGAAAGGTTCTTTACGGCGCACCGATTCCGTGGGATCGCCTGCCCGCGGTCGCGGTCACCCTGATAATCGGCGCTGCATCGTTCTGCTGCCTGGGGATCGCGATGACCGCGATCATCCCTTCCCGCGAAGCGGCACCGGCGATCACCAACCTGATCACCCTGCCGCTCTACTTTCTTTCCGGCATCTTCATTCCGGAAAGTGAGATTCCGGAAGGCGTACTTTCGTTCGCCAACCACTTCCCGATCCGCGACTTCTTCGAAGCATTCTTTTCGGCCTACAGCCCGAACACCGTCGGGTCCGGTTTCGAATGGGGGGATCTGCTGGTAGTGGGAATCTGGGGAATTGCCGGGCTTCTCCTGGCGATCCGCTTTTTCCGGTGGACACCGCGCAACTAGATTCGGCCAGACCGGGCGTCGACATAGCACGGTGACCTCAACGTGGTCATGGGGCGCTCTCCAATAGCCTGCGAACAGTGTTACATCACATCGTTTTAGAGGTATCAGACATGAGGCGCGCGTCAGAGTTCTATGACGCGCTGCTTTCGCCATTGGGATGGCGCCGTCACGTGAACAATGCCGACGTAATCGGCTACGGGATCTCGCGGCCGATTCTTTTCATCGCGGAACGTGCCGGTGCGAGGGCGGAAGGCACCCTGGTCAGCCTGGGAGCACCCGGCATCGCCGCGGTCAAGGCTGCCTGGGAAGGCGGCTGCCGGGTCGGTGGCTCAAACGTCGCCAAACCGGGTGAGCCCGGAGGTCATGGTTCAGGCCCGTATTCGGCCTACCTGCGCGACCCGGATGGACACGACATCGAATTGACCGTCGGAACTGACTGAGTTCCGCCGTGGGTGAAGAACGGCACAAGTCGTCCTCACCGTAGAATCGTCTCAGCAAATCAATCACTATTTCAGGAGGCAGCAGCGAAAATGGGCGTTAAGGTGGCAATCAATGGTTTCGGTCGAATCGGTCGCAATGTGTTCCGTTCGGCTCAGGCTGCCGGGGCGGACATCGACATCGTCGCGATCAACGATCTCACCGACAACGAGACCCTCGCTCATCTGCTGAAGTACGACTCGATCCTCGGCCGTTTCGACGGCAC
>JBAWHK010000191.1:0-9920 GCA_049593795.1 Solirubrobacterales bacterium
TCCCGGGGAAACCCGTGAAGCGTGTGGCGATAACGGCCGCGGCAATTGCCGCGGCCGTCGCCGTTTTATGGTCGGTCCTGAACCTGACTTTGCTGGCCGGACCCGATACCCGTGGCGCTTCGGTGGAGAAAGTCACGGTTGATTCGAAAGCGGTGCCCGGTGAGCATCCGGTATCGGTCGTGGTGCCCGGTGATGCCAGCGGCGATGCCGGTCGGCCGCTGCTGCTTTTCCTTCATGGCCGTAGCGGGAACAGCGAAACGTTCACTGACCAGGAAGCGTTCTTCGATGCTCTCGAGGCCCAGGGAGACAGGGCGCCGATCGTTGCGTTTCCCGATGGTGGCGAATCCAGCTACTGGCACGATCGTGACTCCGGCAACTGGGACTCCTATCTGACAGATGAAGTGATTCCCCAGGTCGCCGAGAAGTTCGGTGCTGACCCCGCGAAAGTCGCGGTCGGCGGAATTTCGATGGGCGGTTTTGGCGCCCTGAACCTCGCCCTTCATCATCCGGGGAAGTTCTGCGCGGCCGGCGGCCACTCCCCGGCGATCTTTCTTTCAGGGGGCGAGTCAGCGCCCGGGGCTTTTGATGATGCCGATGATTTCGCCAGGAACGATGTGCTTTCCGCCGCCCGAAACGATCCCGCGGCATTCTCTGGGATTCCGATCTGGCTTGATGCCGGAACGAAGGATCCTTTCGTCCCGGGAGTGAGCGAGATGGATGCCGCGCTGACCTCCGCGGGGGCCGATCTCACTACGAACGGCGCCTGGCGCGGAGGTCATGACGAGGCTTACTGGAACGCCCACTGGGCGGACTACATGGAGTTCTACGCCGGGGAACTGGCCGGCTGCCAGCCCTGACCTAGCCGCCGGATGGCATCTCGTCGCCCATCTTGGCAACAGCTTCCATGTCCATGTAGGAGAGTTCCCAGACGTGATCATCGGGGTCGCGGAAGCTGGCGCCGTACATGAAGCCCATGTCGATCACCGGTTTCCAGGGCTTGCCGCCACTGGCCAGCGCCTTTTCGAGCAGGCTGTCCACTTCTTCGCGGCTCTCGCAGCTCAGGGCGGTCAGTACTTCTGTGGTTGAAGGATCGGCGATTTCGCCGTTGATGAAGTCGCTGAATCGTTCGTGGTTCAGCAGCATCGCGTAGATGTTCTCGTCGAACACGATGCTCGTGGCCGAGTCGTCGGAGAACTGGGGATTGTGCTTGAAACCGAGTGCGGCAAAGAACTTCTTTGATGCTTCCACGTCTTTGACTGGCAGGTTGACGAAGATCATTCTCATGGTGAATTCCTGACTTTGGGTACATCCGGAGCGGACTCCGGTAGATGGGTTTGGCTTTATGACCGGCCGCATCCGGAAAACTAATCGACCGGAGTGAATGTTGCGCCAGTTTTTTGTTGGAAGCGGCGTCGTCTGGCCGCCTGGTCAGGATCTGGTTCCGTCGATCCAGTTGATGATCAGGCTGTTCACTGCCCGCACCTGTTCGAGGTGAAGGAAGTGTCCGGCTCCGGCAATTTCGCGGAACTCGCTTCCGGCCGGAAGCTGGTCGGAATGAAGCGCGGCGATCTTCGCCTGGGCGCAACCATCCCCTTTCCCGTGGAGGTAAAGCACTGGCGCTTTCGGGTTCATCGAAAGGAGTTCGCTGAATCCCGGCCCGAGGGTGTCCCGGTAGTAACGAAGTGCGGCGCGCCGATGCTCAAGGTCAGGCAGGGCCTCGAATACATGAACCAGATCTTCACTGGCGTCGTAGCCGGGCGACCAGTCCCTCCACAGCTTCGGGATCAGCCGGCCAAGGGTTCTCTCCGAGCCCGGGAACTGGTTGAAGAGCATGTACCAGCTCATTTTCAGTTGCCGGATCAGCATCGGCGCGGTCCGCAGAGACCTGAGTGGGGTGGCGAGGGCAGCCGCCGGGGGGACGGACATCATCACGAAGCGCGCGAAGGAATCAGGCTGCTGCGAGTTGACTGTCCAGGCAGCCGTCGCACCCCAGTCGTGGCCGATGACGACCGAGTCCTTTCTTCCTCCGAGTGCGTCCCGCAGGGCAAGTAGATCGGCCGCCTGATCGGAGAGGCGGTACCGGTCGTCGGGTGCGAGCTGAGTGGGGTGGTATCCCCTGGTGAAAGGAGCGACCGCCCGCCATTCATTCGCCGCGAGTTCGGGTCCCAGGTGCCGCCAGGTCCAGGCGGTGTCCGGGTATCCGTGGACCAGCAGGGCCAGCCGCGAGTCGGGATCGCCCCAGGTGAGGGCGCCGAAACTCAGGCCATCGGCCTCGATCGTTACCCGTTCGGGTGCCGGGGAAGGGACGTTCCCTTCAGCCGGGGATCTGGCAGCCGTCAACTACTGGGAAAGCTCAACCACGTAAATGGCGTTGCCGTCGGGATCGCGCAGGCTGAACATCAGCGGGGCCCCCGGGGTCTGCATCGGTTCGGGATCGAGATCGATGCCTCCGATGGCCGCGAGGCGGGCGTGTTCAGCCAGCACGTCTGCGGTTTCGACGCCGATGGCGGAGCCTCCGGGCTCCCCACCCATCGGTGGGTTGAGCGCAAGGCGGGTCGTGGATCCGGGCGGGGCCACTTCGACCCACCGCATGTCGCCGTTTTCGCCGAAGGTGTCGTCGCCCCGCAGTTCGTACCCGAGTTTTCCGGTGTAGAAAGCGATCGCGTCATCCTGGTCGGTGACGGTGAACATCGCGACACCGATGTTGGAGACAGTGGCGGGGGCATTGGCTGGTTCGTTCACGGGATTCCAATCCAGTTGAGGAGTCGAAGCGAGTCAGCAGGAACTATTGACATTGGCTTTGGCCTTTTTGGCGGCAGACTTCGCTTTGCCGAGATTCTTTTTGGCAGCCTTTACCGCTTTCGCGCGCTTGGCTTTCAGTTTACGGTTCTTACCAGCTTTTTTGAATTGCTTTTTTGCTTTCGCGAGTTTCTTCTGGGCCTGCTTCTGCTTCGCGGCTGCCTTCTTCTGCCGGGCCTTCGCCGATTCGCAGGCGGCGTCCGGGATGACGACCGAACTGAATTCCACGTTGAACTCACTGGAGGCCGGGGTAGGATCGACCGTACCGAGACCGTTGGTGGCCCGGACCGCAAAACTGTGAGATCCGGCGGTGAGTCCAACCATGCTCACCGGCGAAGAACAGGGAGCGAAAGCACCGCCTTCAACGCTGCATTCGAAGGTTGATTCGGGGTCGCCCGAACTGAAACTGAATGAAGTTGAGTCGGAATTGATTGTCGAGCCGTCGGCCGGACCGGAATCGATCGAGGTGTCTGGCACCTGGGAGAACTCGGTTCCGGTGAGCCTGAACATCTGGTCGGCTTCGGGATTCGCGGGTGTCACACCGAAGGCACAGGTGTTGCGTGCGGTGAAGGCAGTGCAACCCGAGAGGAAGCCGTTGCCGGGATTCCTGAAGACCGCCGGGCTACCGGACTGATTCGGGTTGTCAGCCCAGAACCACTGGCTGGTGTCGGGGCTGCCTGGCATGTTCACCTGCACACCGAGCCAGTAGGTTCCGGCCGGCAGGACTGGCTTGACCGAATAGGGAAGTTCGAGCCGAGGGTATGTTCCTGCCCTGATTGACAGCACATCGTCGTGCATGAGTGTGCCCGGCGTCCCGCTGCCGTCGGCGTAGATCTTCACGTTTGCTGTGCCGGCAACATTGGCGCCGTTCTTGAGTCCTCTGGCAAAGATTTCTTCCAGCCGCCAGGTCTTGTCCTGCGGAACAGTGAAGTCATCGGCGATTTCCGAGTCGAAACTGTCGTTGGCCGGTTCGAGGTTCTGCGAAGGCGTGGATTGAGCCGAAGCGCCAGTTGAATGTTCGAACAGGGTCAGGGCTTGCGCTGAAGGTGAACAGACGAGCGCCATCAGAATCAGAATGCCGCCGGTGGCTATGGCCGCCAGCGCCGAATTGGCAGTGGATCCAGTCCTTTGACTCACGGTTATCGCTCCTTGGTGGACGGACTCCGGGTTCCGTCCGGTGGCTACCGCGAGGCTAACCGATCACCGGTCTGCTGGCAACAGACCGGAGGGCTGATGGGCACGGCTGGTTTCGAACCAGCGACCTCTCGCGTGTGAAGCGAGCGCTCTCCCGCTGAGCTACGCGCCCGGGAGAGGCATCATAGTTGGCTCAACTTTCGGAGGTTGCGCAGATAAGGGACGCCAGGTGTCCCTTATCTGCCTCACCTTCCCGGGGCACCAGAATGTGCCCGCGGGCGCTGTCTCGTTAGGATGCATGGCGGACCGTGCTAGGCGGGGAGTTAGCGGTGCCTTGTCACTTGCAATCCGCTTTAGCAAGGCCGAATTCCGTTCTGAGGGGCTGGCCACCAGGGTCAGTACACCGAGGGAGGTGTTGACGGTCAGGTCCCACGCGACGCAAGCCCGTGAATCAGGTCAGATCCGGAAGGAAGCAGCCTTAAGCGGAAACTACGGGTGCCGTGGGTCAGCCTTACCCGAGCCGAACTTGATGGATACGCCTGGTGACTTTCGTTTCGAAGGCGGTTGCACGGTCCATATATTTGTTCCATGGAACGCCAATGGAACGTTTACCTTGCCGGGGAAATTCACTCTGAGTGGAGGGCGGAAGTCGCCGCTGCCTGTGAAGGGCTGCCGGTCACTTTCACTTCTCCCGTGACCGACCACCCTGCTTCGGACGCGGCCGGTACCGGCACCCTCGGGGACGAGGACGAAAAGTTCTGGGCCGACCACAAAGGGGCCGGGGTCAACTCGATCCGGACCCAGACCCTGATCGGTGACGCTGATGTAGTCGTGGTTCGCTTCGGCGACAAATACCGGCAATGGAACGCAGCCTTCGATGCCGGTTTCGCTACCGCCCTGGGCAAACCGGTAATCACCCAGCACGACACCGAACTCGATCATGCACTCAAGGAAGTTGATGCTGCCGCCCGCGCGACCGCCCGCACCCCGGAACAGGTGGCTGCGGTGCTGCGTTACGTGATCACGGGCGAACTGGGTCCGTGATCGGCCCGCTTATTTGAAGATGTATTCCAGCTGGAGGTGGTCCCAGATGTCAACGCAGCCCGAGACTTTCCCGGGTGTATAGGTGGTGACCGGGCCGGCGGTGCGGGTTCCTTTCCAGCAACCATCCCAGCGCACGTCAACTTCGTAGGTGGTCGGTCGTCTGTTGCCGGTGATCAGGCAGGACCAGTTTCCGTTCGGCAGTTCCTTGCAGTCCTGATCCTCAAACTCACCCTTAGCGACTGAATGGCCGAGCACGTCTGCGTTCAGGCCGAGGATCGGGGTGGGCCTTGCCGAGAAAAGCAGGCCCAGTCCGCAGATGATCACGAAGGCGGCCAGCAGCCCGATCGCCAGCTTCAGAAGGAGGCTCATGGACCGTCAGGCAGCGGTGCGTACCCGGTCCAGCCGCAACTGGCGTACAGCTTCCAGGAACGGTTCTCGGCGACCTGCTTGAAATCCGGGGGCGGGTCAACGGTAGCCCGCCCGGGTTCTCCCGGATCGAGGATGAAGTTCTCCACGGTGAAATCCCGGGCCGGGGCCAGGAAGTAGCCGGAAATCGGCTGATCCTCCGCGGCGGCAACGCTGACCACGTCCGAAGGTCGGATGTCAAGCCAGAAAGCCAGTCTCGGCACCGCACGATGGTTCGGAACAGAGATTGGAAGGCAACCATCGACATCCCTGAATGCGTTGTCGTCAACCATCGCTTCGAGGTCACGCTCAACCAGGCTCTGATTGCTCAGGTCCCGGTCGACCTTGCTGAGCAGGTCGTACTGGTTCGGCAGCCAGACCAGGTAAAGCAACACGACCAGTACTGCCGCTGCCTGCCAGGGCCGACGCCACTTGCTTTCCTTTGGCAGAAGTCGCCAGCCGAGGACCGAAGCTGCCGCGAAGATCGAAAGGATCGCTGCGGCAAGCATCGTGTAGCGCGGAATGATCGCCAGGCCGGAAGCACCCATCAAGGCGAAAGCGATCAGGGCGAGCACCGCTGCCACCGTGGCCAGCACAACCCGTTTCTTCAGGGCGGCAAGACTGAAGCCGAGGCCGAACAGGGCGCCGATCATGCCGGGCCACTGGAGCACTTCGCCGAGGCGCCTCGGGCCGTAGAGGACTACGTCGACCGGCCCCGTCTGACGCTCCAGCGTGTCCACCGTTTCGCGGGTACCGGTGAAGGAATAAAGCGCATTGCCGGTCGTCACCAGGTCGAACAGGACCCAGATCACGGGACCGGCCGCAGCGAGGCAGGCCATCAGGATCAGGTTGCGGTCGATTCCGTCACCGCGCAACTTCAGTCCGGGGATCCGGCGCCCTTCCCTGGGCGGAGTGAGGTCCAGGGCGAGGTAAAGGAAATAGAACCCGGCGAAGAGCCAGGCTTCGGGCCTGAGCAGCCCGGCCAGGGCCAGCAGAACCAGCACCGGCCAGCCGGCCCGGGGCTTGCGGGTTTCGATCAGTAGCGCCGCCAGGCACAGCACCATGTACGGGATGTCGATGTAAGCGCGCAACCCGTTGCTGAGCACCGGTGCGCTCGTCATCACCAGGAATGCGGCTACCGCGCCGATCGGCCGGTCGAACCAGGCCGAACCGAGTTTGTAGACCAGCCAGGCCAGGAGACCGAGGCTGACATAGGCGAGGATCACCGCGACCGTGATCGCTCCATCTCCCAGCGGAGAGAGGATCGCGCCAAGCAGGTCATAGAGCGGATGGGGGGTCGGCGCGAGCGGCGCCCCGTAATCCGGGCTCATGCCTTCGGCGATCTCCCGGCCCCAGAGCAGGTAATAGATGGTGTCGTAGTTGGGGAAACCCGGGGGGAAAATCAGCAGCAGGATCGCCGAAATCCCCGCAATGAAAGCCAGGGGAACGGCCCAGGCACGAAGTCGGCTCGATTGCGGCATTCCGGGCATTGTTTCGTGAAACAGGGTCATCAGTCGGGACGGTTAGACTGGACACTCTCCTGATGAGCGAAGCAACCTCTTTATATCGGCGTCACCGGCCCGGATCTTTTGACCAGGTAGTTGGCCAACGGCACGTTGTGCGCACGCTTTCGAACGCGATCGAACGCGACCAGATCCATCACGCTTACCTGTTCGTGGGATCCCGCGGCACCGGCAAGACATCGATGGCGAAGATCCTGGCGGCATCACTCAACTGTCAGAACGGTGGTCCGACCCTGACCCCTTGCGGAACCTGTGAGTCGTGCCGTTCGATTGCGGCCGGGACATCGGTGGACGTGATCGAAATGGATGCGGCTTCGAACCGTTCGGTCGACGACATTCGCGGGCTGCGGGACCGGGTGGCTTTCGCACCGACCGCCGGCAGCTGGAAGGTCTACATCCTCGACGAGGCTCACATGCTGACCAAGGAGGCATGGAACGCTTTCCTCAAGACGCTGGAGGAACCGCCGCCGAACACCGTTTTCATTCTTGCCACGACCGAGGCCCACAAGGTGATGCCGACGATCAGCGATCGTTGTCAGCGTTTCGATTTTCAGCGACCGTCAATCGAGATGCTTTCCGAAGTGGTCAACCGGGTCGCGGTTTCTGAAGGGATCACCCTTGACCAGCCGGCCGTTTCGATGATCAGCCGGGCGGCTTCCGGAAGTTTCCGCGACGCCCTCGGCACGCTGGACCAGCTGGTCGCTTACAGCGGCAAAACGATCGCGCTCGACGACGTGCTCGAACTGCTTGGGGCAGCCGACGCCGACCTGCTTTTCGGAGTGGTCGACGCAATAGTCGCGTCGGATCCCAAAGGTGTGCTTTCTTCGGTCGAAACCATGGCCCAGAGCGGTCGCGACCCGGCCCGATTCAGCCGTGACCTGCTCGGTCACCTCCGGGTGCTGCTGGTAACCCAGACCACCGGGGAGATCCCCGAAGCTTTCGCGGTCACCGCCAGCGATGGTCCGCGCCTGACCGCCCAGGCCCACGCGATCGGCCCCGCCACGCTGATCCGCACTATCGATGAACTCGCCGCTGCCCTTGGCACCATTCGTGAGGGCGACGAAGCCCGCCTTGCGGTCGAAGTCGCCCTGCTGAAAGCGGCCCGCCCTGACCTTGATCCGAGCACCGAAGGCCTGATGCGCCGGATCGAGAAGCTGGAACGGTCCGGACCGCCGCCAGCCGCCATCCCGGCGGCACCGCCTGCGCCTCCGGAGCCGAAAGCAGTCGCGTCACCGGCTGTGACCGCCGTGCCGGAAATATCGGCCCCTCAGGCTGTCGAGCCGGTGGCCGAGGCCGGCCCCGAACCGCCGACGCCGGAACCGGCCGCCGAAGAACCGCGCGCCGCTACCGTCGAACCGGGAGGAGATCCCGGGTGGGACCTGGATGATCCGGGCCCCGGTTTCGAACATCAGTCAGAACCCGCACCTGCCGCTGAGCCTTCATCCGCCAGCGCTCCGGTGCGGGCCGCTGAACCCGGGCCCGCAGCCCCGGCCCAGCCCGCGGCGCCAGCACAAGCCGCCCCGGTCCAGCCGGCACCGGCACCACCAGCACCCACGACGCCCCCCGCGGAGTCGCCCGCAACGCCGCCGCCCGGCGAAGAAGCCGTCCTGCTCGACCTCGAGCGACTGATCCAGGTGTGGCCCGCGGTAATCGAATCGATCCGGGCCAACGGATCCGGTCCGACAGCCTCCTACTTCGAAGGAAGCCGCCCGACCAGGATCGAACCGGGCAGAGTCGAGATCGGTTTCGCCCCGGACGCATCCTTCAACCGGCGAAATGCCGAGAAGCCCGACCGCAAAGCCATGCTTGTAAAGGCACTGTTCGCGGTGACCGGCGAGAAACTGGCAGTCACCTACGGTGAACTGGATGGCGGGGCCGGATCGGTCGAAGAAAAAGTTCAAACCGTCGGCGAAGAAGAATTCGTCGAACGGCTCAAATCTGAATTCAATGCAGAGGAGGTCATCTGATGGCACGTAAAGGAATGGGCGGAATGCCCGGTGGAATGGACATGAATGCCCTGCTCAAGCAGGCACAGCAGATGCAGACCGACATGATGCAGGCGCAGGAGGCCCTCAAGGACGAAGAGGTCGAAGCCAGCGCTGGCGGCGGCATGGTCAAGGTAAAGATCACCGGCGACCTGGTGATCAAGGACGTAACCATCGATCCCGACGCGGTTGATCCTGAAGACGTCGAGATGCTGGCCGACATGGTCCAGGCAGCGGTCAACGAAGCTATCCGTTCGGCCCAGGAACTGGCCGCCTCGAAAATGCCGGACATGCCGGGCATGCCGGGAATGGGTGGCCCCGGCCTCCCGGGATGAGCGAAGGACCGGCACCCTTAAGTCGACTTACCGCGGAGCTTTCCCAGCTCCCCGGTATCGGTCGGCGTACGGCCCAGCGTCTCGCATTTCACATCCTCCGGTCCGATGATTCCGACGCCCGCAGTCTTGCTGCGGCGATCATCGAAGTCAAAGAGAAGGTCGGTCTGTGCGAGATCTGCTTCAACCTTGCTGAAGGTCCGAAGTGCCGGATCTGCGAGGACCATTCCCGGGATGAAGCACTGATCTGCGTGGTCGAGGAGCCTGCCGACGTCATTCCGATCGAACGGACCCACGAATACCGCGGCCGGTATCACGTGCTCGGCGGGGCACTCTCGCCAATTGACGGAATCGACGAAGGCGATCTGCGCATCGCTGAGTTGCGGCACCGGGTGGCGGCTGGCGGCATCTCCGAGGTGATCCTCGCCACCAACCCGACTACCACTGGTGAAGCGACCGCGATGCACATCGCCGACCTGATCCGTAGCGAGGTGGATGTCACCCGGCTGGCTTCAGGGCTGCCGGTCGGGGCCGACCTCGAACATGCCGATGAAGTCACCCTCGGCAAAGCGATGAGTCAGCGGCGAACGCTCACCTAGTTCGTTGGTCCGGGGCTATTCCTTGGGATAGCGCAGCAGTGCCATCTGGCGACACCTGGCGAGCAGGGTACCGTCGCGGCTCCAGAGCTCACCATCCTC
>JBAWHK010000192.1:0-2755 GCA_049593795.1 Solirubrobacterales bacterium
GGCTGGATTCAACCGAAACCTCAACTGACTGCGCACCCATTTCCCGCGCGTAATCGATCTCGGCCACCAGCAAGGCGGTCAGACGCTCGAGGTTGTCGAGTTTCGCGGTGAGGCGATGATTGCGCTCAACTATCTGGAAGGAATCCCCGTCAGCAATCTCAACGACGCTCAGCCGGGTCGAGCGCTTCGATATTTCGATTGCCCCCAGAATCAAGTTGTTGGCATCCTCGCAGCTTTGATCCAGTTGGTTTTGTCGGAAATGTGAAGGGTCGTGGATTTCAGATACCGCAGGTAGGCCATTGACCCGGACCTGAACGGTGGTACAGGAGGGCAGCGCGGAAGTCCTGCTCGGCCTCGGACGCCTCCGACGGCAAACCTTCACCGCCAACTGACTCCCAGGTAGCGGGACTGAACTGGTATTTGCCGTGGTACAGCCCGCTCGAAGAAACGATTTCGGGATCGCCGCCAGACTCGCAGGAAGCGATCGTTTCAAGCGTGCTCCGGGAGACCGAACCGGGCAAATCCCTGAACCGGTCCCGACGCTCCTTCTTCCTGGCGGCTTCCGCGGCAGCGCGCCTGGTCAGACGGGCGGCTTTGGCCTGCCGCAGCGCCTCGACTTCCGGGCGCAGGTTGAAGATGACAAGGGTGGATGTCTCCGAGGTCACGACACCACTGAAACTGGCGAGGGTAGCCGGGGTTTCCGCCTCGGACCCCGACTTGTTGATCAGGAAATTACCGCCGGCCAGCAGGACCACGACCAGAAACAGAGTGACAACTGCGACTCTTGTATTCAAAGTGAAATGGCCGCAAATCGGGAAAATAGGAAAATCATTAGCGAATCTTCATATCAAATTCGAACCCCATTCATACTTCAGGCAGCTGACCGATGACTGCCGAATTTGACCTCCTGAGAGACGCTTTCCCGGATCAACCCGAGATCGGACCGGCCCTTTCCCGGGTGTTGCTGAGCCAGGTAGCGGCCGGCGATCGAGCCGCCACCGTGCGCCTGAGCCGGCCCGGACGGGTAGTCGCATACGGTCGTCGCGATACGAAAGCACCCGGGTATGCCGAAGCGGTAAAGGCCGCATCAGAACAGGGATTCCCCGGGATGGAAAGGCTCACCGGAGGTCGCGCCGCCGCATACACGGAGGGCGCGCTGAGCCTCACCCTGACCATCCCCGACGCAAACCCGGCGGAACGCACCAACAGGCGTTTCGAGCAGGCGGCCAGCATCGCCCGGCAGGCATTCGAAGAACTGGGCATCGACGCCCGGATCGGCGAAGTTCCGGGTGAGTACTGTCCCGGCGACTTCAGCGTCAACGCCCGCGGCCGGATCAAACTCGCCGGCATCGGACAGCGCATGATCAAAGGTGCCGCGCACGTCGGTTTCGTGATCGTGGTCAAGGACTCCCAACTGGTTCGCGACGTGCTCGACCCGGTCTACCGCGCTCTCGGGCTCGAATGGAACCCGCAGACAGTTGGCGCGATCGAAGATGAACTGCCCGGCACCAGCCTCGAGCAGGTCGAATCCGCCCTGCTGCACGAACTCGAAACCGGGGGTCAGCTGACCCCGGTGGATCTCGACGAGCAGACCCTGAACCTGGCGGAAGGGCAATCAGGACGTTTCCGCTCGCCCACGCCAGACTGATCGACCGGTCTGCCAAATGGCAGTAGGCTGAAAAAATGACGGGGGACCAAGATCTGAACGGCAACGGACCCCGGGACGAAGACTCCCGGACATTTGCCGAAAAGCTCGTTTCCGGTGGAACCCGCGGCGCCCAGCGGGTAGTCGGGGTCGCCGGGCTGGACAAGGCCCTGGAAGCCGCGATCGAAGATGCGATCGTAAGAGCGGTGGAATCGGACGCGACCGAAAGGGCGGTTGCCCGGATCCTCAACGGTCCGTTGATCGAGCAGGCCGTCCAGCAGGCACTCCGCTCAGACGCAGTCGAACAGGCCCTCCTCGAAACCGTCGACTCGGAAATGGTCGATCGACTCTGGGGACGGATTCTCGATAGCGATGAAACCCAGAAGCTGATCGAGCGGATAGCCGAAGCACCCGAGGTACGGTCCGCAATCGCATCGCAGGGGATTGGACTGATCGGGGACGTTGGCCGCCAGGTCTCTGAAGTCACCCGCCGGCTCGATTTCATCGGACAGCGGGTCATCCGCAAGGTCCTGCCACGTTCCAAACCGGTGCTGCCAACCGCGCACGCCGGATTCTTCACCCGCGTTCTGGCCGTTGGAATCGATGCCCTGGTGGTGAACGTCGGGTTGGTCTCAGTGACAGCCATCCTGTCGTTCATCGCGACGCTCTTCGGCACCGACTTCAACGGGTTGCCGAAAGAACTGCTCGCCCTCGGCTTCACGACCTGGTTCGTCGCAAGTTCGCTTTACCTGTTCACGTTCTGGTCGCTGTCCGGGCAAACCCCGGGCATGCGATTCCTTGACATCCGGCTGGAACACAACGGCAGCAACATCCTCGGTCCCAGAGTCGCCATTCGACGCCTGTTCGCATTCTGGCTGGCCGCGATACCTTTCGGACTCGGATTCATTGGTGCTCTGATCAGAACTGACCGCCGGGCATTTCCCGATAAAGTGGGTCGAACCACCGTTTATTACGTCGACCCAACCAAGGCCGATGCTCCCCATGACCTCGGGGTAATCGAAGAGCCTCACCAAGTCACCGCTTTCTGAAGGCCTGCGGTACCCTTACTCGTGGAGTCCGTCACGGGAGGCGTGGGGGGAAATCGAATTG
>JBAWHK010000193.1:0-5154 GCA_049593795.1 Solirubrobacterales bacterium
AAACCGGGGAAGGCAGCGTCTGACACCGTCATGTCGTAGCGGCAAGTATTTTGGCCTCGAAGAAGGGATCCCATCCGGGAGTTTCGAACCCCCAGCCGACAGTCAGTTCGCTCGGCATGACCAGGTCCCCGAACCGGCGCTCTTCGTGGACGATGGCCCCAAAGGGCCGGTAGCCGTGCTCACCGCGGCCACGGTTGTCCCAGCGCATCACGCCAGCACTATTGATCGCCCCGTTGCCGTCGATCCTCAGTTTCACTTCAGGATGCTCGGGCGGCACGTCCCAGTTGGCCACGATCAGGTCGTCACTCTCGGCCCGCCACTTGACCCCGTGGGCTGGGAGCAGGCTCGCCGGAGACCAGACAGCGCCCTCGATCGCCGCGCGGACGGCACCAGAGCGGGCCGTTTCATCGTCGTCGACGTGCATCAGTTTCAACCTTCCGGAAAGCCTTACGTCCATGCTGGCCGCCCCGTCCGAGTAACAGTCGACAACCCGAAGGAGCTTCAGGGGACCGGCCCGGGCGCCCCACCGAAAGCTGTGGCCGTTGCCCCTCCACTCCGCATCAAAGGTCAGCCAGGCTCCGACCTTGATCCTTCCTGACATTTCCAACTGAACTCCGGCTCCCAGTCGACAACCGGTCACAAGAGCATGGGTGAAATACCGCCGCACCGGCTCGTCAAGCCCGGCAATCAATGCCGGATCGAATCGCATCTGCCTCTCGCTGGACATCACCTGCAAAGTACATCCTGAACGGGGCGCCCGGCGACAATCGTCTCCACGGACGGGCTGCATGAAAGGGCCACCGGCAAACCGGCGGCCCGCCGCTTCAGGCTTCCTGCGAAAGCCGGTATTCGGTTTCGATCTCCCGGCGGATCCTCGGACCGATCTCGGTTCGTAGATCCTTCTCGAGCGCTTCGAGACGAATCTCGTTCTCATGCCGCAGTTCGTCTTCGATCTCAGCTCGAACCTCCAGCTTGATCGCGTCGCGGTCTTCGGAACTCAAGTCACTCAATGCGGCCATCTCTCTCCAATCGTTCAGGTTCTGGCCCGACCATAGCGCTTCAAACGATCAAGGTGAAGCCGCACTATCGGTGGCGGCAGCGCTGGTACTCTCGCGCAATGGAACCTTCCGAATCCGGTTCACCGCAGGGCCGTCCCGGGGCGCTCGTTACGGGTGCCGGACGTGGCCTGGGCCGGGAGATCGCCCTGATGCTCGCGGCACGCGGACACGGGGTGCACGTCACCGACGTTGACCTCGATACGGCCCGGGCAGTTGCCGAAGAAATCGGGGAGCCCGCCTTCGCTTCAGCTCTCGACGTCAGCGACAACGAAGCCTGCCGCGCCGCGGCGAACGCGACCGCTGAACGGTTCGGCTCGCTCGAGGTCTGGGTAAACAACGCCGGGATACTTCCGCTGGGCAACGCCTGGGACCAGACCGAGGAACAGATCCGCAAGGTCTTCGAGGTGAATGCCTTCGGCACCATCAACGGGACGTTGGCCGCCCTCGAATTGATGCGGCCCGCCGGCAAAGGTCACGTGCTGAACGTGGTGTCGCTCGCCGGACTGATTGCCGCGCCCGGCGAAAATGTCTATTCGTCAACCAAACATGCGGCCCTGTCGTTCTCGGTCGGAACGCAGATCGACCTGAAGCTCGCGGGCCTCGGGCAGATCCGGGTGAGCGCGCTTTGCCCCGACGGGATCTGGACGCCGATGCTTTTCGACAAAGCCGACGATCCGCGGGCGGCCGCTTCGTGGTCCGGCAAGTTTCTTCAGCCAGCCGAGGTCGCCGCGGCCGCGGGCCGGATCCTCGACCGTCCACGTCCGGTCACGACGATTCCGCGCTGGCGCGGACCTGTCCTGCGACTGCTCGCCGCATTCCCCGGGCTGACCCTGCCGCTCTCCCCGATGATCATGGCCGACGCCAGACGACGCCAGAAAGCCTGGAAGAAAAAGAACCTGCCGCCCGCCCGGTAGCGGTTACCGGCTGAAGGTCAATCGACCTTGAAGGAAGTGACCGGCACGCCGAAGCGGTCGATCACTTCGTCGATCAGGCCGCTTTCCTGCCATCCCGAACGTTCGTCCGGACGCAACGCGAGCAGGATGTGATCCGCCGGGAATTCGGCCAGGGCTTCTTCGAAAGCCAGGATCGGGTCGTCGGCACCGACAGTTCCCTCAACCTCGGCGTCGGTTTCTTCGATCTGGGCAACCACGTTGCGGAGACGCTCATCGGCCCGCTTGCGGGTCTTGTCGGTATCGGACGCCAGCCACTCAAGCCTTGATGGCAAGGCCGGTGCCATCACCAGGATCTCTTCGGCCGAATCGATCAGTTCACGCACCCCCACCGGGAGGTCGGAAAGGTCGTCTTCAGCAGCGCCTGCGCCTATGAGAAGTCTCTTGATAGCCATGGTCCGAATCTAGCAGGCGCCAGATTCGTCCCCACAAGGAGCCAGCCTCGCTTTTCAGCGCTGCAGCAGGCCGGAAACCGCTCGCGCCACCTGCAGCCCACGTTCAGTCAACCGGTACTCCGTGTGCGGTGGACGTCCCGCGATGGTCTGGCGTTCAACGATTCCGGCCGCCTCTAGTTGCTCAAGGCGTTCGGAGAGAGTTGTCGGGGATACCCCGGGCAGCGACTGCCGGAACTCATTGAAGCGCGAAGCGCCGCTGGAACAGGCATAGATCGTGGCCATGGTCCAGCGGCGCTCAAGCACAACCGCGGCTTCGCGCAACTCCGTCGGAACTGGTGCGCAGTTACGACATTGCCGCGACATCCGCACCGCTCCCGACCGGCTCGAGGGCGAGTTCGATTACTTCCTCGACGCTCATCACCGGGTGGAAAGTCATCGTTTCGCGAACCTCTTCCGGAACCTCATCGAGGTCAGCCCGGTTTCGGTACGGCAGGAACACGTCGGTCAGGCCGGCAGCATGAGCGGCCAGGACCTTCTGTTTGAGGCCGCCGATCGGCAGCACCCTTCCCTGGAGAGTGACTTCACCGGTCATGCCGACCGTGTGCTTCACCGGGCGTCCGGTGAGCAGCGAGACGAGGGCGGTGGTCATCGCGGTGCCGGCACTCGGGCCGTCCTTCGGGATCGCTCCCGCGGGCACATGCATGTGGAACTCCCGCTGGAATGCCTCCGGGTCGATGCCGAGCACGTCGGCGTGGGAACGCACATAGGAGAGCGCGATCCGCGCCGATTCCTTCATCACGTCACCGAGCTGTCCGGTCAGAACCAGGCCCTTGTCGCCATCCATCGCCGTGGCTTCAATGAAGAGCACGTCGCCGCCGGTGCCGGTTACCGCAAGCCCGGTAGAAACACCGGGGATCGCTGTGCGTTCAACCGATTCCTGGAAGATCTTCTGGCGGCCGAGGGCCTTGCGCAACGCGTCATCATCGAGGACCAGCGGCTGCTCGACTTCTTCCGACGCGATCCGCGTCGCCGCGGAGCGCAGCAGCTTGCCGAGTTCACGTTCGAGCTGGCGAACACCGGCTTCACGGGTGTATTCGCTGATCACCGCGTTGAGGATCCCGTCGCTGACTTCGATTTCGTCAGCTTCGAGTCCGTTTCGCTTGATCTGGCGTGGCAGCAGGTAACCGCGGGCTATCGCCAGCTTCTCGGCGGTCGTGTAGCCGTCGAAAGCGATGACTTCCATGCGGTCCAGCAACGGTGCCGGGATCGGGTCGAGCTGGTTAGCGGTGGCCAGGAAAACAACCTCGGAAAGGTCGATTTCCACATCCAGGTAGTGATCACGGAACGAATGGTTCTGGGCCGGATCGAGCACTTCGAGCAGCGCGGCCGATGGATCTCCCCGCCAGTCGGAACCGACCTTGTCGATCTCGTCAAGCAGGATCACCGGGTTCATCGTTTTGGCATCACGCAGGGCACGGACTATCCGGCCCGGCATCGCGCCGATGTAGGTACGGCGGTGACCACGGATTTCGGCTTCGTCGTGGAGGCCACCGAGCGAGATCCGGATGAACTCGCGGTCGAGCGCACTGGCGATCGATTCCCCGATCGAGGTTTTGCCGGTGCCGGGAGGGCCAACCAGGGTCAGGATCGCGCCGTCGGCCCGACTGTCTTTCTCCACCTTGCGCTCCGCCCTGAGCTTCCGGACAGCGACGAACTCGGTGATGCGTTTCTTGACGTCATCGAGTCCGGCGTGATCGGCATCCAGAACTTCACGGGTGTGGGCCGGATCGAGCCGGCCTTCGGACCGTTCCGACCAGGGCAAGCTGACCATCCAGTCGAGGTAGCTGCGGATCATCGAGCTTTCACCCGACTGCTCTCCCTGCCTTTCGAGGCGGCGCAGTTCCTTCTCGGCCTGTTCCTGCGCTTCGTCGGGCATGCCGGCTTCAGCGATCTTCGTTTCGTATTCCTCGATCACGCTGGCGTCGTCTTCGTCCAGTTCCTTGCGGATCGATTTCATCTGTTCACGCAGGAAGTAGTCCCGCTGCTGTTTCTGGGCACCGGATTCGACGTCCTCTCGGATCCGGCTGCGAACCTGGAGTTCGGCCAGGCGTTCACGCTGGAATTCGACCGCCAGTTCCAGGCGGGCGGTGACGTTGAGCATGTCGAGGAGGCGCACCTTCTGTTCGACGGTGAGGTCGGGGCTGAGTCCGGCGGTGTCGGCCAGGGCACCGGGTTCTTCGACCGAACGCAGGAAAGCCGCGATCCGGCTGTCGGCACCACGGAGTTCGAGGATCTCTTCGACGATCGCGCGGTACTCACGGGCGAGTTCCTTGGTGTGTTCATCGTCGGGCTGCCCGTCATGGATTTCCTGGACGTCGATCCGGAGTGCGTCCGGGTCGTTTTCGTCGGGGTGTGCGACTCCGGCGAGACCTCGATGGAGGCCGACCACGGTGGCAACCGGTTCGCCGCGGGGCGAAAGGCCACGTTCGATCACTTCGGCGACGACACCGACCCGCTCGAACTCGCCGTCACGGCGGGAGAGCAGGAAGACCTGGTCGTCTTCACCGACATCGATCGCGAGGTTGGCGCTGACCGAGGGGAAAACTATGGATTCATCAAGGGGTACGAGAAGAAGCGACATTGGCTAAGTCCAGTTTCTGTAGTTAGTTCATTAAAGTTAGCGAACTCACTGCCTCGGCACCATGATTTGGCTCTGGAACGTCCAAAATCAGGCCATCGCTCCTCCTTGAC
>JBAWHK010000194.1:0-14733 GCA_049593795.1 Solirubrobacterales bacterium
GGTCGGCCTTGGCGATGCCGTTGCCGATGTTCCGTTTCAGAACTTTTGCGATTACGAAATCGAGTCCGGGAAGTGCGGTGCCGATCTCGATCTTCCATTCGAGATGGGTGCCGGTCGCGGTCGGCGTGAACCGGATTTCGCCAAGGTGATGGTTGAGCGGGGTGCCTTTGGTGACCATGTAGATGATCAGGCTGTCCGGTTCGAAAACCGTCACTGTTTCTTCGAAAACTGGCAAAGGCCCGGGCTTGATGCTGCGCACCGAGCCAACCCCGTTCGGGTTGCCGTCGTGGCCCTCCTTGATGCGGGTGACCTTCGCGTCGAGCAGACCACCGAGGTTCTCGTGTTCAGCAAAAAAGCTGAAAACTTCATTCGGTGGCAGGTCGAAGTCGCGTTCGAAGCTCAAGTTCTGCATTGCCGGTAACTTATCGGTCGATCGCAAAGTTGAGCTCCGGCTCATGGAATTCACAGGGAAAACGGACCGTGTTCGAACCGTCGAACGAGAGTTTCGAAATCAGAAACATGGATCGCGACGGGGTTGGCGAGGCCGTTACCTGGGCGGACCGTGAGGGCTGGGAACCAGGCCTGGATGACGCCGCTGCGTTCTTCGAGGCAGACCGGGAAGGTTTCTTTTCGATCACGGACGAAGGCCGGACCCTGGCCATGATTTCCGCGGTGCGGTGCTCACCCGAAGTTGCCTTCGTCGGCCTTTACATCGTTGACCCCGAATTTCGGGGGCAGGGCTTCGGCAAGCATCTCTGGGACGAGGTCGTGGCGAAACGCGACGGCATGACCCTCGGCCTCGACGCGGTGCCGGAACAGGTGGGCACCTATGCGAGTGACGGCTTCGAAGTTGCTTACGGAAACGCCCGTTATTCAGCCGACCACCTTCCGGCCCCGGAGCCTTCGGCCAGCCTGATTCGACCGGCAGCCGATTTCCCTTTCGAGTCGCTGGCCGGTTTCGACGGCCAGCACTGCTTCGGCCCGCGGCCCGCTTTCCTGAACGAATGGATCGACGGCCACAACCGGAACTCACTTGTCTCAACAAATGACTCGGGCGAAATCACCGGGTTCGCGGCTTCCCGGAAGTCCGCCGCCGGCACCAGGATCGGACCGGTATTTGCCGATGACCAGGTGATCGCACGAAACCTGATCCTGACCCTCGCCAGCAATTCAACAGGCCGGATCGCGGTCGATGTCCCCCAGCCGAACCTGGCTGCAGTCGAACTGGTCGAGGGCCTGGGGATGGCTCGCAGTTTCGAAACTTCCCGCATGTACAGGGGTCCGGCTCCAGTGCTGCCGCTCGATCGTATTTTCGGTATCACCACGCTCGAACTCGGCTGACCGGGCAGGGTCCGGACACTTTCCGGGAAATCACAAAACGCTAACTTTGAGTGATTCCAGAAAAGGGTATGGTTGATCTGGTGCCATCAACCCTGGAAATCGAACAGCAACTGCGCGGCAGCGGACTGCGGGTGACCCGTCCGAGAATGGCGGTCCTGACCGCCGTACACGACAGTCCCCACGCTGACACCAATTCGATCATCGAATTGGTCCGGGATGACCTCGGTGAGGTTTCGCACCAGACCGTCTATGACGGCCTGCGAGCCCTCACCGAAGCCGGACTTGTCCGGCACATCCAGCCGCCCGGCTCCCTCGCGCGCTACGAAACCCAGCTCGGCGACAACCATCATCACGTTGTCTGCCGGGAATGCGGAGCGATCGCCGATATCGATTGCGCCGTGGGAGACGCACCCTGCATGAGCGTTCCTGACGCCCATGGGTTCGTGATTGACGAAACCGAAGTGATTCACCGGGGCCTCTGTCCCGAATGTTCATCCACAGATTCTTCTGATCCAAACTCACCCCGAAAGGTCCCCAGTGTCTGACACTCCTGATGCCGTTGTAGGCGAAATGAACCATGAGAGCGACGGCCGCGATGGCGAATGCCCGGTTGCCCACGGCGGCCGCGCGCCCTACCCCACCGAAGGCGGCGGCAACCGCGAGTGGTGGCCGAACCGGCTCAACCTGAAGATCCTCGCCAAGAACCCGGCCGAAGCGAACCCGATGGATGCCTCCTTCGATTACGCCAGCGAGTTCGCGAGCCTCGACCTGGAGCAGGTCAAGAAGGACATCAACGAGGTTCTCACCACCTCTCAGGACTGGTGGCCCGCCGACTTCGGGCACTACGGCCCGCTGATGGTCCGCATGGCCTGGCACAGTGCCGGCACCTACCGGACCAGCGATGGCCGCGGCGGAGCCGGAGCCGGCATGCAGCGCTTCGCTCCACTCAACAGCTGGCCCGACAACGGCAACCTCGACAAGGCCCGCCGTCTGATCTGGCCGGTCAAGCAGAAGTACGGCCGTAAACTTTCGTGGGCAGACCTGATGGTGCTCACCGGAAACGTGGCCCTCGAATCAATGGGCTTCAAGACTTTCGGTTTCGCCGGAGGTCGCGAAGATGTCTGGGAGCCGGATGAAGAGGTCTACTGGGGCCCCGAAACGGAGTGGCTCGAAGACGAGCGTTACACCGGCGACCGCGATCTCGAGAATCCGCTGGCTGCCGTCCAGATGGGGCTCATCTACGTCAACCCGGAAGGCCCGAACGCCAACCCGGATCCGCTGCTTGCCGCCCATGACATCCGTGAAACCTTCGGTCGCATGGCGATGAATGACGAAGAGACGGTGGCGTTGATCGCCGGTGGTCACACCTTCGGCAAGACCCACGGTGCCGGTGCCCCGGACGACTATGTCGGCCCCGAACCCGAAGCCGCCCCGCTCGAAGAGCAGGGACTCGGCTGGAAGAACAGCCTTGGCTCCGGCACGAACGGTGACACGATCACCTCCGGCATCGAGGTGACCTGGACCTACCATCCGACCCGCTGGGACAACGAGTTCTTCCACATCCTGTTCGCCTACGAATGGGAACTGATGAAGAGCCCCGCTGGTGCGAATCAGTGGCGGCCGAAGGACGGTGCCGGCTCCGACATGGTGCCGCTCGCACACGATTCGAGCCAGGCCCGTGAGCCGCGCATGCTCACTACCGACCTCGCGCTCCGGTTCGACCCGGAATACGAAAAGATCTCGCGGCATTTCGCTGAGAATCAGGATGCCCTGACCGAAGCTTTCGCCCGGGCATGGTTCAAGTTGACCCACCGCGACATGGGCCCGACGTCCCGCTACGTCGGCCCGGAAGTGCCGCAGGAGGAACTGCTTTGGCAGGACCCGATTCCCGAGGTCAGCCATGAACTGATCACCGATGAGGATGCGGCTTCCCTGAAGGAGAAGATCCTCGCCTCGGGCGTTTCTGTTTCGCGACTGGTTTCCACGGCCTGGGCTTCGGCCTCGACCTTCCGTGGCGGCGACAAGCGCGGTGGCGCCAATGGCGGACGTATCCGTCTCGCACCGCAGAAGGACTGGGAAGTCAACGAGCCGGCCGAACTGGCAAAGGCACTCAGTGCTCTCGAAGCCATTCAGTCCGAGTTCAATGATGCTGATGCCGGCAGGCAGGTTTCGATTGCTGACCTGATCGTGCTCGGTGGCAATGCCGCTGTCGAAAAAGCAGCCCGCGATGCCGGGGTCGATGTCAAGGTTCCGTTTTCACCGGGACGCGGCGACTCGACCCAGGAACAGACTGATGTCGAATCGTTCGAGGTGCTCGAACCCAAGGTCGATGGTTTCCGCAACTATCTCACCGGTGAGAAGCGTCTGCCGGCCGAATACCTGCTGATCGACCGGGCGAACCTGCTGACCCTGACCGCCCCCGAGATGACCGTTCTGATTGGTGGCCTTCGTGTTCTGGGTGCGAACTACAACGATTCATCGATTGGTGTTCTGACCTCGAACCCGGGGACCCTCACCAACGATTTCTTCGTGAACCTGCTTGACATTGACACCGCCTGGAAATCAACTGGTGACGAGAACGCTTTCGAATGCCACGACGCCAACGGTGATCTCAAGTGGGTCGGCAGCCGGGTTGACCTCGTTTTCGGATCCAACTCCGAACTGCGGGCACTCGCCGAGGTGTACGCGAGCGATGACGCCAAAGAGAAGTTCGTTCGGGACTTCGTCGCCGCCTGGGCGAAGGTAATGAACCTTGACCGGTTCGACCTGAACTGAGTAAATGATGGCCGGGCTTTCGGGCCCGGCCATTTGCTTCACCTTTCGATCAGGGCGACCGGAACAAAGCCGAAGCATCGAGGTCATTGACCGATCTGCGGCCGGTCAGGCCCAGGGCGGTATCGATGTCGGCCCTGAGCACGTCGAGCATCGTGCCAACCCCGGCTTCCCCGCCGGCGGCCACGGACCAGGCCCAGGCCCGGCCAACGATCACTGCGCGGGCGCCAAGTGACATCAGTTTGACCACGTCAAGACCGGTCCTGACCCCGCCGTCGGCAAGAATCTCGGCCTGATCACCGACCGCTTCAACCACCCCTGGCAGGGCCACGGCAGTTGACGGAACCGAATCCAGTTGACGACCACCATGGTTCGAAACCACGATTCCGTCAACCCCGGCAGCAACCGCCCGCCGGGCATCCTCGGGATCAAGGATGCCTTTCACGAGAAGCTTGCCTTTCCAGTTGTCCCTTACCCAGTTGATGTCTTCCCAGGTGACACTCGGATCGAACTGCGAATCAACCCAGGCTTTGAAGTCCTGGGGGCTGTTGCCTCCGGGAACGGCGTTGGCCAGGTTGCCGAAGGTCAAAGGTTTACCGCCAATCGGGACGTCAGCCAGCCAGCGCGGGTGGCTGACCAGGTCGACCGCCCGACGGAACTTCGCCCAGGCGGATGCTTCACCGACCATCGCGTTCCGGGTATCGCGGTGACGGGCGCCCACCACCGGCAGGTCCAGGGTGAGGACCAGCACCGGGGCACCTACGGCGGTCGCCCTCGACATCAGATCTTCGGCGTAGCTGCGGTCACGCATTACATAAAGCTGGAACCACGGCGGAACCTCTGTCGCTTCGGCGACTTCTTCGATCGCGCAGATCGACACGGTTGACTCAACGAACGGAAGCCCTCTGGCCTCAGCGGCCCGGGCGGCCTGGACCTCTGCTCTGCGGGCGAGCATTCCGGCCAGCCCGACCGGCCCGAGGATCACCGGCATCGACAGTTTCTGTCCCAGGACTTCAACCGCCTGATCACGGACAGATACGTCACGCATCACCACCTGGCGCAGCAGGATGTCGCCGAGGTCACTGACATTTGCCCGCATCGTGGCTTCCTCATAGGCACCACCGTCGACATAGTCGAACAGTTGGCGGGGCAGACGCCGTCGCGCAAGTTCACGGTAATCCGACACCGTTGCCGGAGCGACACCGAGCGGCCGGTCAGGAGAGAAGCGCATTCCCTGAACTTAGCCGAAGCGACGGATAGCCTGCGAGGTCACGATGGATTCCTCACTGATGATGATCGCGCTCGGCTTGCTGGTGGTCGCCACGATCTCGAAGAAACTGAGCGGCACCCCTGTCACAGCTGCCATGGTGTTCGTGGCAATGGGGATCCTGGTCGGCCCGCAGTTCATCGACGACATCGATGTCGACAGCACCGGCAGCGCAGTCCGCATCCTTGCCGAAGCAACTTTAGCCCTGGTTTTGTTCTCGGATGCTTCGCGAATCAGCCTTGGTGAGTTGAAACGGGAAGCATCGGTGCCGGCACGCCTGCTCGGAATCGGATTGCCGTTGACGATCATTTTCGGGGCGGCCGCTGCCGCGCTGCTTTTCGATGAGATCACGGTCGGCGAAGCGATCGTGGTCGGGGTGATCCTCGCCCCGACCGACGCGGCCCTCGGCCAGGCGGTCGTGACCAGCAAGAAGGTTCCCGGAAGGATCCGCCAGGGCCTCAATGTGGAAAGCGGCCTCAACGACGGGATCTGCGTGCCGTTGCTTTTCGCCGCGGTCGCTGCCGCCGACATCGAATCGAACATCGCGAACGGACGCAGCGCCTTTCATCTCCTTGGCGAAGAAATAGGTTTCGGCATTCTCGCCGGGGTCGCGGCCGGACTCCTGATCGCACGAATAATCCTGGTGGCCGGCAGATGGAACCTGATCACCGGTCCGTGGAAACAGGTTGTCCCGGCAGCCGGGGCGGCGCTCGCGTACGGACTGGCCGACACCCTGGGTGGGTCGGGTTTCATCGCCGCTTTCGTCGCCGGCATGGCCTTCCACATCGGGCTGAAAGGTGATCCGGAACACCTCAACCGCCTGACCGACGAAGTTGGCAGCACTCTCAGCGGGGTGACCCTGATGATTTTCGGAGCGGTGCTGCTCGGCCCGATGATCGGGGAGATCACCTGGCAAATCGCGCTCTATGCGGTCCTCAGCCTCACCGTGATCAGGATGGTTCCAGTCGCGATCGCGATGATCGGTTCCGGTGCCCGCGCGCCCACGGTCGGGTTCCTCGGCTGGTTCGGCCCCAGGGGGCTCGCCACGATCGTTTTCGCGATCCTCATCGTTGAGGAATCCAGCCTTCCTCATCAATCGCTACTCGTGCAGATCGCCTATCTGACAGTCGGACTTTCGGTGCTGGCCCATGGCCTGACCGCCTCCCCGCTGGCTGCCAGATACGGCAAATGGTTCAAGGCGAATCCGAAGCGTGACCAGTCGATGGAAGGCGCGCCCGGGGTGGTTTCCCGCCTGCGGGCAGCTGTACTCGATGAAAGTGATTCCCCGGCGCGGTAGGCTCTCCGACGTGAACGATCAGGACTCAAAACAGCCGGAACCAGCAGAAGAATCAGGCTTCTTCGGCCGTGTCCATTCCCGGCTTGAGTTACTGGCGACGATCCTGCTCGCGGTCGCGGCGGTCGCCACCGCCTGGAGTTCGTACCAGTCGGCGCGCTGGAGCGGTGTGCAGGCGATCGATTTCAGCAAGTCGAATGCCGCCCGGGTTGAATCAACCAAAGCTTCGACCAAAGCTGGCCAGCAGACCCAGGTGGATGTCCTGCTGTTCACCCAGTGGGCAAATGCTTACGCGACCGAGGATGAATTCCTGGCCGATTTCTACTTCAAGCGTTTCCGCCCCGAATTCAAGCCAGCGGTGGTTGCCTGGACCGATACGAAACCGCTGAAGAACAAGAACGCACCAGCCACACCGTTCGTGATGCCGCAATACAAACTCGCCGCCGAAGCAGAATCGAGGGCGCTGGTCGATGAAGCGGAGCAGCACACGGCCGACGCAACCGAATCGAACCAGCGTTCAGACAATTATGTGCTGGCGGTGGTGCTTTTCGCCGCGGCGCTCTTCTTTGCCGGCATCAGCACCAAGCTGACCCGTCCCCGTGAACGAACCCTGATTCTCGGTTTCGGTTACGTCCTCTTTATCGGAACCCTTCTCTGGGTGCTGACCTTTCCGGTCTCCATCTCGATCTGAGGTCCGTCGCTTTATCGACGGATGCGACCTATAGGCTGACGCCATGTACGTATCTTTCGGTGGACCGATATTCCTGATCGCAGTTGGCGCAATCCTGAAGTACGCAACCGACTTCAACGTGTCGGGTGTTGACATGGATGTAGTCGGCCTGATCCTGATGATCACCGGGGTGGTCATCCTGATGCTGTCGTTCGTGGTCGCGATCATGAACCGCAAGGACCGCAAAGAGCTCGGCGGGCCGCCACCAGGCAACCCTCCACCCCGACGCTAATCGCGGCGGGGCCGGTCGCTCAGCCCCTGAGCCCGCCGGGTCCGAATTCAGGCATCACGCATTCAGGCACCCGCAGGGCCTCGACCAGATCACCGGCGTGCGGTCGCAGTTCATCGCAAAGCGCGTTGACGTTACGAATCACTGCCTTCGACCGGGTTGAAGATATGCGGCCGTGTTCCTGATACCAGCCCCGGTGCTGCTCGATGACGCTCAGTGCGTGGAGGTCGCAGAGCCGGCCAAGCATGGCCCGGCCGGTTTCGTCGGCGCAGTTATCCACTGCCCGGGCAAACGCCTCGAGGATCTGGGTTTCAATGTGTGCCCGTGCCGCAACCAGGACATGGTCCTGGCATGAATTGAAAACTTCGAAAGAATCCCTGCCATCGTCAACCCCGCTCTTGAGGCGGCGGGCCGCACTGTCGAGTACATGCTGCTCCCGCCAGGCGAACAGGGCGAGTTGATAATCACGGTCGGTCAGGTCACCGTCTTCTTCGGAGTCGGGGGTAAGTTCATCCCAGATCCGGCCCCATAGCTCCCGCGCGGCGGTGCGTTCAACTACCCGTTCGATTACCTGTGAGGTCACGAAACCAGCCATACCGAGCGGATTCAGGTCACCGAATTCCTCACGGTAACCAGTCAGCAGGCTCTTGGCCACGAGTTGCAGCAGCACCGTGTTGTCGCCCTCGAAAGTTGTGAAGATCTCCGCGTCGGCTTTACGCGCAGCGAACCCGCTCGAGCTCAGATAGCCGAGGCCACCACAGGCTTCCCGTCCGGTCTGGAGACATTCGACCGCGTGCCAGGTCGCGAAAGCCTTGACCCCTGCCGCTGAGGTCTCGAGGGTGCGGCGCTCGGTCTCGCCCGTTTCTTCGCCGCTGAAAACCGCGTCGAGGTCCTCAACCTGTTCCGCCTGCTTGAAGTGCAGAGCGTAGGTGTGAGCGAGCAGCGGCAACAGCCGTCGCTGGTGTGCCCTGTAATCGAGCAGGGCCACGTCTTCGCCGCCATCAGCAGGCCCGAACTGGCGACGCAGGTTGCCGTGACGGACAGCGGTCGATAGTGCAACTTTGGATACCGAAATCGCCGCACCCCCGACCGACACCCGACCCTGGACCAGCGTTCCTACCATCGTGAAGAACCGCCGGGTTGGATTTTCGATCGGGGAGGTGTAATCACCGCTTTCGCTGACCGACCCGTAGCGATCGAGCAGGTTGGTTCGCGGAATCCGCATCTGGTTGAAATAGAGCCGTCCGTTGTCGACCCCGTTCAGCCCGAGTTTTTGCCCGCAGTCTTCAATGGTGACGCCATCCAGCGGCTCTCCGTTTTCGTCGCGGATCGGGACGACAAAGGCATGAACCCCATGCTGTTCGTCTTCGATCATGAGTTGCGCGAAGACCACCGCTGCTTTGCCGTGTTTTGCCGCATTGCCGATCCAGTCCTTGCGGTCAGCTTCGGTCGGGGTGTCAATAACCCACTGCTGGCTTTCGTAATCGAAGTTCGCGACGGTTTTGACCGACTGCACATCCGAACCGTGACCGGATTCGCTCATCGCGAAGCATCCCGGCAGTGCCAGCGAAGCGATGTCAGCCAGATAACGATCGTGATGGCTGCGGGTTCCGAGGTGGAGGATCGCCCCTCCGAACAGCCCGAACTGAACCCCGGTTTTTACGACCAGGGACAGGTCGCCGTAAGCCAGTGTTTCGACAGCAGCGATCGAACCGCCGATGTCACCGCCACCGCCATGGGAGGAGGGCAGTCCCCGCACTGTCAGTTTCTCGCCGGCGAGCAGCTCCGACCACGCCAGTACCTGTTCCCGGTAATCATCAGTGGTTATTCCGGGATTGACCGGTGCCAGTTCGGGCCGGCCCAGCGCACTCCTGATCTCTGCCCGGACTGCCCGATGGGGCCCATCCAGGTAGTCACCGATCGTTTCGATCGGGATCCGGTCGAGTGATTCGGGGTTCGGCTGAGCTTCCGCCATCAGGGCGATACTACGCGCCTGGTTCAGCGGCCCCGGGATAATTTCGTTGGTCCTGCCTGTTTTTTGACCTGGTCAGGGGGCGCAGGCTGTGCTTTGGAGCATCCCGTTCGGACAGGTGACGTTGATCCAGACCGCATGGGGGAAGCTCGCACCGGTGAAGTTCGCACCGGTGAAACTCGAGTTGATTATCACCACCGAACCGAGTGACGCGTCGGTGAAGTCCGCACCGATGAGCGTCGAGATCTGAATCGAGCTGGCGTGCATGAAAGCTCTGGTGAAGTTGGATCCGTCGAGGATCGTGCTGCTCATCTCCGCTGAATACAGCAGGGCACCAGTGAAGTTCGCGGGCTTCGGAGATGCCACGACTCCATAGAGGTTGGCGTTCTCCAGGTTGGCGTTGGTCAGGTTGGTGCCCGAGAGCGACGCGCCCCACAGATTCGCGTTGATCAGGCTGGTGGTCTTTTTCGCGGTGGCGGTGGAGAACGGTGGCGGCGGAGGCGGCGAGTTCGAGCCGGCCAGGTTCGCATTGTTGAAGTTGGCGCCGTAAAAGTTAGCGTTGGTGAAATCGCCGTTGCTCATCGTCGCTTTCTTCAACCCCGCCCCGTAGAAGTTCGCGTTCTCGGCCTTCACCGCGTTCAGTTTTGCCCCGGTGGCGGTCGTGTCAGTGAAGTCGGCATCGGAGAGATCCGCGCCTTTCAGCTTCGCTCCTTTGAGGTTCGCTCCGGTGAGGTCGGCGCCGGAAAGGTTGGCGTTACGGAAGTCAGCGCCTTTGAGACTGGCGTTTCTGAGGTCCGCCCCGCGGAGTTTTGCTTTACGAAAGTTCGCCCCGTTCAGCTTGCCATGAAACTCAAGCTTCCAGTTGAGCTTCTTCGAGGCACATTTTGCCTTCTGTTTGAGCACACAGCCATTGACCGTCTTTGCTTGCGCCACGGACGCGAAAGCGAGGCTGAGAACCAAGGCGACTGACAGCGGGATGACACGCCGGGGGATCATGCCCGAAGCCTAGTTCACGAATCGGCCAGCATCCAGTTCTACAACTTGCTGCAGATCTTCTGGGCGTTGCTCTTTTTGGCCGGACCGTAGTTGTAAAGCTCGGTTCCGTCGAACGAGCTGATTCCGACTTCCCATCCGTTCTTGCCGTACTTGATTGATCCGGCCCGGTCGGAGTTCGCGCCGATTTTGGCAGCGAAACCACCTTCGAAGTTCTTTTTGTTCTTGTACCGGCCGCCCTCGATGATCCAGCCCTTGCGGTAGACCTGCTCGAATTCGGTACCGACGTCATCGGCAGCTTTGCCGTTGGCGCAGAGGGTGATGTCGATCGGCTGACCGTCACTGCGTACCCCGATGAACCTGGAGTTCTTGACCTTGTTGTAAACCTTGAGGCTGCTCTTGCAGCTCTTGAGGTTGTATTTCAGGCGCAATTTGGCGTTCTTGCCTTTCGCTTTCTTCAACTTCTTCGAAAGCTTCTTGCAGTTCGACTGCTTGACTTTCCCGCCAGCTTCAGCCGGGCCAGCGGCAAAAGCGAGGACACCAACGAGAGAAACCACTAGCGCGAGCACGGCCAGATTCACCGTTTTGAACTTGATGCCGCTGAACGTCGCAGTTCCGTGTGTCATGGGTCCCTCCGCTCGTTGTCGTCTGCTGATACTTACAACCCTCCTGCCGCCGAAAGTATCGCTGACGTGAATTTAGCACCAGGCCTGAGTTTCACTGTCAGGAACCGCCCGGTAACGGATGCTTCCCGTTCGGCCTGAATCTTTTGCCGCCGATCGAAAGTACCCCCAGGATCGGCCCTGGCAACAGGATCAGGAAGGCCCATCGCCAGCTGGTTGAACTGGCAATCAAGGGTGTTACCCGGATCGCTACCGCCGTCACCAGGAAGCCGATTGCCATCTGCGCGGTAAGCGCGGTACCCACATAGTCCGGGTCGGCCGCCCAGCTGAGCGCGGTCGAGAACATCGGAGAATCCGCGATTACCGCGAAGCCCCAGATCAGGAGCACCGGGGTGAGCAGCCAGAGCGAAGTGCCGAATACGAACGGGCTCAGGGCGCAGCAGGTGCCACTGACGGCCAGCGCCAGCCGGGCGAGCCTCATCGGCCCCGCCCGCCGTGCCAGGAGGCCCGAAGCGACGCATCCGGCAAACCCCGCCACCCCGATCGAAAAGAAGGTCACCAGCCCGACCGTCGTTCCACTGGCTGGCTGATCTCCCCCAGCCACCAGACTGGCCGCAACGAAGAGCGGCATCCAGGTCCACAGGGCATAGAGCTCCCACATGTGGCCGAAATAGCTGAGGTTGATCGCCCGCTGCTTCGGGTCCGTGAACATGCTGAGCACGTACCGCGGATGTAGCGGCGAACTGTCGGCAACGAACGGTCCGTTCTTCAGTCGCAAAGCGAGCCCGGCGGCCAGGAGGCAAAGAGCTGAGGTCACCAGCAGAACTGTCTGCCACTGGGGCTCACCGAGTGAGCCCACCAGGTGCGGCAGGCCCGAACCGAGCGTGAGCGCCGCCAGCAGGATACCCATCGCGAGACCGCGGGATCCCTCAAACCAGGAAGCAACGAGTTTGGCACCGGTCGGGTACACACCGGCAAGGGCAACCCCGGTGATGAAACGCAGCGGAATCGCAGTAACAAGACCTTCCGACAGGATGGCGACCAGCGCGGTGCTGGCAGCGGCAAGCAGAGCCGAGAACACGATCAGCTTTCCGATCGGGATCCGGTCGGCGAGGTTCAGCAAGGCCGAAGCAACCGCCCCGGCAACGAACCCGAGCTGGACCGCGGTCGTCAGCCATCCTGCCGCGCCACTCGAGATGCCCCAGTCGGAGCTGAGCGAAGGCACCACCGCCGCGGTTGAGAACCAGACTGACATCGCCAGGATCTCGATCACGACGATCAAAGCGAGCTGGCTGCCTGCGGCACCCTTTGGTCGTGAGCGGTCAGACATTCATCGATTCTTCCCTATCTCCGGCGGTGGGAACAGCTGCGCCCTTCATCCGGTCCGGAAAGGCCGGCTGGTGGTCGACGCGGGCGGCTATCCGGTCTGAACGATCTTTGGCGGTTCCCAGGATCCGTTCAGCGCCCGTTTGCGTGGGCCGTACAGACGCAGGTTCAGCCGGAATCCACCGAGTGGTGCCGGCAGCCAGTTGACGCCAGCTTCGGCGGGAGCGTCGTGCTGGACCGCGATTACGATCGATCCATCCTCCCGCTTGATCAACGGCGGATGGCTGGGGCCCAGGGAGTAACGGTCAATCGGGTTTTCGATCAGGAAACCATCGAAGTCGTACATGGTCAACGACCAGAAATAGCGTGTGGGTGGCAGGTCATCGGCGGGCAAGACCATTCGGTACTGCCGGGCTCCCGTCAGCAGCCTGCCTTCCGAATCTGACAGGGCTGCCGGGTAGATCGCTTCTTCCGGAGTGTTGGCACCGATCCCGACCACCGCGATCCGGGCGCGATACGCGTAGTCGGTACCAAAAGCACCGATCTTCGGATCGGCCGTAACCCACCCTTTGTTGGTAAGCGACTGCTGCAGGAATCCAACTTTCGCGGCCAAAGGAAGCCGGACTGCTTCGGCTTCGACCCCGGCGTAAAGCGCTGCCAGGATGTCGGATGAAAGTCCCGCGGTTTCCGGGGCCAGACCCGGGCCAATCCCGAAGGTGGCGAGTTCTTCAAGCAGCGGCTGGTCACGTTTCGGGGGCGGATTGTTGAGCAGTGCCCGGTTGAGCGCTTCGATGAAGGCAGGGCCGGTCGTCGGGGTCGGGTACCGGGCCGGTTCGTCCTTTCCCCGGTAACAGTCGGCGGGCAGCCGGAACTTGCCGCCGTTCAGTCTCGTCAACCGGTAGCGCTCCATCGATTCGAAAGCCTTTTGCCGATCGGCAGAATCGCCGGCCAGCGTCCGTCCGATCACCCAGACCCGCCGGTATTTCGATTTGATCACCGTTTTTGAAAGCCCGCCCCGTTTCAGCTTTTTCCTGAGCTTGCGTTTCCCGTTTCGGCTCTGGCCGGTCCAGCTGATTGCGTACCTTCCTGCCTTCGATCCGGTGGTTCGGGTCCCGATGTAGCCAATGACGTTGGTGTGGGGCTCGAGCAATTGGAAGCCGAAGAAACGGTTTCCCATGCCGGGGTGTTTCAGGATGACCGGGCCCTTCTTGAGGTCGAGGTGGGCGACCGAATAGAGAGTGTCGGTGTTGGGAGCGACCACGCCCCGGTTGGCTGGCGTCGCGAACTTCGACGAGTTAGCAAAGTGATTGATCGGTGCGTTGCCCTTTCCATCGGGGCAGGTCACACTCGATTGTTCATGCCGGATCCGCAGGAAGTCGAGCAGTGGGAACCCGTACTCGTATGCCCGTTTCCCCGCCTCGGTTGCCTGGGCTGCCGTCGACGTCGCCGCCATGGATTGGGACGCAAAGAGACCGAGGCCGGCCACTGCGGCCAAGGCTGCCAGCAGGAGACACCGGAAAGGCCACGAACCCTGTCTCCCGGGATCTGGCTCGTCTGCTGAAAACGGCACCATCGCCTGAGGCTAGCGCACAGTCATTTCAACTTCTGGCTGGCAGGTGATCGCCGCTAACCACAATAGGGTGGGTCTATGACGTATCTGAAGAAAAGCAGGCCACTTCCGGCATGATCGTCTACGGCGCGAAGATCTCCTATTTCACCGGCAAGTTCGAGTCGTACCTGCGTTGGCGGGAGATCGATTTCGAGTACCGGCCGCTGGATATACGGATGTACCGTCAGGTAATCCCGCGAGAGCTTGGTGCCACCCAGTTCCCGAGCGTCGAACTCAGCGACGGGCGGTGGATGAGTGACACCACCCCGATGATCGAGTGGCTCGAACAGAGTCGCCCCGGGCCTTCCGTGATCCCTTCCGACCCGGTCCAGCGCTACCTCTCGCTGCTGGTTGAGGACTACGCGGACGAATGGCTGTGGCGACCGGCGATGTATTACCGCTGGTCCTTTGCGCCGGACCGGTTTCTGGCGGGTTCACGTCTGGCCGAGGAAATCGTGCGGGTCCGGGGGATCCCCCTGGCGGTTCGCCGACGCTGGATCGCGACCCGCCAGACGAAACTGTTCGTCAGCGGCGACGGGGTCACCGACAGTAACCGCACCCACGTCGAAGGCACCTA
>JBAWHK010000195.1:0-7633 GCA_049593795.1 Solirubrobacterales bacterium
GGCCGATGTAACAACCCTTGGTGAAGTTCACGGCCTCTTCAACGATCCCGGCTTCGGCCGGCATCGTCTTTTCGGTCATCTCGAAACCGAACCGCGGACGACCGGATTCCACCCTGAGTATCTCCAGCGCTTCGGCTGATACCGGCACCGCCCGTCTCGATTCAAGCTCAGCGACAACCGTCCCGGCCGACTCACCCGGGACGATCACGTCAAGCCCGAGATTGGTTGAGACGATCAGGCATTCGGTTCCGCCGATCGTGGTTTCGGCGGAGCTGTACTCGTCACCGGGAGCGATCCCGGTGACTTCGAGGGATCCCGGACCGGCCAGGGTGAGGATCCGCCGGTCGGCGGCTTCGACGTTCGCGTCACGGCCAACCTTGTACATGGAGAAATGCTTCAGCACCTTCGGGCCGGCCGATCCTTCCGTGTCGACCCAGAATTCGTTCTCCCTGGCGTGGAGGATGCGCATGTCGGACTGGAGGTGGCCCTTGCGGTTGAGCAGGGCGGCATAACAACCTTTGCCAACCTCGAGCTTCTCGATCTCATTGGTGACCTGGCCCTGGAGGAACTCGGCGGCTTCGGTTCCACTCACGGTCAGGCAGAACCGGTCGGAACGCTCAAGCAGACCGCATTCTTCGCGAATCTGCCGGTATTCAGTGTCGATGTCAATGAGGGGGCCGGAGGACATGAGTCGAGTTTAGTTGGCCCGGCCGGTAGGCTTGCCCGATGGCACTGGCCGATGATTTTCAGGATGTCCTCGATTCACTTCCCAGCGACTGGACCGACCTCGAATTCGATCTCCGGATCGATGACGAGTCCCGGTACATCGATGCTGCTGTGCACATGAGTTTCGTGAATGCCCAGCCGTATTCACGGGCCGACTGGCACTGGCGGGTGAACGTCGCCCACAGCTTCGGCCGGGCCGCGGCGCCCGAGACCGTGGTCGGCATCCTCCAGCGCCTCGACTCGGAAGGATTTACCGGGGTGATTCAGCTCCGCGAAGTTCGCGAAGGCCGCTCGGAGATCGTTCAGATGTGGGGACGTCCGGAAAGCGTGCGCGAAGAGTTTCGTCAGCGTCGCGCGATCTAGGGCTGCGCTTTGGCCCGGATCTACGCTTGTGTGGCTGACTTGATGCTGGCCAGCCGGGTCAACGAGAGCCTGAAAAGTGCCGGCCACGAGGTGAAAGCCGGATCGTCATTGCCTGGCGCGGCCGATCTGGAAGGTATCGACCTGATCGTCTGTGACCTCGACGGCGTTGATCCTGCGGCCCTGGCTGCGCTTCCCGCACCGGCCATCGGTTTCTATTCCCACGTCGATGTCGAAACCAGGCGCAGGGCCCTCGAAGCCGGGGTGGACCTGGTCGTCCCACGGTCGCGCATGTCCCGTGAACTGCCCGAACTGGTCGCTGGTCTTGTCTGACCATTGATGTCCGGGAACCACCCGGACAGCCGGTCTGCATATAAACTCGGCGTTTGAACGGAGACCAAAGGCAGTTCGGGCGTTCGGTGTGGTTAGTATCCGCAATCGCTCACTGTCAGTGGGTCTAATCGACACAAGCCACGGGAGGTTTGATTTACATGCAAGATCGCGGTCTCGCCGCATACATCGCCGAATTGGTCGGGACCTTGTTCTTGGTCTTCTTCATTACGAGCGTTGGTGTCCTCTTCATTTCTGTTGGAGATTCGGCCCAGTTCGGGTCTGACTTCGCCGTGATCGGCCTCACTTACGGCTTCATCCTCTGCGTTCTCATAATCGGGATCGGCATAGCAAGCGGTGGCCATTTCAACCCTGCGATCACCTTCGGTGCCGCCCTGATGAGGAAGATTGCTCCGGTTGACGCGATCATCTACGTCCTGGCCCAGCTTTCCGGTGGTGTGCTCGGCGCGCTGCTGACCAAGGCGATCCTCGAAGACGAAGGTCGTGCTTCGAATTACGGAGCCGCAACCATCAGTCCGTTGCTCGGCGGTGCCGGGCAGGGATTCCTGGTCGAAGGACTCGGTGCTTTCCTGCTCGTCCTGACGGTCCTGGCCGTTGCGCTTG
Source organism: Solirubrobacterales bacterium (assembly GCA_049593795.1). Lineage (GTDB taxonomy): Bacteria > Actinomycetota > Thermoleophilia > Solirubrobacterales > 70-9 > 67-14. The sequence goes on from JBAWHK010000195.1 coordinate 2,041, forward strand.
GCATCAAGGCCAAGAAGGAATGGGCCCCGCTGGCAATTGGTCTTACCTTCGCCGCTATCGGCATGGTTTTCGGACCGCTGACCGGTGCTTCGGTCAACCCGGCCCGCTGGTTCGGTCCGGCCCTCGTTTCCGGTGAGTTCGCTGACGGATGGGTTTACGTACTGGCACCGCTGGTTGGTGGCGCCCTGGCGTTCCTGTTCTACAAGTTCGTGATCGCGAAGGCCCAGGATGACTCGGACCTTCCGGCTGTAACTGACAGGTCAGTGTCCCCGGGCAAACAGGCCTAGGACACAGCACAGGCATTAACGTCGAAGGGCCCCGGATTTCCGGGGCCCTTCTTCGTTTAACTGACCGGAAATAAAACCCGGTGCGATGCCTACTTCACGGTGAGCGTGCCTTCCATGCCGGCTTCGCGATGGCCCGGGAGCGAGCAGTAATAGGTGTACTTGCCGGCCTTGAGGTCGTTCAGGGCAACGGTTTCGCTGCCGCTGGTGAGAATGCTGCTGCGGCCTACTTCGGTGCCGTCCTGTTCGACAACAACGTCATGGCCGACCGGCGAGTCGTTGGTGAAAGCGATGGCAACATTGCCAGCCTTGGCGTCGAGCGTGTCGGTGTCGTAAACAAGCGCCCCGCTGGGGTCGGCGGCCAGATCGAGAACCTCGGCGTCAGCCGCGGAACTGGCCGGCTTTTCCTGCTGCGGTGCGTTCGCCGTCGGGGCTTCGCTGGATGAAGAATCGTCGCTGCCACCGCAACCGGCCATGAAGGCCAGCGCGAGAACTGGAACGGCGAGCAAAGCGGAATATCGTTTCATCTGAATCTCCTTGTGTGTCCGTGCGGCAGTTTTGTCGTCGCAACACCTTCAGATTACGCCCCGTGGCCATGGACAGATGCACAACGGCCGTTCCGGGGTGGGTGGAACACTGCGCTAGATTGTCTCACCAGATGCGCAGAGTTACTTTCTCCCGGAATTACACGATCTCCCTTTCGCGGACCTGTCAGTGTTACTGCAAGTACTGCGCCTTCGCGACCCATCAGGCCCATGTACATTCGCCCGAAGAGGTTGAGAAGAAGCTTGACGAAGCGGTTCGGCGTAACGCCAAAGAGCTGCTTTTCCTGACCGGTGAGAAACCGGAAGTCAACCCGATAGTCGCCAAAAAACTTGAATCATGGGGTCACCGGGACTTCACCGATTATGTGATTTGGGCCTGTGAACGGGCACTTGAGCGCGGCATCCTGCCGCACACCAACATCGGTGTTGTCAGCGAAACCGATCTCGCCCGTCTCCGGGAAGTCACCGCATCCCAGGGCCTGATGCTCGAGTCCGCCTCCGAGCGGCTGATGAAGACCGTTCATGCCGGGTCGCCAACGAAACATCCGACGGTCCGTCTGGCAACGATCGAGGCCGCCGGAAAGCTGAAGATCCCGTTCACCACTGGCATTCTGGTTGGAATCGGTGAAACCCCGGAAGAGCGCATAGAAGCCCTCGAGGCCCTGGCTGCGCTCAACGAGAAGTACGGCCATATCCAGGAAGTGATCATCCAGAACTTCGTTCCGCACCCCCGCTATTACGGGCAGGAGCCGGCCGACATCGCCAACGAAGCGTCGGCCGAACGTTGGGCCGGCAAGGGCCGCTGGTCCGCTGACTCCGGTCTTTGGGAATCCACCGAAGAGAGCGGTGAGCAGCAGGACGAATCGGTATCGGTTCCGGACTGGGCCTGCCCGATCACGATCGATGACCTCAAGTTCCTGATCACCGAAACGGAACGACTGATGCCCGGTGTCGGTGTCCAGGTGCCGCCCAACCTTTCCGACTGGTGGTCGGAACTCGTAGCCGGTGGTGCCACCGACCTCGGTGGTCTTTCCGCGAACGGCGATCACATTTCCCCGGAACATCCGTTTCCGAGTCCGCACCAGATCAGGAAGCAGCTCGCACCCGACGGTTACGCCTTGACCGAACGCCTCTGTGTCTATCCGCAGTACATGAACAGCGAATGGATGGAGCAGGGTGTGCTTGACGTGATCAAGCTCAAGTACTGGAGTTTCATTCCCCGGCTGGGATCCGGCCGGGTTTCCGAGGAGACTTTCGACCCGGGCCTTGCCGCCGAAGCAATCGCGAAGGGCCGGGAGGGGGCTGCGCTCAGTGAAGACGAACTGACGGCACTGTTCGCTGAAACCAGGCCGGATGTCATCGAAGAGATGCGGATAGCCGCCGACGGGCTCCGCCATGAGCTTGCGGGCGACACCGCCACTTTCGTGGTGAACCGCAACATCAACTTCACCAACATCTGCGTGGTCGGTTGTGCGTTCTGCGGTTTCGGCCAGGGCAAACGTTCCCCTGACGCCTATGAATCAACCGAGGAAGAATTCGTTGGCCGGGTTCAGGAAGCGATCGAGTTCGGTGCGACCGAACTCTGCATGCAGGGAGGCATCCATCCCGAGCTCAACCTGGAGGACTATGGCCGCTGGCTGAAGCTGGCAAAGGCCACGGCACCGGACATCCACCTCCATGCGTATTCGCCGATGGAGATCAACCACATGTGCGAGCAGTCGGGCAAGTCTCCGCGCGAAGTGTTCGAATACCTGATCGGATGCGGACTGGATTCGACCCCGGGCACAGCGGCGGAAGTCCTCGATGACGGGGTGCGTCAGCGAATCTCGCCAAACAAGCTTCCGGCCGCACGCTGGGTGGAGATAATCGAGGCTTCCCACGCTTCCGGCCTGCGTTCGACGTCAACCGTGATGTTCGGCCACATCGAAGAACCACGCGAACTGGCCCGTCACATGGAGGTGATCCGTTCGCTTCAGGAACGGACCGGCGGCATCACCGAATTCGTTCCCCTCAGCTTCATTCCGTTCAACACCCTGCTCGGGCGAACCCATGGGGTGGAGGAAATCTCGATCCAGGAGAACCTCAAGCACACCGCCGCGTTCCGTCTTGCCCTGGGGCATTCGATTACCAACCTTCAGGCGAGCTGGGTCAAGATGGGCCTCGAAGGGGCTACTGAAGCCTTGCGGTGGGGCGTGAACGACCTTGGTGGCACTTTGATGGAGGAGAGCATCTCGCGTATGGCAGGCTCGCAGCACGGGGTGCGGCTCGAAGTCGAAGAACTGATCGATTCAGCCCATCGGGCCGGTCGCCACGCGGCGCAGCGCAACACGGGCTACGAAATTCTCCAGCGCTACCCGGATCCGATGGCTCCCGAGATGGATCCCGTCGAGAGTCTCAGGGTCTCGGTCGACGTCACTGCTTCCTGATCAGGCTTTTTCGTATCTGAGCAGGGTGCTTGATCCGAATGTCCTCTGTTCGAGCAGCGTCCACCGGGAGGTGGCGAAGGCCGGTCCGAGGAAAGGTTTGCCCGAGCCGACCGCAACCGGAAGAACGAGCATCCGAAGCTGGTCAACCAGGCCGAGTTCGGCGAGGCTGTTGCCGAGCGTGGGCCCGCCGAGGTCGACGTTCCCGTCCGAGCTCTCCCTGATCCGGGTGATCTCCGCCTCGAGATCGTCACCGAGGAGTTCAACCCCGTTCCCGGCAGTCTTGAGGGTGCGGCTGACCACGTAGCGCGGGGTTTCGACCCACGCTTTTGCAAATTCGTCAACGTAGCCGGTCCCGGTCGGATTCGCCGCCGTGTCGCTCCAGAAGGGTTCCATCGTCTCGTACAGACGCCGCCCCATAACCTGGGCCCCGGATTCACCCACGATTTCGTTCCAGTAGCGGTGAACCTGCTCGTCCGGTTCGGTAAACCCGAAATTACCGTCGGAGTCCTCGATGTAGCCGTCGATCGTGACGTTGCCGGACAAAATGATCTTGTTCATTCTGAATCTCCTGTTCACTTGATTGCTGAACAAACAGACTGGCTGGCCGCTACGGAATCATCGGTTCAGCGAAAAAGGTCATCCTCTGCCGTGCGCAACACCGACCGGCTCCCGGTTCCGTCCTCGATTTCGACGAAACGTCCGAGTCCCCTGAGCCGGACCGCGGGAGTGCCGCTGGTTTTGTTCCGGACCAGGTCGGCGGCGGATGCCATTTCGTCCACGATCGCGATGTTGGTAGCGGAAAGCACGTTGCCGGCCCGGTCGTGAAGGCCACGCCAGTCATCCAGGGGGGCGATTCCGGCACATCCAATCGCGACTTCCGCCTGCCCGTGGCGCCAGGCCCGGCCGAAACTGTCAGCGATGATCACCGCTGGACGCATGCCGTTGGCCGCTTCGATCTCCGCCCTGATCCGGCGGGCGGAACGGTCGCTGTCTTCCGGCAGGAGTACCACCGTGCCTTCATCGGTCAGGTTCGACGTGTCAATGCCGGCGTTGGCGCAGATGAAGCCATGGACTGTCTCCACGATCAGGATGCTGCGCAGTATGTCCTTGCGCACGATCGCGACGCTTTCGCGTTTCACCAGTTCGATCAGGCGGGAATCCCGGTCGAGTTCGAGGGCGAGCTCTTCGGCTTCGGCACTCGGAACCACGCTGTCCAGCCGGACCACCCGGCCTTCCGCTTTCGACACGACTTTCTGCGAGATCACGATCACGTCTTCGCCAGTCAACGGCATGTTGCCGGCGATGGCCGCACCGAGATCAAACCCTTCGGTTACCTCCGGCAGGTTCGGAACTGCCGCTATTGAGACTTCACCCAATCCACCCATTGTTCAGATTCCCAGCACTTTCCCTGTTCTCGGCGCCCGCCCTTTGTCCATGTCCAACCTAGTCGTTAAGGCCACGAAATCGGCGGGAGTGTCCAGGTCCAGGGCCAGGGTGGGCAGTTCTTCCGTGGTGTGTGGAACTCCGGCGTCCCGCGCCATCTTGAGGTGGCGTTCATGGCTGCCTTCCCCGAAGGCTGGTTTCATCACCCGGGGCGGACACAGGACAAGCGCGTTGGTCCCGGTGCCGTGGCGATCCGGAACTACGGTCACGAATGGATCCGGCAGACCGGTGAGCAGACGGTCCAGTTCTTTCGGGTCGAGCAGCGGGCAGTCACCTGGAAGCAGCACGACGCAGTCAGCACCGAGTTCCGTGGCCCGGCTGATGCCGAGCAGGGCGGCTCCGGAATGGCCCGCATCTTCCGGATCATGGATCACTTCGGCGCCGAACTTCAGGGCGATATCAGCTGCGGTCCCTTCACCGGTCACCACGATGGTCTGGCTGACGGCTCGGGTCTTGCTTATCGCCTCGAGCACGTCACCCAGCATCGCTTCGACCAGTCTCAATCTCAAATCTTCATCGATCGATCCGGCCAGACGCTGCTTGGCGGAGGTGAAACGTTTCGCGGTTACGATCGCGATCGCTTTCATTCGTTCCCGATCAGCCGTTCGCCGACTTTCAGGACTGCCCGGGCGACGGTTGCCCGGCTTTCCGCGCTGTGCATCAGGGTGGCGGTCGAGAAAGAACGAACGTCGGCTGGCGCCGGGTCCGGATCGCCGGAATCGCAGATCATCGCGTCGATCAGGCCCGTGTAAAGCGATGCGACCCCGGCCGCGGTGGTCGGCCGGTCGATTGCCCGCATGAAATGGTCGGTTGGTCCTTTCACGACCTTGCCGGCGACGTACGGGCTTACCGCTACTACCGGGGCGTCTGAACCCATGATCAGGTTGCGCATTCC
>JBAWHK010000196.1:0-20747 GCA_049593795.1 Solirubrobacterales bacterium
CCCGGGAAGACACGATCAGAGCCGTTTACGAGACAGTTGAATCGATGCTGGCCGAAAAGGTCTTCAAGGACATTGTCCTCAGCATCGACGTCGACCCGCAGTAAGATCAAACCACTGTTCAAGGGCGAAGATCGTCCAATTCGGGAGAAATCATGAAGAAGACCGTTTCGTGGGTGTCGGGGTGTCTGCTGGCGCTGGTGGTCGCAACCGGAATGTTGGCTGGTCCTGCCAGTGCGACACCGCCTGACCCGGACAACTTTCCGCCATTCGCTGCCGGACAGCAGGCAGAGCTGCAGTGGCCAGAAGCGTTCGCCGGGGTCTGGATCAGCTACGTGACCCCGCCCGACTTCGACAGTGGCGGCCTGCCCGCCGACGCCAGGTTCAACTTCGCTTTCACCGACGACGCCGAAAGCAAAGTGGAGGCGCTGCGTGTGGCCTACCCGTCCAGCCACCTGTATGTGGCGCATCAGCATCAGTTCTCCAAGAAGCAGCTTTACGCCGCCCAGGTTGAGGCGGTGGCCGACATGCGAAGCCACGCCGAAGGAACACTGGCGATCCCCGGGCCGGACTTCGAGTGGTACGGCGCCGGGACCTATCTCATCCAGAACCGGGTCGAGGTTCATGTGTCATCGGTATCGCCGCAACTCGAGCAATGGGGCCTCGCGCGCTACGGACCCATGGTCAGTTTCGAAGAGAGCCTGCCGCTGGTTCCGCTGCAGGGTCGTCCTCAGCCGGATGCGTTCATTCCCGGGAAGGGGGCCGGTGGCAAGCAGCCGAAATCGAAACTCAGATCATTGGTCAGAAAGTGCAACAAGGCCGGGAAGAAGCGTTCCGCAGCGAAGAAGCGCTTTGCCAAATCAAAGAAATGCAAACGGGCACGACACGCACTTAAAGCCGCCCGGGCCTGAAACAGGGCCGAAGGTGGGCTTTTTCAGAGTCCCGTAAACTCGGGGGTCGATGGCTGACCAGGAAACACAGATCGAAGAGACCCTCGAAGGCGATGAAATCGTCGTCGAAGAAGAGGGCGGCGAAGAGACCGCCGCTCCCGCGCGACCGCTCGATGACGAAACCATGCGCAAGCGCGAAGAAGCCCTTGCCCAGGTTGTCCAGTACGGCGATCCCGTCCTGAAAAGCAAAGCTTCGGAAGTCACCGAGTTCGACAACGCGCTGGCCGAAGAAATCGAACGCATGATCCACCTGATGCGAGACGGGCTTGGCGTCGGTCTCGCCGCGACCCAGGTCGGCAAGCTGCGTCGGCTGCTCGTTTTCCAGACCAATTCCGATGCCGAACCCCAGGCCCTGGTCAATCCCGAGATCGAATGGCTTTCAGACGAAGCCGAAATCATGGTCGAAGGCTGTCTCAGCATCCCGCGGGTAGTGGTTGAAGTCGAACGTCCCCTTTACGCCCGGGTTCGCGGCCAGGACCAGACCGGAGCCGAAATGCTGATCGAAGCATCCGGACACGAAGCCCGTGTCCTCCAGCACGAGATCGACCATCTGGACGGCATCCTCATCCTTGACCGGACCGAACGCTGGCAGCGCAAAGGCGCGATGAAAGCACTGCGTCGTGGTGACAGTTACTCGCCGCCAGTTGACGATGAGTAACGGGCCTTTCCTCGGAACGTCAGGCTTCGCTGCCGACGTCCTCGACCGCCTGGCGTCGTCCGATCACCGGCCGGCCTTCGTCGTGACCCTGCCCGACCGGAAACAGGGCCGGGGCCGCAAGGAATCACCATCACCAGTCGCCCTGAAAGCCGAGGAGCTCGGAATTGAGGTAGTGAAATGCGCTGATGTCAACTCGGAGGACGTTCGCGAGAAACTGCTTTCGACCGGTGCTGCCTGGGGTTCGATCTGCGCTTTCGGCCAGCTGATCAAGGAGCCGCTGCTGACCGAGCTGCCGATGCTCAACGTGCATCCTTCCCTGCTGCCGCGCTGGCGCGGGGCGGCCCCGATCGAACGTGCCCTCATGGCCGGTGACGAAACCACCGGGGTCGGTGTGATGCAGCTGGTCGCCGGACTCGATTCCGGTCCCGTCGCGATGGTTGAAGAAACCGAAATCGACGACAGCGAAGACTTCGGATCCCTTTCATCCCGTCTGTCGACCATCGGCGGAGACCTGCTCGTTCGTGCCCTGGATGCGGCCGACAGTGACTCGCTGGAATGGACGGAGCAGGACGAAAACAATGTGACCTACGCCGAGAAGATCACCGCTGACGATCGCCAGCTTCACCCGACCGACAAAGCATTTGACCTCCATGACCGGACCCGCGCACTGAACCCTCACATCGGTGCATTCCTGGCCCTCGAAGGCGACAGTCGACTCGGGGTGAAGGCAACCACCGTGATCGACCGGCCCAGCTGGGGGCCTGGTTCGGTGGTTGGTGAAAACGGCGAGATCCTGCTCGCCTGTGGAGATCTGACCCTGCGGCTCGACGTTGTCCAGCCTCCGGGCAAAACCGCGATGGATGGCGGCTCATACCTTCGTGGATACGGCCTTCCCGACCTGGCCGTGCCCCTTGCCTGATCTGATCAGGCAACGATGAGCCAGGTCACTCCGGAGAGAGCTGCCGCCTACGCGGTCCTGCGCCGCACTTTCGAAGGAGACGAATACACCGAGGCCGCATTCCGCGACGAAGCAGAGAAGCGCGAACTTGCCGGCCGATCCCGTTCGCAGGCGATGCGGATGGCCTACGGCGCGGTGCAGCGCAAAGGATCGGTCGATTCGATCATTTCCGGCCTGATCAAAAAGAAAGGCCAGCGTCCCGATCCGCCTGTGATGGCAGCCCTGCGCCTTGGCATATTCGAGCTTCTGTTCTCCGACGGCACACCTGACCATGCCGTGGTGGACCAGGCGGTCAACCTGACCAGGGAATCAGGCGCGCCCTATGCGGCAGGATTCGTCAACGCCTTGCTCCGTCGCACCCTTCGGGAACGCGAAACCGTGATCGCGAAGCTGGCCGACGATTCAACCCCGGCGGCCGCGGCGATGGCTCATTCAGCACCCGTCTGGCTGGTCGAAATGTGGTGGAAGCAACTCGGTCCCGAACGGGCACGAACCGTGCTTGCCGCAGCCAACCAGCCAAGCGAACGTGCGCTTCGGGTTAACACCGCCCGGGTGAGCACCGACGAAATACTCGAACGGCTGGCCGCTGAAGATCTCGAACTCGAAGTTGCTGAAGGACCGTGGCCACTGGCCCCGCCGGAACTTCTGATCGCCCGGGGCAGCCTCTCCGAAGCCGAGAAAGCAGCCCAGGAAGGACTGGTAGTGGCCCAGTCGAGAGGGTCGGCCGCCGTGATCGAAGTCCTTGATCCCCAGCCCGGCGAAAGGATCCTTGACCTCTGCGCCGGACCGGGCATCAAGACCGGTCAGATCGCTGCCCGGGTGGGTCGCCAGGGAAACATGGTTTCGGTCGAACCGAACGAAGAACGGGCCGATGACGTAGCCGAACAGCTCCAGCGACTCGGTTTCCACAACGGCCTGGTTCTCGAAGCCGACGCCCGGCACGGTGAAATCCTTTCGACCTTCGACCGGGTGGTGGTCGATGCTCCCTGTTCCGACCTCGGTGCCCTGGCATCGAGGCCCGACGCGCGCTGGCGAAAGTCACCGGCGGTGATTGATCGGGTGACCAAGCTGCAGGCGGAAATCCTTGATCGGGCCGCCGAATACCTCGAGCCCGGGGGGACCCTGGTGTATTCGACCTGCACCATCTCGTCAGCTGAAAATGCGGAGCAGGCCGCGGCTTTCGCCGATCGTTCCGGACTGGAGCCGGATGACCTCGGCAAGCTCGCGCCTGACCTTGCCGACGCCGGTGATTCGCGCTTCCTCCAGCTGTTGCCGGACCGTGATCGCACCACCGGATTCTTCATTTCACGCTTCAAAAAGCCTGATACGCCGGTACGGTCGGGATAATGTGCCAATGCCCGGCGATTCGGACAAAGCTTCGGTTTCTGTAGACAAACGCCCGACCTGCCCAGGTTGTGGTGAACCGTGGCTCAGACCAACCCAGCTTCCTGGCCGGTTTCGCTGCGTTTATTGCCTTTCCCGATTCGAACTTGTTTCGCAATGTCCCGACTGCGGCGAGCATCAGACCATCGCCAGAATGAGTACAACTGAAGATATGACCTGTCAGTCCTGTGGCGGCTCCATGCTGAGGCCGATATGAGTTCCGTAAACCGCGAAGCCTTCGATGGCATCCGTATCGCGCCATCAATCCTGTCGGCCGATTTCGCCCGGCTGGGCGCAGCGATCGAAGAGGTAATGGACGCCGGCGCGAGGGTGATCCACTTCGATGTGATGGATGGCGATTTCGTGCCACCGATCACGATCGGTCCCCTGGTTGCTTCGGCGATCGCCGATCAGGTTCATCAGGCCGGGGGAGTGCTTGACGTCCACATGATGGTCAACCGGCCGGAGCAGCAGATCGAGGACTTTGCCAAGGCGGGAGCCGACAGCATCACCTTCCACTACGAAGCGACACCGCATGTCCATCGTCTGCTCGGCGCGATCCGCGACCTCGATTGCCTGGCCGGTGTGGCGATAAATCCGGGAACACCGGTTGACGCGATCTCCCAGCTTGACGGCATGGCTGACCTGGTCCTGGCAATGAGTGTCAACCCGGGATGGGGCGGACAGAAGTTCATCGGGTCGTCCCCCGAGAAGATCGGCCGGATGCGTCATCTGCTTGGCGAAACCCTGATCGAAGTTGACGGCGGGGTGGACGCACGCACCGCCGGGTCAGTATCGGCCGCCGGCGCGAGCCTTCTGGTGGCCGGTTCGGCGATCTTCGGCAAAGACGATCCAGCCCAGGCCTACGCCGACATTCACGCTGCCGCCGAGGCCGGCTTGAGCTGATTTAGAGGTTGCCCTCTTCCAGGCCGGCCAGGCGCGTTTCGATTTCCTGCGCCGAACCGGCTGTTGGTACGTCCGCCGCGATCCCGTGAGGCTTTCGGTAGATCAGGAAGAGCGAAAGCAGCAGGAGCAGGGCGGTCAGCGAAAAGCCGATCTCGACCCGCAGGTTGCCGTCGCTGATGAAGGGCAGCAGCGTCCAGACGATGAAAAAGGCGGCGCAGCTGATCCACCGGATAGATGATCGCCTGGCCTGACCCTGGGCCAGACAGGCCTGGTTGACGGTAACTGCCAGAAGGTAGAGGCCCATGCCCGCGGTCACCAGAAGCAACCCGAGACGGTCATAGGTGAACTTGTCCGAGAACGCGATCTGCATCAGTTGCGGGCCGGCGATCGCCATCACGATCGCGGAAACCGCGGTGAAGGCGACGATGCCCAGCGAGACAACATTCACCGAACGGTGGAATTGCCGCTCTGATTCCTCATCCGTGCTCGAGTGAAGAGCGGTGAGGTGAGGCAGGATGCTGGTCGATACAGCCTGGAAAAGCTGAAGCGGGGCCCGGGCGATCATCAGCACGTTGAAGATGTAACCGGCTGCCGCAACCCCTTCGATGCCCCGAACCACCAGGGGTCCGGCATTCAGGAACACCTGCTCGCTGAACATGAACAGGAACAGTGAACCGACGAACCCGGCCCCGTGCGAGAACGAAAAGTCGTCCGGGTCCGCTTCCTGGCTGCCGGATTTCTCGGCGAAAGCGGCACGTTCGGCTTTCTCGTGCTTCGATCGCCGTGCGATCGCGAACGGAACAACCAGCAGGCTGAGCAACGGAGCGGCAACGATGCCGATCGCGACCATCGACTGTCCGCTCAGGATGCCGATCGCGACCAGCAGGGCGAACATCGTGCGGAAGAGCGACTCGGAAAGGATCAGGGCGGTAAAAAGTCCGAATTGCTGGTGTCCGGCCAGGTAGCCGCGGGCGAAATAGCTGGCGGCATAAAACAGGACCGATGTGAAAAAGACCCAGTAGAGAACCGAGTTGCCGGCCAGAAGGCCGTTTTCGAGAGGTTCCTTGAAGATCAGGGCGATGATCGCGAAAGCGACCCCGAGCCCGATCTGGATCCGGGTTGCCACCTTTACCGGACCGGCGTCACTCTGACCCAGTTCGATGTTTTCCGAGATGTGCCGCGAGAGCAGCTGGTCGACCGGACGGTAGAGAGTTGAGACGGTGATGAAAACTGCCGACCAGAGAACCGCGATCTCGCCGTATTCATCGGCCGAAAGATCATGCGACGCGATCAGGAAATAGGCGTAGGTGAGGAGCCCCGTGAGGCCGACCCCGATCGTCAGCAGCCCGGCCGTTTTGCCGTAATCGCGGGTGCTGGAATTCGCCGGATCGGCTCCCTGCCGCTCGACCGGAACTGAACCAGTGTCCGGTTCGGACTGGTTGGTGTCAGGGGCGGTTTCGGGCTTCTTGTCCAAGGGTGGGCTAGACCGGCGTGCGGTCGCGAGGAGGATCGAGCTGGTGGGTCGGTTCGACCTCCAGTTCGAGTTCGATCCGTCTCACTCTTTCAAACACCCGCTGGGTCATGACCCTTTGCCCCGCCAGAAGGTCCCCGATGATGCCGAGGGCGAACAGCTGGATGGACACGATGAAGAGCACAGCTCCGAGCAGCAGGGACTGGAGGTGACCGTCACGGTCACCATTGAAGATCCAGTCGATAAGGAACGGCATCCAGGCAGCGATGGCGGCGATACCGGCGATGGCACCGAGTCCGAAGAACACCTTCAGGGGCTCGTACCTGGTGTAGATCCGCATGATCGCGACCCCGTTCCGGCGCACATAAGCCGAAGTCGATCCGAACAGGCGTGATTCCCGGGTTTTCTCGTTCGTGCTGATCGAAACCTCGTCCACGGCGACCCTGGTCTTGCCGGCCTGGATAAGGCTTTCAAGCGTGTAAGTGAAGTTGTCAACCACCAGCAGTTGCAGGGCGGCCTCACGGTTGTAGGCACGGAAGCCCGAGGTTGCGTCGGTGATTTCAGTGTCGGAAAGGCGGCGCACAACCCAGCTCCCGACCTTCTGCAGAATCTTCTTCGAAGGGGAGAAATGATCGATCGCAGCAACGTCGCGGTCACCGACGACCATCTCGGCCCGGCCGTCCAGAACCGGCTGGATCAGCAGCGGGATGTCTTTTCCGGAGTACTGATTGTCGGCATCGGTATTCACCACGATGTCTGCCCCGAGCTTCAGGCAGGCATCGAGTCCCGCCTGGAAACCGGTCGCCAGGCCACGATTGTTCGGCAACTTGATGATGTGGTCAACACCGCATTCCAAAGCCACATCCACCGTTCGATCGGTCGATCCGTCATCGATCACCAGGGTCTCGATTTCGTCGACCCCATCGATCTGCCGCGGCAAATCGGCAAGCGTCGCCGGGAGGTTTTCCTCCTCGTTGAGACACGGGATCTGGATGATTACCTTCATAAGTCGTCAAGATTCTCCCATGCGCGGAGAATTCCAAGCCGGTGAGGCTGCAATCTGGGACAGAGCCATTCAACTGGCTGAGCGCGGACGGGGCTTCGCGAGTCCCAATCCGGTGGTCGGTTGCGTGCTGGTGAAAGACGATGCGGTCGTCGGTGAGGGCTGGCATAAACAGCACGGTGATCTGCACGCGGAAAGAGTGGCGCTTGCCGATGCGGCGGACAAAGGCAACGATGTTTCCGGGGCGACTGCCTATGTCACCCTTGAGCCCTGCGCCCATCACGGCAGCCAGCCACCCTGTGCCGATGCCCTGATCGAGGCAGCGGTCGGCGAGGTGGTCATCGGCTATGGCGATCCCACCAGAAAGACCCGCGGAATCGGACCGAAAAGACTCCGTGACGCCGGCATCAAAGTCCGTGACGCCGATCCCGACGCGATTCATCGCTGCCGCATGCTGATCCAGGACTTCCTGAAGGTCGCCCGGACTGGTCGGCCGCAACTGATCCTCAAGTTCGCGATGAGCCTTGACGGAAAGATCGCGACTTCCACCGGTGACTCCCGCTGGATCAGCGGACCCGAAAGCCGGGAGATGGTTCATCAATGGCGGGCGGAAGTCGATGCCGTTGCCGTGGGCTCCGGAACCTTCCGGGCAGATGATCCTCGCCTTACCGCGCGGATCGAAGGCGAGCCACGACAGCCGGCCAGGGTCATCTTCGATTCCGAACCCGTGGTCACTACCGATGCCGCCCTGTTCGAAGACATCGATGACGCGCCGGTGGTGATCGTCGCCACGAAACACACCCCGTCCGACCGGCTCGAAAAGCTGCGGGAAGCAGGGGCTGCCGTTGTGGTGAGCCGAGGCATCGATACCGTGGAACGGTTCGTCAACGCACTGGAACAGCTCGGCGAAATGGGGATTTCGTCAGTCCTGCTTGAGGGAGGCCCAACCCTCGCCGGGGTCGCGATCGATTCGGGCGAGGTTGACCGGGTCGAGGTTTTCGTCGCACCAATGATCGTCGGTGGTGGCCAGGGCGCGATCAAGGGCCGCGGCCCGGACCTGATCCGCGACGCAATCCGCCTGCCGCACATGCTCGTGACCCGAGTCGGTCAAGATGTGCTGATGAGCGCGAACGTCAGAGAGTGGTGAATCATGTTTTCCGGACTTGTGGCCGACCTCGGCCGAGTAAAGAAAATCCAGACAGGTGATGAAGGTGCCCGTATAGAACTGGACACCGAACTCGCTGAACAGGTTGAGCTTGGCGATTCGATCGCCGTGAACGGGGTCTGCCTGACGGCCACCGAGGTCAGCGATCACGGATTCTCGGCTGACGCAATGCAGCAGACGCTCAGCCTGACCTCTCTCGGGGGACTCGAAGCGGACAGCCCGGTCAACCTTGAACTGGCCTTACGGGCCGATCAGCGGCTCGGAGGGCACATCGTGCAAGGCCATGTTGACGGTGTCGGATCAGTGGTTTCCCTGGTTGCGGACGGTTTCTCGCTGAGGGTCCGTTTCACGATTCCGGAAAGCCTGGGCAGCTACGTGGTGCCGCAGGGTTCGATCACCCTCGAAGGGGTGAGCCTGACGGTCACCACCTGCGGTGAAGACTGGGCCGAGGTCGCGCTGATCCCGGAGACGCAGGAAAGAACTACTCTCGGCAGTCTCGAAGAGGGTCAGCCCGTGAATGTCGAGTGTGACGTAATCGCCAAATACGTAGAGCGGATGGTGTCACCATATGCAGCGCGTATCCAAGCAACAGAGAGTGAGCGGAAGTAAATGCCAAGCAGTGACCAGGAGAACCAGGGTTCAGGGAGCGCCAGCATGACTGAAAACAGTCCTTTCTCGCCAATCGAAGAAGCTCTCGAAGACATCCGGCGTGGCCGCATGATCATTGTCTGTGATGACGAGGATCGCGAGAACGAAGGCGATCTCGTGATGGCCGCCCAGTTCGCCACTCCGGAAGCAATCAATTTCATGGTGAAGGAAGCCCGCGGACTCGTCTGCCTGGCACTCACCCCGACCCGGTGCGAACAGCTTGGTCTGAGCTTGATGACCGCGAAGAACGAGGCACCTCTCGAAACCGCGTTCACTGTCTCGATCGAGGCTGCCGAAGGTGTCACCACCGGGATTTCAGCCCACGACCGGGCCCACACCGTTCAGGTAGCGATCGATCCCGATGCCGGCCCGCGGGACCTCGTCGTGCCCGGACACGTCTTCCCGCTGAAGGCAAAAGAGGGCGGAGTGATGGAACGCACCGGTCACACGGAAGCTTCCGTTGACCTCGCCCGGCTGGCTGGCCTCAGTCCCGCCGGAGTGATCTGCGAAGTCATGAATGAAGACGGCACGATGGCCCGGGTGGACGACCTCAAGACTTACGCCGCGAAGCACGAACTGAAAATGATCACGATCGCCGATCTGATCAAGTACCGCCGCAAAAACGAGAAACTGGTCGAGCGGGTTGTCGCTACCGGCCTGCCGACCACCTACGGTGATTTCCGTGCGGTCGGTTACCGGTCGCTGGTTGATGACAAGCATCATGTCGCGATGGTCAAGGGTGACGTCGACACCGGCGAGCCGGTTCTGGTTCGGGTTCACAGCGAATGCCTGACCGGTGACGTCTTCCACAGCATGCGTTGCGACTGCGGTGAACAGCTGGCTGCGGCGATGGCGATGATCGAAGAAGAAGGCCGGGGGGTGCTGCTCTACCTGTCGCAGGAAGGCCGCGGAATCGGTCTTTTGAACAAGCTCAGGGCCTACAAGCTCCAGGAAGAGGGCATGGACACGGTTGAAGCCAACCTCGAGCTCGGCCTGCCGGCCGACCTCCGTGATTACGGCATCGGCGCCCAGATCCTCAAGGATCTCGGCCTGCGCGACATCCGCATCCTGACCAACAATCCGAAGAAGATCATCGGACTCGAAGGACACGGTCTCCACGTCGCGGAACAGGTGAAGATCGAAGCCCCGCCGAACGTCCACAACGAGGGTTACCTCCAGACCAAACGTGACCGCATGGGCCACACCCTCCACCACCAGGGACTGGCGCTGGATGAAGAGATGATCCATGACGAACAGGTCCACGACCAGAAGGTGGCCGACGAAAAGCTGGAGTCGCAGGGTGGCTGAAGCCCGTTACGCGATCTGCGTTGGCAGCTTCTACGGGGATCTCGCGGAGAAGCTGGTCAACGGTGCGAAATCGGAGTTCGCCAAGGATGGCGTGACCGAGATCGACGTTTACGAGGTACCCGGCGCTTTCGAACTGCCGCTGGCCGCGCATTACTGCGCGCGGTCCGGCCGGTATGCGGGCGTTGCCTGCCTCGGCGCGGTTATCCGCGGCGAAACCGACCATTACGACTTTGTCTGCAACGAGGCGGCCCGGGGCATCCAGAATGTCCAGCTGGAGACGGGGGTGCCCTGTGGGTTCGGGGTTCTGACCGTGGACAGCATGGAGCAGGCACTGGCCCGCGCTGACGTCGGCGGCAAGCGTGATTCCGGGGCGAATGCGGCCCGGGCTGTGCTGCGCATGGCCGAAATTCGTCAGGAACTTGGAGTCTGAGCAACGTCTGAAGGGTGCCTGCGGGCATTTTCGGATACCATGCCCCGTCCTATGGCACGCGTATGTCACACCTGCGGAAAAGGGCCGTCTTACGGCAACTCACGCTCACACTCAATGGTCGCAACCAGGCGTCGTTTCGAACCGAACCTCCAGAAGGTCCGGATCATCGAATCGGGAGCCCGCAAGCGTGTAAATGTCTGTACCCGTTGCCTGAAGGCAAACAAAGTCGAGAAGGCTGGCTGAGCCGCAACAAGCTTCGTAGTACCAAAGGCGCCCGAGTGGCGCCTTTCTTTTTGCATTAACTAGCTGGGTGGGTCGGGCGACAGGCGGGTAGCGTTCTCGCCATAGCCCGCCAGGATCCATGAACCGCTACCCCCGCCTGTCGCCGTGTCGGCAGCCACGATTCCGGGTCGGTTTCGCCGTCGCTGCTACGGCAAAGTCGACCCGGATAGTTTTGGGTCGCCGGCACTGGCCGTTTCGGGTCGGTTTCGCCGCCTGGTTCACGCCGAAACCGACCCGGATGCTTCGTGCCTCTTGCCCTCCGTCGGTTCCTATACCGTGGTGGGTCGTGGGTGACCCAAGTATTGAACGCTTTCGGCGCGTTGTCGCGTCCGCTTACAACTCCCTTGAGGCACGCCGCCAGGAGGTGAACGACCTCAACGTTTTTCCGGTCGCGGACGGTGACACCGGAGACAACATGGCGATGACGATGCGTGCCGTCATGGACGAACTCGACCGGCTTGACGATGGCCGTTCGCTCGAAGAGATCGGACGTGAGCAATTCGTTTCTGCCCTGGCGCGGGCCGCCCTGATGGGAGCGCGGGGCAACTCCGGCGTGATCCTCAGCCAGATCGTTCGCGGCGCCGCCGAAGAACTGGCTTCGCGGCCAGGAGAGCTGGTCGATCCGGTTCTGGTCGCGTCGGCCTTTGCCAACGCCGCTGACGCTGCCTACGCCTCGGTTCGAGAACCGGCCGAAGGCACGATGCTCACCGTATTCCGCGAAATGGCCCACTCGATCTCCCGTCAGCTGGCGCACACCCCGGCAGAACGGCAGCGCCTCAGCCCCGACGCAACCGATGACGAACAGGACGACCTCCTGGCCGACGTCATCGAGAAAGCGATAGCTGACGGGCAGGAAGCCGTTGAACGCACCCCGCAGCAACTCGAGGTCCTGGCCGAATCAGGCGTGGTTGACGCCGGCGGCTACGGCCTGGTGCTGATCCTGGCCGGTGTGCTGGCCGCCCTGCGCGGAGAAGACGCCGACCTTCCGGTGATCGAACACCAGAAAACGCCGAGCCATTTCGGTCAGTCGCATCACGGTGACAGCAAATACCAGTACTGCACCAACTTCATAGTTTCCGGATCGGGGCTGATCCCGCGGGACTTCGTGACCACCCTCGAAGGGGTAGGTGATTCGGTCCTCGTGGTCGGAGACGAAGCCACCCTCAAGGTGCACGTTCACACTGACGATCCCGAATCAGCCATGTCCGTATTCGAGGATGCTGGCGAAGTGACCAACCTCGACGTCGCTGACATGCGCAAGCAGGTCGCCGAACGCGAAGCCCGCATGGCCGGACACCGGACCAGTGTGGTCGCGGTCGGCAGCGGAGTCGGGCTCGAAAAACTCTTTGATGAATGTGGTGCCCTGGTCGTGCCCGGAGGCGAAACGATGAATCCATCGACCGCCGAACTGCTGGCCGGGATCCGCGAGGTCCCTACGAATGACGTTCTGGTGATGCCGAACTCCTCCAACGTGATCATGGCGGCCGAACGGGCCTGCGAGCTTTCGGAAAAGAACGCCGTTGTGATCCCGACCAAGACCCAGCAGGAATGCCTGCTCGCCCTGGCCGAATTCGATCCCGAAGCCGACCTCGAATCGAACCGGAAACGCCTCGAGGACGGCATATCCGTGCTCAAGGTCGGCGGGATCGCGCCCGCCGGGCGCGACGACGCCCAGGGCCGATTCAGGCGGGGCGATGCGGTTGGGTTCAGCAACGGCGAGATCATTGCCTGGGGCGGCGCCGGGTCAACCCTGGCATCCACGGTTCAGGCGATGTGTGAAGGCGCCGAAGCGATCACCGTGATCAGTGGTGAAGGCGCACCGATTCCGATCGCCGAACTCGGCAGCTACACCCCGGAGGGTGTCGAAATCGATTTCCACGAAGGCGGCCAGCCAAGCTGGTGGTGGCTGCTGGCAAGCGAGTAGTGCCGGCACCGTTCGGTGGCGGCACCGAGCCGGCAAGGACTGAAGTCCTGGCCGCTCCAGTCAGGTGGCCGCGACCCGAACGGCTCGAACAGCCCCTGTCGGCCCTGCCGGGCATAGGTCCGAACTTCGAACAGAAAGCCAGGGAATCCGGGGTGGAGACGATCCTTGATCTTCTCTGGAGGGTTCCGCGGTCGTATGGGGACGCGCCCGAACGTTCACTGCTCGGCGACCTCGAGCCAGGCACCATTTCAACGGTGATCGTCGAGATTGTTTCGTCTCGCCGGATCAGGGTCCGCCGCCGTGGGCTGAGCGTGGTTGAAGCCCGGGTGTCGGATTCCTCGGGGGAACGCAAAGCTGTCTGGTTCAATCAGCCCTGGATGGAAAAGCAGCTTTCGCCCGGGGCCGGATTCGTTCTGGAGGGCAGGCTCGAGAACAAAGGTTTCGTCGTTTCGGCCCATGAAACGACAGATGCCGGCCCGGACACCGCACCAGTCACCGACGGGCCGGTTCGCTGGGGAAGTGCAGGCGGAGATGGTCCACCCGGCCTCAGCGAAGGTGGAATTCGCGGACGTCATCCCGGCAGCGAAGAGCTACGGCCTTCCCGTTGGCGCAAATGGGCCTGGCATGCCTGCCAGATGGCCGACGACCTGATCGAAGTTCTGCCGGCAAGCGTGCTGAAAGAACATTCGATGCCGGGGGCTGCGGCCGCCATCCGTGAAGCCCACTTTCCGGTGAGTGAAGAATCATCGGCGATCGCCATGAACCGCCTGGCCTACGAAGAACTGTTCCTTCACCAGGCGGTAATTCGACGCGGACGGATCGAAGTACGTGACCAGGGGCCGCCCGCGACAGTCCTCGACGGGGGTGAAGGCCGGGCCCGCGAATGGGTGGCCGGGCTGCCGTTTCGTCTGACCGGAGATCAGGAGAGGGCAGTCGCGACGATCTCCGTGGAGATCGCTTCCGAAGTGCCGATGCGGCGGCTCCTGATGGGTGAAGTCGGCTCCGGGAAGACAGTTGTCGCGCTCGAAGCGATGCTGCGTGCGGCCGGAAGCGGTGCCCAGGCGGCCCTGATGGCACCGACCGAGGTCCTGGCCGACCAGCACGCTTCTACCATCAGCCGGTTGCTCGAAGGCAGCGACGTGACTTTCGCACTGCTCACCGGATCCACCCCCAAAGCAGTGCGCCGGAGGATCCATGAGGAACTCGCGGCGGGGAGGATGGATATCTTGGTCGGGACCCATGCCCTGCTCGAAGACACGGTCAGGTTCCGGCAGCTCGGACTCTGCGTGATCGACGAAGAACACCGATTTGGTGTCAGGCAGAGAACCAGACTCGATTCGAAAGCGCCGAAGGGCAAAGCAGCCCACATTCTCCACATGACCGCAACCCCGATACCCAGAACCCTTTCATTGACCGCCTACGGCGATCTCGACACCACCGAATTGCGTGAACTGCCGTCCGGCCGGCAGCCGATCACGACGGAAGTCGTGCCGGAAGCCAACCGTGGACGGGCCTTCGACTGCCTGAAAGACGAAGTTCGCAAAGGTCGCCAGGCGTTTGTGGTCTGTCCCCTGGTCGAGAAGTCCGAAGCTCTTCAGGCACGGGCTGCGGTTCATGAAGCGGAACGCCTCCGCGAAGGAGAGCTGAGCGAATTCGAGGTAGGCCTGATCCACGGCCAGATGAGCTCCAGCCAGAAAGAGATGGCGATGTCGGCCTTTGAGGATGGCCGCATACAGGTGCTCGTCTCGACCACGGTGATCGAGGTCGGCATTGACGTGCCGAACGCCAGTGTGATGGTGGTCGAAGGTGCCGAACGATTTGGTCTTTCCCAGCTCCATCAGCTGCGGGGACGAATCGGTCGTGGCAGCCACCAGTCGTTCTGTTTCCTGATTCCGGACGGAGGCAGCCCCGTCTCCGCCCAGCGGCTGAACGCTGTTGCCGCCGAATCGGATGGATTCCGTCTCGCTGAAATCGACCTGCAGATGCGTGGTGAAGGCGAGATAGCCGGGACCCGCCAGCATGGACTTCCACGATTCAGCGTGGCCCGGCTGCCGCTTGACCAGGATCTGCTCGAAAACGCACGTACCGACCTCGAACGCCTGAGCAAAGCTTGGGGCGGGCTCGACGCCCCCGAATTCGGTCCGATGCTCGAATACGCAGGCCGACGTTTCGGCCCTGAAGGGATCAGGAGATGAGGGTGATCGCCGGGAGGCTCGGTGGCAGGCAGCTGCTCGCCCCGAAAGGATGGAAGGTACGGCCGACTTCCGAAAGGGTGCGGGAAGCACTGTTCTCGGCGCTTGGCGACGTCTCCGGGTACAGGGTGGCTGACCTTTACTGCGGCACCGGCGCCCTCGGCATCGAAGCGATTTCACGGGGGGCGGCCAGCGCCACCCTCGTCGACAGCGACACCCGGCCCGCCATGGGCAACGTGCACAACCTTGGCCTGATCGAAGAAATCGAACTGGTGCGTGCGGAAGCCACAAGCTGGCTCTCAACCCGGAACGGACAGCTTTTCGACCTGATCCTGATCGACCCGCCATACCGCATGGCAGAGGGAGTAGCGGCCGATCTGGATCGAGGACTGCCAGGGATACTTGCCCCCGGTGGGCGGGTTGTCGTAGAGAGTGCGGCAAAGTTCCCGCTGGAACTTCCTTCCCTGGAAGTCATTCGGGAGCGCCGATACGGACGGACCCTGGTTACATTCCATAAAGATTCCCGCGACGAGAAATGAAATGAGCAAAGAACAGCCACGAATAGCAGTCTGTCCCGGCAGTTACGACCCCGTAACCAACGGTCATCTCGACATCATCGGGCGGGCGTCACGCACCTTCGACCGGGTTGTGGTCGGCGTTGTCAACAAGCCGATGCGCAAGAACAAGACGCTTTTCACGGCCGAGGAACGCAAAGCCTTCATCGAGGATGCAACGACTGACCTCGACAACATCGAGGTCAAGATCTTCTCCAACCTGGTGGTCGAACTGGCCCGCGAGGTCGGGGCCACCGCGATCGTCAAGGGACTGCGTGCGATTTCCGATTTCGAATACGAAAACGAGATGGCCCACCTGAATCACAAACTGGATCCGGGAATCGAGAGCGTTTATGTGTTCGCTCACTCAAGCTTCAGCTTCCTTTCTTCAACCGGGGTGAAGGAGATGGCGATCTTCAATGCCGACATCTCGGATCTCGTGCCAGCACCGGTAGCAACCGCTCTGGCGGATAGACTGGGACGCAGATAATTTCTTTTCGTCCGAAAACAGGAGTGGGCGGTTCCATGCAGAATGTTCTGGAAATGACCACTTTCCCCCCGAAATCCACGGAGACACATAGGGTTCCCTGAAATATGGATGTCCTTGTACTCATAGACAAGCTTGATGATCTCGTCCACAACGCGCGACCGGTCCCCCTAACGGACCAGGTCCGGGTTGATCGCGAGGAGATATACGACCTGCTCGATCAGATGCGGGCAACTATCCCTGAGGAAATCAAGCAGGCCCGGTGGATCGTCAAAGAGCGTCAGGAGATGCTCGAAGAAGCCAAGCGTGAATCCGAAAGGGTTATCCGCGAGGCTCGTGAACAGCAGGCGCGACTCGTATCCGACGAAGAAGTAACCAAGCAGGCTGAACGAGCTGCCGATGAAATCGTCGAAGATGCCAGGTCACGCGAGCGGGAGATCCGTCTCGGCGCCGAGGATTACGCAGACGAGATCCTCAACACACTTGAAGTGAACCTCCAGAAGTTCACCGCAGCAGTCCAGAGGGGCAGAGATCGCCTCGCCGGCCGCGACGAAGAGTCGCTGGACGAGCTGGAAGAGTAAATCCTGAAAGGTCGGCGCTGCCGGCCTTTTTTATTGCTGCTGACTTCGGGTCAGCGGTAGTCGGCGACGATGACCACGAGGTCATCCTTTGCCCAGGCGATTTCTCCACCGCACCATTCGGCGAGGTGTTCTGCCGGCCCGGGGTAGGCGGTGCCGTCAACCATGGTTGCGCCCTCGCCGGTCGGCAGGGCCACGAAATCTCCGATGACGAGAGCCTGGGAGTTCTGACGCGCACGGCGGAAAAGAGTCTGTTTCTGCTCGTCGGTGAGCCGGTGGATCGAGAGCACCGAGATGATCAGGTCCCATGGTCCGTCCGGAAGCGGGTCCTCCATCCGGGCAAGGCTCACGTCGGCGATCTGTTCGCGGGCGCGGAACACCATGTCGGGGTCGGAATCGAGGCCGGTGATCTTCGAGTCGGGGAAGCGGTTGAGCAGCGCGGCGCTGGTCTGGCCGGTGCCGATCCCGAGTTCCAGGACGGTTGACGGCGCGAAAGGGATCGCGGCTATGGCAGCCGCCTGCAGCTCGTCGTAGAGCGGCACCTGGGATCGCACTGATTCCAGGTAGCTGGTGCTTGTCGGGTCCGGTGAGGTCATGTCGTTACTCTGATGATCAGATCGTCATCGTAGAGGTAGCGGGAGACAGGTTAGAAAGATGGTAGAAAATGCTGATTGAAAAAGTTGACCTGGACTCGCTCGCGCTCACCTATGGTGACGCCAAGCGAATCGAAGGCGTGGTCAGCCCGGCGGACGTCGAGCTTGGCGGCCAGTCTTACAAACCGGACCCGGCTGAGGTCCCGTTCGTCCTCGATGTATCCCGAACCAGCAGCGGCTTCGCGCTGCGTCTGCGTTTCGATGTCGGCCTTTCCGGCCCCTGCGTACGATGCCTCGATCCGGCGGTCGCCCGGGTCCACGTCGATGCCCGGGAGGTCGATCAGCCACCGGACGAGAACCACTCCCGCAAACACGGGGATGAAGACGACGATGAAGATGAAATGACCGCGGCCGAACTGCTCAGTCCCTACGTGGACAATCGCATCCTTGATGTCGAATCATGGACCCACGATGCCTTGATCCTCTCGCTGCCGAACCAGATCGTCTGCCGGCATGACTGCAAAGGCCTCTGCCCGTACTGCGGAAAGACCCTGAACAACGCCGACCCGAAGGATCACGATCACGGCCAGGACCTGGATCCAAGGTGGTCGAAGCTCCGCCAGATCTAGGAAACCGACCTAACCCAGGGCCACCCACAAAGTTCTGCGCCTCGATTTCACGAAATAGCGGGAAAAAGTGACACAGAACACCGTTTCCGGCCGGCTGGCCTGGCCCGGAGGCTGATCTCACCAGACCAGAGAGGCGACAATCCGCCGACTCGTATAGACTGCGCCGTCGCTATGGCCGTCCCTAAGAAAAGAACTTCGTCGACCCGCCGTGACAAGCGTCGCGCCACCCACAAAGCCGCGAAGGCCCGTGTGAATCACTGCACCAAGTGTCACTCGCCCCGGCTTCCTCACCGTGTCTGCCCGACCTGCGGGGATTACAAGGGCCGCGAAGTCATCGCCCAGCGAAATCCCGCCATCGGCGGTCCAGGTCAGTAGTTGAGCCCCGGCGGGACCACGGTCGCGCTCGACGGGTTTGGGGTTGAAGAAGGTTTCGATGTGCTCGAAACCGGTGTTCGTACGGCTGCGGCCGACGGACTGAACATTCGGGTTTTCGGTCCGGCGGACCGGCTTGATTTCAAGGATCTTCCTTCGGTCACCCTGATCGACACCCGTGAAGCCATCCTCAACGACGACGACCCGGTGCCCGCGGTCAGGTCCCGGCCCGACGCTTCGATAGTCCGGGCGGTCGCTGACGTCAAGGCTGGCAATTCGGATGCGGTGGTTAGCCTCGGTTCGACCGGAGCCACGATGGCCGCAGCGACTTTTGGCCTGCGCCGCTCCAAAGGGGTGAAACGACCGGCACTCGCCGCCCAGGTCCCGCTTCCCGGGAAAACCGTTCTTTTCCTTGACGTCGGGGCAAATCTCGACGTTCGCGCCCAGCAGCTCATCCAGTTCGCTTATCTGGGAGCTTCATTCATGAAAGGCGCCCTCGGGGTTAAAGCTCCCCAGGTTGGCCTGCTCTCAGTCGGGGAAGAGGCCGGCAAGGGCAAAGACGAGGTGGTCGAAGCGAACGCCGCTTTGAGCGCCTCCACCGAAATCGACTTCATCGGAAACGTCGAAGGACGGGACATTCCGGCCGGGGCCGCCGATGTGATCGTCACCGACGGGTTCACCGGCAACATCACCCTGAAAGCGATGGAAGGCGCAGTGAAACTGATCACCACGGCGATCGGTGACGCTGCCCGCAAGAACCCGGTGTCGGCGATCGGTGGCCTGATGCTGAAACCCGCCCTCGGCGGCCTGCGACGCGACCTTCACCCGGATACGACCGGCGGAGCGATCCTGCTGGGCCTGAGGAAAGTGACCGTGGTTGGCCACGGAAGCAGTGGGCCTGATGGCGTTGCCAACGCGATCAGACTCGCCGCAAGGGCCGCCGCCGCAGATGTTCCCGGCCTGACCGAAGAAATGCTCCACCGGGTAGGTGCCAATCCTGGTGCCACCGGACCCGACAGCCCTGCGTGATAGGAAACAGACAATGAATTTTGATGGAAATCGAGATGGCGTGATGGACCTGGTCCGAGACCATCTGGTCACCGAACTGGAACTGAAACCGGAACAGATCACCGAAACGGCCCGGTTCAAGGAAGATTTCGACGCTGATTCACTCGACCTGTACGAACTGGTGATGGAACTCGAAGATCGATACGGAATCGCCGTGTCCGAACAGGAAGCCGGCCAGATCAGCACGGTGGGAGACGCCGTTGACTTTGTCATGGCTAAAGCGGGCGCGTGACGGCAAGCCGGGGCGAAAGCCCGACGGCGGCACCCTCGAAGAACTGATCGCGGAACTGCCCGAGGAGGCGCGTTTCGCCGCGTTGACCCACTCATCGTGGGCCGAAGACCGGGTTGGTTCATACGAACGTCTGGCGCTGCTCGGCGACAGTGTGCTCGGCCTCTCGATTGCCGATGAGCTTTACCGCAAGCTGCCCGACCTCGACGCCGGGGCGCTCACCAAAATCCTGAACCAGGCGGTCAGTGGAACCTCATGCTCGGCGATCGGTCGCGAGATCGGGATCCCGCAGATGCTGCTCGACGCCGATCCGGCCGGGCGGGACGGCAAACAGACCCCGGCACGCCTGCTGCTCGAGGGCGAGCGTCCATTGCCGGAGATAACCGAGGCGATGATCGGGGCCTGCTATCTGAACTTTGGTTTCGAAAAGACCGCGGCGGCGGTGGTCGATGCTTTCCACGACCGGATCGAAACGGTTCAGGCCACCCGCACCGACTTCAAATCTGCCCTCCAGGAGGCGGTCGCACGTCGCGGACAGACCGTCGAATACACGGTTGTCGGTTCGTCCGGTCCGGCCCATCAAAGAACCTATGAAGTGGCAGTGAAACTGGCAGGGGAAGAGATCGGTCGTGGAGTCGGACGCAGCAAGAAAGCTGCCGGACAGGTCGCAGCGGCCGCCGGGCTCGACTCACTCGGCGACTGATCCCCGCAAATTGCAGCATTGAACGCGTTCCCCGTCCGATGGGTTGGTCAGTTTTAAGGGGATATGTTTCTGCGATCAGTGACCATGAAGGGCTTCAAGTCCTTCCCCGAGAAAACTGAACTCAGATTCACACCGGGTGTGAGCGTGATCGTCGGACCCAATGGTTCCGGCAAATCGAACATCACCGATGCCGTTCTCTGGGCGCTGGGTGAGCAGAGCCCGGGGGCGATCCGCGGAACTTCAATGCAGGACGTGATTT
>JBAWHK010000197.1:0-12094 GCA_049593795.1 Solirubrobacterales bacterium
TACATAAGCGCCACATCTAGAGGGGTGGAGGGACTTGGCCCAATGAAACCCCGGCAACCACATCAGACGAGAGTCCGTTGAAGGTGCCAAATCCAGCGGCTTAACGGCCGGGAGATGTGGGGAGAAGTCCGATCGGACCTTCGCCCCACAGGCGAAGGTTTTTTCATTTGACTGAAAGGTGATCGGATGGCAGCGAACAATTTGAAATGCAAGGAATGCGGAGCTGAATATGAGCTCAACGCAAACTTTTTCTGCGCGGACTGTTTTGGGCCGCTTGAAGTGCGTTACGACTACTCCGGAATGGATGCGGAGGCAGCCCGACGCCGGATTCAGGCAGGGTCACAGGGCATCTGGCGCTACTCGGACTTTCTGCCCTTCGACGGCAAAGCGTCCGATCCGCTCGAACCGGGGATGACCCCGCTGATCAAAGCGGATCGTCTGGCGGAACGGATCGGAACCGACGCCGAGATCTGGATCAAGAACGATGCCGCCAACCCGACCCACTCCTTCAAGGACAGGGTTGTCGCGGTGGCGATCGCCAAAGCGAAAGAACTCGGGTTCGAAACCGTTGCCTGCGCCTCAACCGGCAACCTCGCCAACGCTGTTGCTGCACACGCTGCCGCAGCCGGCCTCGATTCCTACGTGTTCGTTCCGGCCAACCTCGAAGAACAGAAGCTGCTGGCCACCGACATTTACGGCACCAAACTGGTCGGCGTCAACGGTAACTACGACGACGTGAACCGGCTCTGCACCCAGCTCGCGGATGAAAAGCCCTGGGCTTTTGTCAACGTCAACCTGCGTCCCTACTACGCGGAGGGATCCAAGACACTCGCTTTCGAGACCGTCGAACAGCTCGGCTGGACGTTGCCGGACCGGGTTGTTTCCCCGATCGCTTCCGGATCGCTCTTCACCAAGATCAACCGTGGCTTCCAGGAGTGGCTCGACATCGGCCTGGTTGAAGGTGAGATGCCGGTATTCCACGGTTCGCAGGCAGAAGGCTGCTCACCGGTGGCGACCGCTTTCGCTGAAGGCTCGAACATCTGCCGTCCGCAGAAACCGGACACGATTGCCAAGAGCCTCGCGATTGGCGATCCCGCAGACGGCCCGTATGCGGTCGAACAGGCCCGTCGTACCGGCGGTTCGGTCGACATGGTCAATGACGATCAGATCCGCGAAGGTATCCGGCTGCTCGCCGAGACAACCGGAATCTTCACCGAGACCGCCGGAGGCGTTACCGTCGGCGTGCTGAAAAAGCTGGCTGAGCGCGGAGAGCTGAAATCCGGTGAGAAGGTAGTTGTCTACATCACCGGTGAAGGCCTCAAAACCCTTGACGCCAACCGTGCCAGCTTCAAATTCACGACGATCGATCCCGATCCGGCAAGCTTTGAATCCAAATTCGGCCAGGAGGTCGCAGCCTGATGGCAGTAACAGTGAAAATCCCGAGCCAGCTCCGAGCTGCAACGAACGGCCAGGCGGAACTCGAAGGCGACGGCAGCACTGTCGGTGAAGTTCTCGACCGCGTCTTCGCCGAACATCCCGACCTGAAGGAACGCATCACCGAAGAAGGTGAGCTGCGCCGCTTCGTCAACGTTTACGTCGGTGGCGAGGACATCCGTTACGGCGAGGGCCTGGCAACAGCAGTGAGCGACGGCAACGAGATCACGATTCTTCCTGCGGTGGCCGGAGGCTGAAGCCGCCAGTCCTGATTCTGAGCGGGGGCCGCGGCACCCGCTTGCGTGAGAAGACGGAGACCCTGCCGAAAGCGCTGGTTGAGGTCGGTGGACGCCCCCTGCTCTGGCATGTGATTTCGATCTATGCCAGTCAGGGCTTCACCCGGTTCTTCCCGCTGACCGGCTATCTCGGCGAGATGGTCGATGAGTTCGCGAAAGGCGAGGCGTGGCCGGAAGGTGTTTCGGTTGAATGCGTCGATACCGGTCTCGATACGCCGACCGGCGGGCGCATCAAACGCGCAGCGGATGCTGCCGGAAACTCGACCTTTTGCGTCACCTACGCCGACGGTGTGGCCGACATCGATCTTGGCGCGGAACTCGAGTTTCATGCCAGTCACGGCAAACTGGCGACGATGACCACGGTTCGTCCGCACATCCAGTGGGGAGTCGTCGACGTTGGCCAGAATGGTGAAGTTGGCGGATTTACGGAAAAACCGCGATCCGAGCACTGGATCAACGGCGGGTTTTTCTGCTTCGAACCGGCGGTGGTGGATCGCATCGGCGAAGACAGTGTCCTTGAACGCCGGCCCCTGGAAGGGCTTGCCGCCGACGGTGAACTGAGAGCTTTCCAGCATGATGGATTCTGGGACTGCATGGACACCTACAAGGATCTGGTCACCCTCAACGATCTCTGGGAGAAAGATGAAGCACCGTGGCTAAGTCGTTAGTGACAGGAGGACAGGGATTCATCGGCGGGCATCTGGTGAAAGCCCTGCTTGAACGCGGGGATGAAGTGGTGGTCCTTGACCTGCCGGATGCGCCGGGCAGGGCACTCGAACTCCACGGGATCGCCGCACAGGTTGAATTGATCGAAGGCGACGTCGCCGACCGGGCTGCGGTCGACCGGGCCGTTGCCGGAACCCAATCCGTGTTCCACCTCGCAGCCCAGACCCTGGTCGGGCCGGCTGCCGCTGATCCGGTGGGGACTTTCAGGTCGAATGTCGAGGGCACCTGGACGGTGCTTGAAGCGGCCCGCGAAAACGAAGTCTCGGCTGTGGTAGTTGCGTCTTCCGACAAGGCGTATGGCCCCAGCGATTCCCTGCCGTACCGCGAGGGAGACGAGCTGAAGCCAGCCGCACCGTATGAAGGAAGCAAGGCGGCGGCCGACGTGATCAGCCGCAGCTACTGGAAGTCCTGGGCACTGCCGGTCGGGGTAACCCGCCTCGCCAACGTCTACGGCGGTGGTGACCTCAATGAATCCCGGCTGATCCCGGAAGTCGTTACCGCATACCTGAACGACCGTCAGCCGCAGATCCGTTCCGATGGTTCACCGCAGCGGGATTTCCTTCATGTCAGTGATGCCGTTTCCGGTTATCTGGCGATCGAGTCAGCGGTGAAACTTGGTCCGGGCAGGGGAGAGGCCCTGAATGCCGGAACTGGCGAGCCGCGTTCGGTCAGGCAGGTGATCGAAGAGATCAAAGCTGCGACCGGATCCGATCAGGAACCCGACTATCTGCTTGATCGCAATCCCGAAGGCGAAATCGACCGTCAGTTCGTTGATGCTTCGAGGCTCGAAAGGATCACTGGCTGGCAGCCGGTGATGAGTTTCAGTGACGGAATCGCCGAGGCGGTTTCGTGGTACCGGGAGCACCCTTAAAGCCCGCTGCCGGAATTTTCCGGATCCGGCTTGACGGTGCCGCTAATCTGAATCCATGTGCGGACGATTCACACTCACCTCATCCGATGAGCGGCGGCTCGGCAGCCGTTTCCAGATCTCCCTCGATGACCAGATGGAGAACGCGCTCAGCCGCTACAACGTGGCGCCCACCCAGGAAGTCCTGACCGTCCACAATGACGAGGACGGCAACGGCAAGCACGCCCAGCTTGCACGCTGGGGCCTGGTGCCTTTCTGGGCGAAAGACCTGAAGGTCGGTTACAAGATGATCAACGCCCGCTCGGAAGGTCTGCTGAAGAGCCGCGCGTACGCACCGCTTGTCAAGAAATCAAGCAGCCGCTGCCTGATCCTCGCTGACGGTTTTTACGAATGGATGAAGGCGGAGAACCCGAAGGAATCGAAGCAGCCGTTTCACTTCACAGTCGATGGCGGCGAGCCTTTCGCTTTTGCCGGCCTCGCGACCACGAGGGAGTGGGAAGGAGAGCAGATGACAAGCTGCACGATCATCACGACCGAAGCAAACGATGACGTCGAACCGGTTCACAACCGGATGCCGGTGATCCTGCCCGACGCTGAGGCGGAAGCCGCGTGGATGAGCGACAAACTTGATCCTGAAGAAGCGGTCTCTTTCTGCAAACCACTCGAATCAGGGCGGATCACGTCAAAAGCGGCGAATAAATCAATGAGCAAGGTCGGCGGAACCAAAGAAGGCCCGGAAATGCTCGTTGCGGACCCCGAAGCCTGAGGGCTACTCGACGTCCGGAGCGTTCTCAGCTTCGGTTGCCGCGTTCAGGTCGGGCTCGGGCAGTGGCCATTCCTCCTGGCGGGCCAGGGCGGTCTGCTTGACAGTGTTGCCGTCGATGGTGGCGCCGCACTTCAGGGTGGCCTCGGGACGCACGTCCGTTTTGAAAATCACCACGTAACCGAGGCTGGCCGGGCTGGGGCCGGTTCCGTTCGGCATCTTCCAGATCCAGCCTTGCTCACGTTCCTTGAATGGGACCCATTCGACCGTGGTGCGAACTGCCGAATTCGTGTACCGGTTGACCACGTCCCGGATCTCGAGGCCGAGGATGTCGTTGCCGACCGCATTGAACTTGACTACAGACAGTTCCGGAACCGCCTGCTTCTGAAGATCGAGGTCGTTGCTGGGCCGTGGCCACGATGCGCGCTTCTTGTTGGTCCGGGCGATCGATGAGTCGTCGTCGACTACTTCGATGCGACAGGTGGCTTCGGCCGGAATGCTCTTGCCGTTGGTGTCAACCCGGAGCACGCCGGAAACACGGAACACGGACGAATCGCCACCGTTCTGCCCGATCGCCGAAATCGCGGTCCGGGCCATTTCGAAAGTGCCGTCAGGGCCGACCTTGGCTTTTGGCGGAGTTTTGACCGGCGTGATCGTGGTCCAGGGAAGCTCGGCCGATGTTCCGCCGCCGCGCCAGTCGAGAGCCAGGACGCCGAGGGTTCCGATCAGGCCGACGATCACAACTGCGATCGCGCCGCGCGGAATTCGGTCGGATTTCTTGTCTGCGGTGGAATCAGTCATGGGAATGAGCAATTGCTTCTTATACGCCCGGCAAGATTCGAACTTGCGACCTTCCGCTCCGGAGGCGGACGCTCTATCCAGCTGAGCTACGGGCGCTCAAGGTGGGCAGTCTACGGAACCGGCAACCAACGCCGGGCGCCGTCCATCTACGCTAGTGGTCATGGATCTGTCAGTCGCATTCCTTGGCACCGGGGGACCGGTGCCAACCGCCCTGCGTGGAACCGCCAGTGTGCTGGTCACCCGAGGCGGCGAACGGCTGATGTTCGACTGTGGGGAGGGCACCCAGCGGCAGCTGCGCAGCTCGGTTGGCCTGGTTCAGGTGGACGAGCTTTACCTCACCCACTTTCACCTTGATCACTGCCTTGGCCTGCCGGGGCTGCTCAAGACCTACGACCTGAACGACCGCAGCGAACCGCTCCAGCTGTTCGGCCCGGTCGGCATGCACAAACTGATGGATGACTTTTCACCGTTGATCGGGCGCCTCGGGTTCCACATCGAAGTTGAAGAACTCGAACCGGGGGACATCGTTGGCCACGATCAGTACGAGATCGAAGCGTTCAAGGTCGAACATCGAACCCGGGCACTTGGTTATGCGCTGCTCGAAGATGACCGGCCCGGTGAACTCGACCCCGTTCGTGCCGGCGAGCTCGGGGTTGGTTTCGGACCTGACCTGGGTGCCCTGCAGCGCGGCGAATCGGTACAAGGATCGAAAGGAACCGTGACCCCCGACCAGGTAATGGGGGAGGAGCGCCAAGGGAGGGCGATCGCCTTGACCGGGGACACCGGGCCCTGCCAGGCCACGATCGCTGCTGCCGCCGATGCGGACCTGCTGATTCACGACGCCAGTTTCATGGTCGAGGACCAGGAACGGGCGGTTGAGACTGGCCATTCGACTTCGTCGGAAGCGGCAGAAGTCGCTGCGGCGGCGAACGTGAAAATGCTTGCCCTGGTTCATATCTCCGCCCGATACCACGTGAAAGCTTCACTCGATGAAGCGAAGCTCAATTTTGGCAATGCTGTGGCGCCACGAGACTTCGACCTGATCGAACTTCCTTTCCCGGAACGCGGTGAACCCCGACTGGTGAAACAAGGCGCAAAACGCGACATGACTGACGAAGGGTCCGGGGCTGGATCCTGACCCCATGCTAGGCTCACTTTCGTTCCTTTAAACCGGTCCAGAGAGACCAAGAAGGGTCGTTTTGAACAAGAAGGTTGTGCTGGAAAGCAATGATGTCGAGCGCACTCTGCGCCGCATCGCCCATGAAATCGTCGAGAAGAATCCCGACATGGCCGAAGTCGCCGTGGTCGGAATTCACACTCGTGGAGCCGTCCTCGCCGGACGCCTTCACCGCATGCTCGCTGAACTGACCGGCGTCGAAGTCCCGCTCGGTGAGATCGATATCTCCTTCTACCGGGATGACCTGAAAGGCCGCCCCGCTGATCGCCAGCCCGTGGTCCACGCGTCCCGGATCGACTTCCCTCTTGAAGAACGCACCATCGTGCTCGTGGATGATGTCCTGTTCACCGGTCGCACCGTACGCGCCGGCATCGACGCTCTCTTCGATTACGGGCGTCCTGCCCGCATCCAGCTGGCAGTTCTCTGCGACCGTGGACATCGCGAACTGCCGATTCGACCGGATTACGTCGGCAAGAACCTGCCGACCTCGCGCGGGGAACGGGTATCGGTCGAGCTGGCCGAAACCGACGGTTCTGACGGGGTCTCGATCCTGAGCTCAGTGGAGGCGGTCCAGTGAAACACCTTCTGACCATC
This sequence comes from Solirubrobacterales bacterium, assembly GCA_049593795.1. Classification (GTDB taxonomy): domain Bacteria; phylum Actinomycetota; class Thermoleophilia; order Solirubrobacterales; family 70-9; genus 67-14. Next base: position 6,660 of record JBAWHK010000197.1, read on the forward strand.
GGCGACCTTGACCGTGAACAGGTCGAAACACTGCTCGAAAGGGCAGAAAGCTTCGCCGAAGTGACCCGGCGCGACATCAAGAAGGTGCCGACCCTGCGCGGACGGACCATTGTCACGCTCTTCTACGAGTCGAGCACACGAACCTCAAGCTCCTTCGAGCTTGCCGCCAAACGGCTTTCGGCCGATGTCGTTTCGGTAAAGGCCAGCGGATCGTCGGTCGACAAAGGTGAATCACTGAAAGACACGGTCGAAACCCTTTCGGCCTACGACCCGGCAGCGATCGTGATCCGCCACCCCTATGCGGGTGCGGCACAGATGCTGACCAACTGGGTTGGCGCATCGGTGATCAACGCCGGCGATGGCATGCACCAGCATCCGAGCCAGGCCCTGCTTGATGTCTTCACTTTGCGCAACCGCCTCGGCAGCCTTGAAGGCCGCAATATCTGGATAGTCGGTGACGTGCTCCACAGCCGGGTTGCCCGCTCGAACATCGAGGCATTCCAGCTGATGGGGGCGAAAGTCACCGTCTGCGGGCCGCCCACCCTGATTCCACGAGGCATCGAATCCAGCGGCTGCGAGGTGCGGTATTCGCTCGATGACCTCGATGAAGCAGACGTGATCTACCTCCTGAGGATGCAGCACGAACGGATGAGCGAAAACTTCGTGCCTTCGATCCGCGAGTACGCCCGGCTCTTCCAGGTCAACGAACGCAGGCTTGGCCCGCGCCAGCTGGTGATGCATCCCGGCCCGGTGAATCGTGGGGTCGAGATCGGCAGCCGGGTGATCGACTCCGGACAGTCCCTGATCTCCGAACAGGTCGCATCCGGCCTGGCTGTACGCATGGCGATCCTTTACGAACTTCTCACCAGCAACGACGAAGATGCCGGCCAGACACCATCCGGCCCGGTATCGATTGGAGAGCCGGCATGAACCGCGGACCCGAAGAAGTAATCGAACGCCTGCCGGAACCACTGGTTCAGCGTCCCGGTCCGGATGCCACCCTGCTGATCCGCGAAGCGAGCCTGCTCGATCCGGTGGCTGGCGTCGATGGCCGCTACGACATCCTGGTCGAAAACGGACGGATCACCGAACTGGCTGAAGCCGCCACCCTGACCGCCGGTACCGGCACCGAAGTGATCGAAGCGGACGGACTCCATGTCTTCCCGGCGTTCTTCGATCCTCACGTACACATGCGCACGCCGGGACAGGAGCACAAGGAAGACCTCGAAACCGGTACCCGGTCGGCCGCGGCCGGCGGTTACGCCGGGGTGCTGCTGATGGCCAACACTTCACCTCCGGTTTCGAATCCCGCTGACATCAGCGCGCTCCGCCATCAGGCCGAATCGGACGCATCGGTGCCGGTCGGTTTCATGGCCACCGTCACCCGGAACATGGCCGGGACGGAACTGACCGACATGGCCGAACTACGGGAAGCGGGGGCGGTCGGTTTCACTGACGACGGCCTGCCGATCAAAGATCCCGGCATCATGCGGAAAGCCCTCCAGTACCAGCGCATGTGCGGCGGAAGGATCGCCCTCCACCAGGAAGACCCCGACCTTTCGGCCGGTGGTGTCATGCATGAAGGAGAGGTTTCCCTGTCGCTCGGCCTCCGCGGCGTGCCGTCGATCTCCGAGTCAGTGATGGTCAGTCGCGACGCAGCGATCGCCGGATACGAAGGTGGACGCATTCAGGTCCAGCATTTGTCGGCGATCGAATCGATCGAAGCGGTGCGTCAGGCCAAAGCGAACGGGGTTGACATCACCTGCGAAGTCACTCCGCACCATCTCTGCCTGACCGACGAGGCTGTGCGAGATCTGGACGCGAACCGGCACAAGATGAACCCGCCACTCAGGACCGAGAATGACCGACAGGCCCTGATCGAAGCCCTGCTTGACGGCACCATCGACTGCATCGCGACCGATCATGCGCCGCACGCGCCGCACGAAAAAGAAGTCCCGTACGAAGCGGCGATGATGGGGGTCACCGGCCTCGAAACCGCTTTCTCGTCGATCTACACCGATCTGGTCAAACCCGGCGTGATTCCCCTGCCTCTGCTGATCGAAAAGCTCGGTTCGGGCGGGAAACCGTTCGACATCGAACCGTTCAGCCTGACCGAGGGATCCACCGCCAACCTCTGCCTCGTTGATCTGGAGGCGGAATGGGTGGTCGGTGAAGACGGGTACGAAAGCCGCTCCCGTAACTCCTGGTGTGAAGGAAAAACATTGAATGGACGAGTACTGATGACCGTGGCAAACGGACAGATCGCATATCGACTCCGCAGTTTCAGCATGGGCGTGGCATGAGCAGCTTGAGCGCCGGATACGTACTGCTTGAAGACGGCACCCGTTTCGAAGGTTCGATCTGTGGATCGCTTGAAGGCGGAGTCGGGGAGGTCGTGTTCAACACGGCGATGTCCGGCTATCAGGAAGCGGTTACCGATCCGTCATACGCCGGACAGATAATCACTTTCACCTACACCATGATCGGCAATTACGGGGTGTCTCCCTCGGCGATGGAATCGGGCAAACCGCACGCCCGTGGCGTGATCATGCGTGAAGCTCGCAACGGGGACGATGCCGCCACCGCCGAAGGCGGCTGGCTCGACTGGCTGGAAGCAAACGGGGTCTGGGCGATCACCGGGGTGAACACCCGGGCGCTGGTCCGCCACATCCGCGACCAGGGCGCGATGCGCGGCGGGATCTTCCCGGCCGATGTGCCCACCGAAGACGCGGCGGCCAGGATTCAGGCCGAACCGGCGATGGCCGGGGCCGACTTCGCGAGCACCGTGACGCCGCAGGACCCGGTCGAGTTTGCCGGCGACGGTCCGCACGTGGTCGCGATCGACACCGGAATCAAGTCGAGCATCGTCGAGCAGCTCGTCCAGCGCGGTTGCCGGGTGACGCTGCTGCCATGCAGTGTCGGCCCGCAGGAAGTCCTTGACCGCGATCCGGACCTGATCTTTCTGGCCAATGGCCCGGGCGACCCGGCCGCAGTTGAACAGGTCGTCGCGACCGTTCGTGAACTCGTGGGCAAACGGCCAATGGTCGGGATCTGCCTTGGCCACCAGCTGCTCTGCCGCGCAGTCGGCCTAGAAACTTTCAAGTTGCCTTTCGGTCACCGCGGATCCAACCACCCGGTAAAAGACCTCGAGACCGGGGTAATCGAAATCACTTCACAGAACCACGGGTTCGCCGTGCGCGGACCAGGGGGCAGCGAGACGATCGATTCCGACGAACCGGTCCGCTGGCAGACCGACTTCGGTCCCGCCGTGCTTTCACACATCAACCTCTACGACCGCACGGTCGAGGGACTTCGCCTTCCGGAGGCCAAAGCAATGACCGTCCAGCATCACCCAGAGGCGGGCCCGGGTCCGCGTGACTCCCGCCACCTCTTTGACCGCTTCCTCGAGTTGGCCCGCTGATGCCCCGCCGCGACGACATCAAAAAAATCATGCTGGTTGGCTCCGGCCCGATCGTGATCGGCCAGGCAGCCGAGTTTGATTATTCCGGTGTGCAGGCCTGCAAGGTTCTGCTGGAAGAGGGCTACGAAGTGGTGCTGGTCAACTCGAATCCGGCGACGATCATGACCGACCCGGAATTCGCGACCAGTACCTACGTCGAACCGCTGGTCCCGGAATCGGTGACTGCGATCATCGAGAAGGAACGCCCCGACGCGCTGCTGCCGACCCTCGGTGGTCAGACCGCCCTCAACCTGGCGATGGATCTTTCCGCCGACGGCACCCTCGAGAAGTACGGGGTTGAACTGATCGGCGCGAACCGTGACGCGATCATCAGGGGCGAGGACCGCGAAGTGTTCCGTCAGGTGATGAACGATGCCGACATCAGGATCCCCTGGTCAATCACCGTCGAAAGCGTCGAAGAAGCCTTCAAGTCGCTTGATGACGGTGGCGCTTCGCTGCCGGCCATCATCCGGCCCGCATTCACGATGGGTGGCCAGGGTGGTGGAGTGGCCGAAACCCGCGAGGAACTGGCCGAGGTGGTTGCGAAAGGAATCGCTGCGAGCCCGATCGGCCAGGTGCTGGTCGAGGAATCAGTTATCGGCTGGGGCGAATTCGAACTCGAAGTGATGCGCGACCGCAACGACAACGTTGTGATCATCTGCTCAATCGAAAACGTCGACCCGATGGGTGTCCACACCGGAGACTCGATCACTGTGGCGCCGGCACAATCCCTGACCGACCCGGTTTACCAGTCGCTACGTGACATCGCGATCAAGGTGATTCGTGAAGTCGGCGTCGAAACCGGCGGCTCCAACGTCCAGTTCGCCGTGAACCCCGCCGACGGCGAGATCGTCGTAATCGAAATGAACCCGCGGGTTTCACGTTCGTCAGCGCTGGCATCGAAAGCGACCGGTTTCCCGATCGCGAAGATGGCCGCCAAGCTGGCGGTCGGATACGCCCTGGAAGAGATCCCGAACGACATCACCCGGGCGACCCCGGCCTCGTTCGAGCCCACAATCGATTACGTCGTCACCAAAATCCCCCGTTTCGCTTTCGAGAAGTTCCCGGGTGCTGACGAAAAGCTCTCGACCTACATGCAGAGCGTCGGCGAAGTGATGTCGATCGGACGTACCTTCCGCGAATCGTTCGCCAAGGCAATGGCTTCCCGCGAACTCGATTCGGAATGCGAAGTACCCACCGACGACGCGGAACTGCTCAAACAGATCGCGATTCCGACGCCGGGACGAATCGACCTGGTCCTGGCTGGGCTCGGTCGCGGCATTTCGGTTGAGGAGGTCGGCGAGCAGACGAAGATCGACCCCTGGTTCCTGCGGGAACTCAGCTTGCTGGCAAACGAAGGCGACGGCACCGAAGGCCTGGAACGAATCTACAACTCGGTTGATACCTGTGGCGCCGAATTCGAAGCGGCGACCCCTTACTACTACTCATCCCATGAGCAGCCAGGGTCACCTTCGGAAGTGCGTCGCGGAGACAACCCCTCGGTAGTGATCCTCGGGGCTGGCCCCAACCGGATCGGTCAGGGCATCGAGTTCGACTACTGCTGTGTTCACGCCGCGATGACCGTGCGTGAATGTGGTCGAGATGCCGTGATGATCAACTGCAACCCGGAAACTGTTTCCACCGATTACGACACTTCGGATCGACTGTATTTCGAGCCGTTGACCCTCGAACACGTGCTCGCTGTCTGCGAAGTCGAGAAGCCCGAAGGGGTGATCGTCCAGTTTGGCGGGCAGACCCCGCTGAAGCTCGCGCAGGGCCTGAAAGATGCCGGGATCCCGTTGCTGGGAACACCGGTCGAAGCGATCGACCAGGCGGAAGACAGGGCCAAGTTCGGCGCGATGATCGACAAGCTCGGCATCAAACCGCCGCCCTACGGAACCGCGCTTTCGGCTGACGAAGCCGGCGTGATCGCCGAACGGGTCGGGTTTCCGTTGCTGGTCAGGCCATCCTTCGT
>JBAWHK010000198.1:0-21055 GCA_049593795.1 Solirubrobacterales bacterium
GTTCAGGTGGGTCCCGAGATCAGAAAAGTCCACGCCCGGATCGCGACCGAAGAGGAGCGCAAACGACTCTGGCCGATGGCGGTCAAGGTTTACCCCTCGTACGAGCAGTATCAGGAGCGGACCGAGAGGCAGATACCGGTCGTGATCCTCGAACCCCGCTGAGGGCTAGCGGATCACGGAAAGTCGGTACTCCGAATACTCGACGTAGGTGCGCGGGCTCGGGGTGATCGAGACGTAAATAGTCTGGGGCTTCCCCTTCCGGTTGGTCACCCTGACCCCTTCAGTCTTCGTTCGTGGCCGGTCCGACCTGACAATCAGATTCTTGCCCGGCTTGCCGATCGACTTCGCTTTCGACTTCAGGACATCCAGCCGGATGTCGCCCTGATACTGGGCCCCGGTGATCAGCACCCGGCTTCGCGCACGGATCTTCACCCGATAAACGTCGGCCGTATCCTTCGTTCTGGTGAGCGTCCCGGCCACTGATTTGCGCTTCTTTGCGCGCGGCTTCGAAAGGAAACGGGACTTCTTCTTCAAGATCGATCCATTGAGCCAGTCAATGTCATCGTTCGGTTCCATCCGGTCCCGGGCTGGCGCGGTCACGGTCTGGGCTGCCTCGATGTTGAGGATTCCCTCCCCGAACTTCGGGTCACGTCCGGGGGCGCCACCGTCAGTCGCGGAAGAAGTGAGGGCACGGCCGATCTGCCGGGCATCGAGGTTGGGACGAGACTGAAACAGCCAGGTCGCGGCCGCCGCAACCATCGGGGTCGAGAAACTGGTTCCACTGACCTCAGCCCAGCCCCGCCTGACCGAACTGGTCCCGGCCGCGGTTTCAGTCCGACCGATGGTGGGAGCGAAAATCCCGACGCCCGGGGCAGTGATGTCAACTTGCGGGTTCTGGGTGGCGAAAGGAGCTACTTCGGAATTGGCATCAACCGCGGAAACCGAAAGCACATGCGGATCGGTGGCCGGACGCATCGCCGTATTGCCACCCGCACCAAAAGTGTTTCCGGCAGCCGCAACTGGCAAGACACCCTTCTTCACCGCGAACTCAGTCGCGACGTAATGGGTGAAGCAGCTCGAAGACGGGAAGCCGTAACTCATGTTGAGCACCTTGCTGCCGGCCTTTACCGCCTTGACTACCGCCTTGCTGGCAGTGGAACATGTGGTGCCCATCGGCACCAGGCGCATTTTCATGCCGGGCCAGACACCCCGGATGCCAAGACCCTCCCCGGGAGAACCGGCGATCGCGGCGATCGCGGTGCCATGCCAGTCCTCATCCGGACCGAGGGAAAGCGAGCCGGCCAGACGGGCGTTCAGCAGGTCGGGATGGAGCGGATCAACCGACTCTTCAATAAGTGCGAGTTCCGGACTGAACTCGGTTACCTCAGGCGGGGTGGTGTCAGTCGTATTGACAATCCGGTTCAGCCACCACTCTTCGCTCTGGTACAGATCCTCCGGATAACCGCTGGTGACCGCCTGAACGTCAGGCTCGGAATAAACCAGGCGGCCTTTCCTCTGGAGCTGGGCAGCCATCCGCGAGGCGACACTGCGCTTTACCCGGTAAACCCCGCTGCCGTCACTCAATTGTGAGGTGCTGAATCGAGCGGCAATGCGACCGGTTGTGCGATCGGGCTTCCCTCCGATGATCCAGAAAGCTGCTTTGTCAGAAGAAACGGTGGCGCCACTAACCGAAACGCCAGCGCCATCGGTGGGTGCGGGCAGCTCAAGCGGGGGCTGCGGGGCGTTACCGGCAGCGGAAGGGGACGCGATCGCGATCGTCGCCAGAACAAGCAGGGCGACCGAAAAAAGCGCAAAGAACAGCAGCAGGAAACGAACCTGACGGCCCGCGACTTTCCCCTTTACGGCTGGCGAGTTGTGGTGTGGCATCTGCATTGTGTTTCGTGCTCACTGTCTGTAACCCGTGAACAGCCACTCTGTATCGGCGTCACCAAAAATATTGGAAATCAGATCAGGGTGCCCGAGTATTAGTCTGGCCGCATGCCTTATCCCGAAGCTGTGCTATTCGACAATGACGGCCTCCTGCTGGACACGGAATCGGTCTGGACAAGGGCCGAACAGAAACTGTTCAAGCGACACGGCCATGAATTCACGATTGAACACAAACGAGGACTGGTCGGTTCGTCGGAGAAGCTCGCATCGCAGAAACTGGGTCGATACCTCGATCAGGTCGGCAATGAAGCGCAACTGATGGATGAGCTCAACGAACTGGTGCTGGCTGAACTCGAAGGTGGCGTTGATTCCATGGTGGGGGCCCGCGAACTGGTCGATCTGCTCCTGCGGGCAGGGGTGCCAGTGGCCCTTGTTTCCAACTCCCCGCGCATGTTCATTGAACGCTCCCACGAAGTAGCCCAGACCGACATGGCTTTCGATGCCGTGATCAGCGGTCATGAAGTGCCCGAAGCGAAACCCGCCCCCGATGCCTATCTGGAGGGATGCAGCCAGCTGGGGGTGGAGCCCGGCAAGCGGGTGATCGCGCTCGAAGATTCGCCTTCGGGCGTTACCGCCGCAGTCGCGGCAGGGCTTTTCGTGATCGGTATCCCATCAGTGCCGGGAGTCGAACTCGAGCAGGCCGACCTGGTTGCGACATCGCTTGAGGACGAATCGGTGCTGCGCGCGCTCGGGATCGAACCGGGCTGAGTTTCGTTACTGGGTGAGGACCCGGTGGCGCCGAATGATCCGTTCGGCAATCGAAAGCGGTTCCTCAAGCGACTCGGCCAACCCAGCCCAGGGGCGGGCTTCAGTGAGCAGTGAATCGGTCATGGTGGTCAGGTCGGGCAGCATCGTTTCAAGCCGGTCGAGATCACGTTCGTGGTCCGGGTCGTCCAGCATCGGGTCCATTTCGACCACGGTCGCCCGCATCGCATTTTCGATCGTCAGGGCGGCGGTCAGGACCCGGCCGGCATCAAGGTCGGCCCGGATTCGCGGAACCAGGAACTCGCAGGCCCGGGCAGTGTCCTTGCCGCCGATGATCGCGGCGATCCTGGCCAGCGGACGGGTACGGGAGACTCGTTCCCGTTTGGAACCGGCAGTGCCGCCACGGGCATCGATGTCCATGGCGTCAGTGAACCGGCCCTCCGAAACGTGGTCCCCGTCGCCGAAGCCAATCTTTGCGGTGAGGATCTGTTCGAGCGCGGGGGCCTGCGCGTAAGGCCGGCCCGATGCGCTGGCTTCAGCGGCCAGCACCCGGTCAAGCGTGGTCAAGGCTTCGTCCAGCAGTTCCTGGGCGACTTCGTCGCTTTCCAGTCTGGACATCCAGGTCTGAGCCTCGGTCTCGGTGCCGAGCGGCTCGTAGGCCCTGATCATGGTGACAGTGGTCACGGTGACCGTGGTCGGCTTGTCACGATGCACCGACTGCTTCGGTCGGCGACGTTTGCGCCGGGCGGGCGGCAGTGCGCCTTCCGTACCGAAAGCGAGGACCCGCGAGGTTTCTCCCTGACGATCGAGGTAGCGGCCATCCTCAAGTGGGAGGCTGCCCGGGAACTCGATCTGGACGAACCCGAATAGCGGGCTGATCGCGGCTACTTGTCTTTGTCCGACTTTTCAGCCGGAAGTGCGTCGTCCGACGGAGTGGTCGGTACTTCAGGGTTGCGGATCTGGCCGAGGCGCTCGGTCAGTCGCTGCCACTGTTCCGCGCCCAGGGCGGACTGGACGGAACCGCCGGGAACGTCAGAATCGGCGGTCGGGCTGAACCCGAGGTGGAGGTGGTCGCCGTGGTCGCCCATCGCGAAACCAGCCGGCTGCGGGTAGCTCATCAGGGTGATCACTTCGTCCGGGGACATGATTCCCTGGAGAGAGAGCAGCAACTGGGCGACCTGGTCGGTCAACGAACCGGGTCCCTGGGTGCCAGGGGTTACGACTTCACCATTGATAGCGGCGATGTCGGCGGCCATAGCCCGGCTGTGGTTGGAAATGTTGCCGGAGGTGGTGATCGAAACTTCACGTCCGCAATAGAGCGAAGTGATCAGCAGGTCGTAACCCTTCTCGCTGATGAACGAGAGGGCAGCCAGCAGGCGACGGTCGATTACGCCGTGCGCGATGTACTGGCGGTCACATTCACCAATCTGGAGGCTGTCGTCGGCAAGGACACGCTTCTGGAGGGCGGCCTTGGAGAGCAGCAGTACGCCGCCGATGCCAAGGCGATCAGCGAAACGATCCTTGCCCTGGGCGTTGTAGATGTTGGTTTCGGCCAGCAGCTTCCAGCCGTCGAGGAAAGGCTTCGGATCGATCTGCGGAGCATCATCGCCTCCGGGCTTGACCGAGAAGTTGATTGATGAACTGGAGGTGTCTGCGAGACGGCCGAGGACAGTTCCGGCGATCACTCGCGAGCCCTTCTTCAGCGGCAGCAGCTCAGCCTGACCGGGCTTGAAGCGGTAAACGCCAGCCTTGGAACCGTCGTAGATCAGGTAGTCGCCGGGCTTGCCGTCAACGCCCTCGATCGAACCGGCTGGGGTGACTATCTTCGTGGACTGGCCCTGGATGGTGGCGCGGCTCTGGTTACTGGGGCGCAAAGGACTGGCGTAGGTCCGTCCGCGCATGTCCTCGGTGTTGAGGACTTCTTCGTTGGCCTGGGTCTGGGCAGACAGGTCATCCTGCTCGGCGCGACGGTCGGCGGCGACATCCATGGGATCGTCGGAACCGGTGTCGGTAGATGAGTCGGTGCCAGCAGCCTGGTCGGCCGCAGCCTGGGCAGCGGCGTCAGGGTCAACCAGCACTTCGCTGATGTCGGAATCGTCGGCCGAAGCCTCACCCTTTGCCTGAGCCTTAGTGTCAACCGTTTCCGGGTCGGGTTCGTCGGTTGCTTTGATCCCACCCATCTCGAGGGCCTGATCCGGGGCGGCTGCGTCTTCGGACTGACCGATGTCGGCTGCTTCGCCGGACTCGTCGTCGTTCTTGCGGATCGGGACGGGGTGGACCTGCGCGACCGAACCAAGTCCGGCGTAGGAGTAGCGGTTGCCGTAGACGTCTTCAAGGACCACGGTTCCGGTTTCAGAATCGATGCTGCTGACTTCACCGTCGTTGACCGCGATGACCGGGGCGCCGGCTTCAGCCGAGATCGAAACCGATGTGCGGTTGGCCGAGGAAGCAACGTCCTGGGAGGCAGTGCCGTTCTTCTTGGCTTCTTCGGTTGAGATCTCGCCTTCGTATGAAGCCGAGTCGGAAGCGATCGGGAAGCGCGCGCCTTCGGTGAGTCCGGTGAGGCTGGTGATCACTTCGGGCGGAATCGCCGAGTAGGCCTTGGCGTGTTCAAGGATGTCCTGGACATACCAGTCAGCGTGGTTGTAAGCGAAGATCGCGTCGTACGGATCCTCGGCGTAACCGAAGTCCTGAAGGTAGTTGCCAGCGGCGCAGATCGCGTCAACCGGGTTGTACGGGTCCTTCAGTTTGTCGCCGTTAGCGTCGACGCCCCATTCGACCCATGAGGAATGGATGAACTGCATCCAGCCGTAAGCCCCGGCGGTGGAAGTGCCGACGTTCGAACCGAAGTTGGTTTCGATGCGGTTGATCGCGGCGAGCACTTCCCACGGCACGCCGTACTCACTGCCGCAGGCCTGGTAGATCGGAAGCAGGAACGGCGGGATCTCGAAGTTGTCGATGACGAAGTTCGGAACGTTGAGGCGGTCAAGGACAAAGGGATCGTCGGCGTCGACGTCGTCCGGGGATGCGCCGCCATTGTCAAGGTCGGGATCCTGCTCGACGAAAGCTGGCTCGCGGGCCGGGGCGTCGTTCTGCTTGCTTTCCTGATCGTTTCCGGAGGCCGGTGAATCTTCGGGTGCAGCCCCACCAATATTCGTGTCCGTCGTCGGGCTGACCGTCTTCGGCGGTGTCGTCGCGTCGGGCTCGGTCGTTTCTTCGGCGGCCGATTCGGTCTGGACGCTGGCGGCGGTATCAGCACTGTCCGCGGGTACGGCGGCGGCAACAGTGGCCGGTGCCGCGGGGCCGTAAGAGGCGGACTTGGCGGGTGAATTGCCAAGTATCAAGCCGAAAAGGAGCAGGGAGGAGAATGCCGCTATAAACGCGGCCAAGTGAATCCGGCGTGTCGACTTAGAGCCCTTTGACAAAATGTGGTTCCCAACTAAAACAGACACGGCCGACACTCTCCCGAGATGCGGCACCGAAACCGTATCGCAGACGGGTTCAACGCGGCCCGTTCATACCCTCTACTGGTGCCTGTCCGCCTGCTTCTGGATTACGATAGTGACATGAGCGAAGACGGTGATGGAATCAGGGACCGGGTCCAGTCCAAGGGCGAGAAGGCAGCGGCCGACATTGCCCAGGCGCTGATCAGCAGTCCGGCGTTCGGTCAGGCGGTCTCGGCAGCGGTTGCTGCCCGCGACAAAGCCAACGACGCGCAGCGGGCAGCCATGGGGGCTCTCAATCTGTCGTCACAGGACTCAGCCGAGCGGCTCGAACGCCGGGTGAGGGTGCTTTCCGATCGTCTCGAGGAGAGCGAGGACCGTCTCGACAGCGCTTTGAGCCAGGTGCGGGAATTGAAGAAGAACGTGAAAGAACTCGAAGCATCCCAGGGGCCGGGTTCAGCCCCGTTGGTTTCGTCGACCACCCGGAAACCGCGTACTCCGAAAAAAGACACGAAATAGAGTTTCATCCGGGCCAAGCCTGAACCTCTGGTAGAGGGTCAGGTGTCGGTTTCGTGGAGCCTGGCCACGACTTCCTGGCCGAGTTCGGTGAGCAGCCCGGTCAGGTCAGCTTCGGAAAGCGTTGCGAACTCGCCGGAGCCGGCCACTATTAACAGTGCGGCGGTTTTGACTTTCATCCGGCTCCCCATGGCGAAGGTCGCGGCGGTCTGAAGATCACGAACGAGGGCACCTTCGAGTGGAGCGGGGCCGTTCGGGTCGAATCGGGCGACAACATCGTGGCTGGACACCGTCGCAAGGGGGGCGATTCCGTCGAGGAGCTGCTGCAGGCCCGGATCCGGACCCGTCTGGACCTGCGACCCGTTGAGAGTCGAAGAAGCGCCGTCGTTGCCAATCGCCTGCTCGACCAGCAGGGCCTGCCCTGGCGCGAACTGGCCCGCGGCCGCGATGCAGGTCCCCAGCCGGATTACCCGGCGAACCCCGAAACCGGCGAGGTCTCCAAGCACCGCCACCACCCCGGGCCCACCGACCCCGGTCGATTGCACGCTTAGCCCGGAACCGGATGATGTGACACCGGTGTAGCCCCAGAGGCCCCGGGCCTGATGGCTCATCTTCGGCTGGACCATCAATGACTGGGCGAGGGCGAAGGCCTGCCTCGGGTCTCCGGTGAGCAGTGCGTCGGTGGTCGCAGGTTCGAGTGGGTTCAGGTTTGCGGGCATCTTGATTGTGTGGCGGGGAAATACGTGGATAAACTAGGTCGATGGCTGACAGTGAAGATAAAGAGAGTGGACGCGGCATACCCGATGGCCTTCGTGAGGCGATCGAGGGAGCCTTCGCTGCAACCGAGAAGACCCGGGTGCAGGCTCAGGGCCTTTCGGAAAAGACCAAGGACCGTGCCCAGGGACTCGTCGATGAGGTCTCAAAGCGTGGTCAGGGAGCCCGTGGAACCCTCGAAGGCATGCGTCTGGTCAGCCGGGACGAAATTCGCCAGCTTGAAGACAAGATTGACGCGCTTACCAGTCGTGTAGCCGAATTAGAGGCTAAGTCTAAGCCTCAAGTTGACGGTTAGTTATGGCCAGGCAGGGCCGGGTGGTGATCGCTGGGGTCGCTACCCACTGGGGATCAGAGCTCGCCAGGACCCTTGAGCGCAATCCGGGTGTCGGCGAGATCATCGGCATCGATACTTCGCCGCCAAAAGTCGACCTCGAGCGGACTGAATTCGTCGAGGCGGACATCCGGAACCCGGTCATTTCCCGTCTGTTGCCAACGCTCAAACCCGACGTGGTGGTCCACTGCGGAATCCTCTGGTACCCGGAAAGCGGTCGACCTTCAAGGGCACTTCACGACATCAACGTGATCGGAACGCTCCAGCTTCTGGCAGCCTGCGAGAAGATTCCCGGCCTGCGGGCGCTGGTGGTGCGTGGGTCCGCCGCGATCTACGGCAGCTCGCCGGCGGCACCATCTTTCTTCACCGAAGACATGGCCCGGAGATACCCGCTCAACACCCGGTTCCAACGCGACATCGGCGAGCTCGAAGGTTATTTCGACAGTTTTTCGCGCCGGCACCCCGGGATCATCTGCAACATGCTGCGTTTCCAGACCGAACTTGGTCCTGGCCTCGACAATCCCCTGACCAGATACCTCTCGCTGCCGGTGATTCCCACCCAGATGGGCTGGGACCCGCGTCTTCAGCCACTTCATTCCACCGATGCGACCGGTGCCCTGGCTGCCGCAACCCTGAACCCGGTCCGTGGTGCGGTGAACGTCGCCCCTGACGGAGCGATCTCGCTGAGCCGGATACTCCGCCTCGCCGGCAAGACCGCAGTAGGCATCCCGCCGATAGTCGCGGGACCCCTGCTGAAGCGCGTCGGGGACATGCTCGGCAGCGGTGCGATGTCAGATGACGGTCGCCTGATCCTGCGTTATGGCCGGGGATGCGACAACCGCCGTCTGAGGGAAGAAGTGGGATACGAACTCGCTTTTGACGCCGAAGGTGCCGCTCGTGATTTTGCCACGAAAGAATCCGGGATCCAGGCACTCTTTCCCGCACCCCACCCGGGCTCGCCGGTGAGGAGCGTCAAGCGTCAGGGGAGTTCGCGGTGAGTACGACCGAGCTCGCACTCGAATGGGCGTCAATAGTCCAGAGCTCATCGGAACGGATGCTCCGACGTCTAGCCGGTGAGTACCACGAAGACGAATGGGGATTCGACGAAGAATTCGCCGAGGCTGCCTTTCCGATCTTCGATTTCCTTTACCGGGCGTGGTGGCGGGTCCAGGTCGAAGGTGTCCACAACGTGCCCGGTCACGGCCGGGCCCTGCTGGTTGCGAACCACGCCGGATCGGTATTTCCGTTCGACGCAACAATGATCGGAACCGCGATCCAGAAGGAGCATCCGCTGCCACGCTGGTCCAAGGCTCTGGTTCTGAACTGGGCCTTTGACCTGCCTTTCGTCAGCTATTTCATCCGACGTATCGGTGGCGTCGCGGCCAACCCGGCCAATCTGGGCCGTCTGCTCAACCAGGATCAGCCGGTGATGGTGTTTCCGGAAGGGGTCAAGGGTTTCGGCAAGCCGTTCTCCGAGCGGTACCGCCTTCAGCGTTTCGGCCGTGGAGGTTTCGTCGAAGTGGCGCTCGAGACCGGGTCCCCGATCGTTCCGGTGGCAGTTGTCGGATCCGAGGAGATCTATCCGAAGCTTGGCGAGTCATCAGCCCTCGCCAAACTGACGGGAGCACCGTACGTTCCGATCACCCCGACTTTCCCCTGGCTCGGCCCGCTCGGACTGTTGCCACTGCCGTCTCGCTGGCGGATCGAATTCCTCGAGCCGATCGATCTGTCCGGATACGGGCCGGGTGCCAGCGAAGACCGCTCACTGGTATTCGACCTTTCCGAGCAGGTGAGGGAGACGATCCAGGAAGCTCTATATAAAGGGCTGGTGGACCGTGGGCCTGCTTTTTTCTGAATCGGCGTAGTTGGCAGGTGGATCCGGCGGCCTCGCGACAGGACGTCGAGACTGCCTTGGCAGCCTAATCCGATCATTCCGGTGCGGATTGCGTTAGGGTCTCCGAACTAGCTCTTTGGCTGGCCTATCTAAAGTCCAGAGAGATCGTCCAAAATTGAAGGGAAACGTTTTGAAGAAGTCCGGTCGATGGATGAGCGCGATGCTCGTGCTGCCAGTACTAGCCGTATCGCTCACCCTTGCTGCCTGCGGCAGCGATGACAGCAGTTCGAACTCCGAGGAAGACGGGGGCCTGACCGCCACCAAGACCTACCTCACCGACCATTCGGCAGAACTGGTTGTCAACACGGCCAAGATGAAAGCCGCTGCTGACGCCTACTACGAACTGGCCAAAGCCGACGACTTCAATTACAGGAAACTTCTCGCGAACCAATGCAAAGCCGTTGACGCCGCGTTGACCGACGCCAAAGACGCATTCGTAGCCGCCAACCCGAATTACGAAGAGATGGAAGGCATCGTCGCCGGCATCCCGCGCACCGCCCAGTACGACACCGACCTCGACGCCGGATCTGACGCTTCCGATCCGGCAAGCGCCGTGTCGTTCAACCTCACCCTGCCGGACGGCGAAATAATGAAGCAGCCCGGCAACCTGTTCTTCCTGCTCGAAACATCGCTTTACGGCACGAATGAGGACCTGATCGTCGCCGGAGTCAAACCGGATACGAACTGCGATGGCAAAGTCGACTTCGGCGAAGGCCTGCCGAACGCCAACATCCTCAAAGCCACCGCCGACGAGATGGACCGGCAGGCAAACAACCTTGACGCCGATGCCCAGGAAATCGTGATCAACGACTCCGATGCGTTCACGGCAATCACGGTGATGACCCCGACCATGTCCGAATATTTCGAACAGTGGAAAAACTCGGCTTTCATCGCCGGACAGGGCAGTCAGGATGAATCAGGGTTCGTCGCGACTTCGCGCCTTTCGGATATCGCTGACATCCTTACCGGCATCAACTTCACCTACGAAGAAATCGAACCGGTAATCGCTGCAGAGAACCCGGACCAGGCAGAACAGACCGCTGCTGAACTGAGCGACCTGCTGGCCCGCGCCGAAGACCTGCGGGACCGCGAAGCCGGAGGCGAGAAGTTCAGCCCCGAGCAGGCCGACCAGCTGGGCGCCGAAATGCAGGCGCAGGCAGAGAAAATCGCCGGTCAGATCACCCAGGCAGCGAAGGACGCCGGCGTGGAGATCCAGGAGGCGTAAACGTTCGTGTGCCCGGCTGAACTAAGAAACCCCGGTTCACCCAGCCGAGCTGGCGCGATCGTCGCGATTTCGATTGCGGCGATCGCCCTCTTCCTGCTTTCTCTCTCAACACCCGTTCCGAAAGCAGTCGCCGCCGGGCCCGAAGCACCCTGGCAGCTTGAAGCCGGAATCGAACAGCAGTTCTCCGAGGCCCGGACAGCGCTCACCCTCGGAGATGAAGCACCAGCCTTCAAATCACCGGACCAGCTCCTCTCCGGCCGGCCAGCAAACCAACTGAAACGATTCGCTCCGAAGCAGTACGAACTGCTGGAAGCCGGGCTTGGAGACGCGGTAG
Source organism: Solirubrobacterales bacterium (assembly GCA_049593795.1). GTDB lineage: Bacteria > Actinomycetota > Thermoleophilia > Solirubrobacterales > 70-9 > 67-14. Next base: position 11,173 of record JBAWHK010000198.1, read on the forward strand.
GCGCAACCAGGAACCGTGACGGAATCAAGCTGGGGGCCGCCCAGGGCGACTCGCTTTCGGCTCTGCGCCACGCTTCCTACATAACCACGATCGCGCTCACCGAGGCCGGACGGACCGATGACGCCAAAAGCTGGCTGCTTGTTCGCGACTTCCGGCCATCAACCAAATTCTCGAAACTGACAGTCGAAGCGGCCGACGCCCTCGAAGGCCTCGAATCCGGTGACCTGTCCCCCGAAGACGCCGCGGCCCAGGTTGAGAAAGACCTGCTCGACACTTATCAGGCAAGGGTCAACATCGGTCTTGAAGCGTCCCGGGAAGCCGGCCAGAACCGGTACTTCCCGCGCTTCGCTGAACAGACAGCCCTTACCGCCGGTTACTGGAACATCATCAGGGCCCGTTATGTAGAGGACCGGGGGGTAAACCAGGCGATCGTCGTCGACCGCGACTTCGACCGGATCGGTGAAGCCGGCCTGACCAGCGACATCCAGATGTTCGACCGGGCCGCAGCCCAGGCGACCACGCACCTCGAAGGGTTCGTCGCATCGCCGCTGACCCCTGAAGACAAAGTGCGACGCGCCGCGCAATTCGGCCGTTTCATCGATCTGGTGCCGGTCGAATACGGACGCGGCGTCTCCGACGGGCAAGTGACCCGTGACTTCGAAATTCAGGAAGGGATCGCTTTTGCCGACGGTGCTGAACAGTCACTGACCGACCTTTCATCCGACCTGCTGCAACAGGATCCGGAAGCGACCAGGGCGCTGCTGGCGAAAGTGAACGAGGTCCAGAGCTACCTGAAGGATGCAACCTCGGGCAGGAACGTAAGGAGTCCTTCCGAAATCGAGGCGATCAGCAACGAGATCGCCGATTCGGCGGAAGCGATGTTCCCGGAGGACTGGCAGGGTTCGAGCGAGGACGCCGACTATGACCTGGTCGACATCAGCCTCGACCAGATGATGAACGCGATCAATGCCGGGGACTACGACATCGCCGAACAGAACCGGCTTTCAGCCTACGCCTTTTTTGAATTCGGACCGGAAGTCAAACTGCGTGGATTCGATCCCGGCCTTTCCGTCGAGATCGAAGGTCTGTTCTGGTACGGCGCCCGCGGGTTGCCGGGACTCGCAACCCAGATCGCCAATGGCGACAGCGGCCGCGAAGTCCAGCCGACCCTGATCGAACTCAAGTCGGCGATCGAAGACGCCCACAAGATCACCGGATCGAGCACCAGCGACGGCACCGTGATCACCAATGCGGCCCTGATCGTCTTCCGTGAAGGCCTCGAAGCGATCCTGATCATCGCCGCGATCACCGCTTCGATGATCGGGGCCCGCCGCTACCTGCGCAAACCCGTCTACCGCGGTGCCCTGCTGGCGATCCCGGCCAGCGTGCTGTCCTACGCGGCGATGGTTGCCCTGCTCGGATCTTTCGCCAAATACGGCGAGAAAGTTGAGGCGGTGGTCGGCCTGATGGCGATCGGCGTCCTCCTGATCGTGCTCAACTGGTTCCTGCACAAGGTGTATTGGACCGAATGGATTGCAACCCATCGCAAGAAAACGAAAGAGCTGACCTCAGCAGTCGGGGTGGGGGCAGCGGCCGGTGGAGCCACGGTATTCGGGCTGTACGCGCTCGGATTCGAAAGCGTTTTCCGTGAAGGCATGGAAACCGTGCTGTTCCTCCAGGCGCTCCATCTGGCGGCCGGTACCGGTCCGGTCCTGGTCGGGGTCCTGATCGGCCTGACCGCCATGGGAATCGTCGGCTTTCTCACTTTCAAGCTCGAAAGCAAGCTGCCTTACAAGAAGCTGCTGATCGTCACCGGTGTCCTGATCTCGCTGGTTCTTTTCACGATGGTTGGCACCACGGTGCGCACAATGCAGGGCGTTGGCTGGCTGCCAATCCATCCGATCGACGTCCAGATTCCACTCTGGATGGGCAACTGGCTTGGCGTTTTCCCGTCGGTGGAAACCCTGGTCGCACAGTTCGGAGCGATGGCCTTCGTGATCGGCAGCTACTACGCCGCCGGCTGGGTCTCGAAACGCAAAATGAAGAAGCAGCGCGAAGCCTACGAAGCTTCCCTGCTGGCCGAAGACAAAGCAGAACCCGAACCGGCGCTGGTGCTCGACGAAGACACCAATGGCCTTTCGCCAAATGGACAAAAGTCATCCGAAACGCCGGTTTCAGCATCCGTCCACGACGGCTGAGTGACGACCTTCACATTATTTTTGGCTCTGTGACTGGGCTTTAGGCTCCGTTTAACAAACGAACAACATTGTCCCGACCTTTTCCTCCGCCGGGCTAAAAGAACGGTTGCTCCGGAAACTTAGGTTTATCCGGTCAGCAAATCGTCAAAAGCGACCGCCGGTCAATCTCCGGTGGGTTTTAGGAGGAATTACTCGTATGAGTTTCAAGAAACTCGGCTTCGCCTCAGTACTGGCGCTGCTTGCCGCCCTGGTTGTGCCAGGGTTGGCATCGGCTGCTGTAGCTGAGGATCTGGCTGCCAAATCACTCGAACTGGACATGGTCTGGGTCGCGGTAGCCACCATTCTCGTCTTCCTGATGCAGGCAGGCTTCATGTTCCTGGAGATTGGTTTCTCCCGGATGAAGAATGCGGGCACCGGTGTAGCCAAGATATTCATCAACCTGGCCGTCGTCACCATCGCCTGGTGGGCCATCGGATACGGAATCGCCGGCTTCGGCACCGGCGGACTCGCCGACTTCGTCGGAACCGACGGATTCTTCTTCCACTTCAACCAGGACATCCTCGGTACCGCGGTAACAGCGGACGCCGCGATGCTCATGCTTTTCGGACTGGCCTTCTGCGCCGTATCGCTGGCAATCGTCTGGGGCACGACGCTGGAGCGCATCAAGTTCAGCGCCTACGTCGTTTACGCCGTCATCTTCGGCGCATTCATCTACCCCGTGGTTGCCCATTCGGTGTGGGGCGGCGGTCTGCTGTCCGACGTCGGTGGCAAGCCGGTCATGGACTTCGCCGGTTCTTCGGTGGTCCACCTGACAGGTGCTGTCGGTGGCCTTGCGGCACTGCTCTTGCTCGGTGCGCGTAAAGGCAAGTACGGACCGGACGGTTCACCCCGTGCGATCCCGGGACACTCGATGCCGCTGGTCGGCCTCGGTGTGATCATTCTCTGGATCGGCTGGTTCGGATTCAACGGAGGCTCGACCTTCGCCACTGAAGGCTCGTTCTTCGGTGAAGTAATGCTCAACACGCAGCTCGCGGCAGCCGCCGGTGTTATCGGCGCCAGCCTCTTCATCTACCTCAAGACCAAGACGCTTGATGTCGGCATGGCCGGCAACGGTGCGATCGCCGGTCTTGTCGGTATCACTGCAGGCTGTGGGTTCGTCGAATACTGGGCTGCCCCGATCATCGGTTTCCTTGCCGGAATCCTGGTTGTTGGTGCGGTGCTGATCATCGAGAAGTACCTGGACGATCCGATCGGTGCGCTTTCCGCTCACGGTCTGGCCGGTATCTGGGGAACCCTCGCCGTCGGCATCTTCGGATCGCCACGACTGGTTGTCGATGGAGCCGGATCAGGTATCTGGTACTCGATCTTCGGTGACCAGAGCATGAGCTCGACCTTCGGTCAGCTCGGAGTTCAGGCACTCGCCGTCGTGGGCACCTTCGTGTTCGTGATGATCGTGTCCTACATCGTGTTCGCTGCCATCAAGGCAACGATCGGACTCAGGGTCTCGGAAGAGGAAGAAGACGCCGGACTGGACATCTCGAGCCACGGGATGTACGGATACCCGGAAGCCTTCATCCCGCAGCCGGAATACCCTCACGCAAATCACACTCCCTCCATGGCCGGTACCCCGGTAGCGCCCCTGGAAACGACTGAAAAGGCATAGGGGAAAAGATGAAAAAGATAGAAGCATTCATCCGACACGAAGCATTCGAGCCGATCAGGTCCGAACTGCTGGAGAAGGGGTATCCCTCGATCTCCATCGTTGAAGCCAAAGGATCTGGTCGACAGAAGGGCATTGTCGAGCAGTACCGCGGTTCAACCGTCACCGTCAACGTGCGACCCAAGCTGAAGCTTGAGATCGTCGTGGCCGACGCGGACAAGGACCTCATCGTTGAAACGATTCTGCGCCACGCCAGAACCGGAGAAATCGGAGACGGCAAGATCTTCGTTATCCCGGTCGACGAAGCGATTCGAATCCGGACCGGCGAGCGAGGAGACGAAGTAACCCAGATCCACGCTGAATAGCGAGGAGCTGACAAGGCTGGCAGCGGGGCCGTTTCGGCGGTCCCGCTGCCGCATGCCTGGGGCCGTCAGGCACCGTTTGGCCCGGATCGGCGGCGGTGGCCTGTAGCCTCGTTGTCGAATGACCGGGGAACAGCGCATAAGCCTCAACGAAGCGGCCCGCAGAGCGGGGGTGTCCCCGGCCACGTTGACCCGATGGGCCGACGAGAAGGTGATTCCCGTCCGCAAGGGCAAGTGGACAGCGGCGGCCGCCGCCCAGGCGCGGGTTGTGGCCCGGATGCGCGAGCGTGGACATTCCCTCGAGGAGCTGAAACAGGCAGGCCGCGACGGCAAGCTGGCATTCGGTTTTTCCGAGGAGTACTTCGCTGACCAGGGTGAAGGGGTCTCGATTTCAGAGGCTGCGGCCAGCACCGGCCTTTCCGAAGACCTGATCGAAAGGATCATGGTGGTGCTCGGCACCCCGGCAGGCCGGGAGCGGTACCTGACCGAAACCGACGTTGATGCCCTCGCGAAGCTGGCCAGCGTCGCCGATGCCGGGCTCCCGATCGAAGCGGTACTCCAGCTTGTTCGTGTTTACGCCCAGGCGGTTCGTCGAATTGCCGATGCAGAGGTAAGGCTCTTCCACCTGTTCGTGCACGAACCGATGATGCGTGACGGTCTCGGGGCACTCGAGATTTCGGAAGAAATGGGCAACCTGGTCCAGGTCGTTTCGCCGACCACGCGGCCACTGTTCGAATACCTCCATGACCGGTACGTCCGGTATTTCATCGAGCAGGACGTGGTTGGCCACATGGAAGACGAGTTCGGTGGTGATTCCGAGATCGACCACATCAGGATCAGCCTCTGTTTCATTGACCTGACCGGATTCACCAGGTTCACCGAAGAAGAAGGTGACGCCGAGGCGTTCTCGGTGATCGAGCAGTTCACGGAAGCGGTCGAAGCGACCCTGCCGCCGGAAGCCAACATCGTCAAGACGATCGGCGATGAAGTCATGGTCGTTTCGAACGACCCGGTGACCCTGGTCGAGTGGGCAGTCGGCTTCCTGGCCCTGTTCCAGGATCGTCCCAAGCCGAGGGCCGGTGTTCATTACGGCGAGGCGGTGTTCAGAGACGGTGACTATTTCGGCAGCCAGGTCAACCTGGCCCACCGGGTGGTCAACCGCGCGCTGGGCGGCGAAGTGCTGGTCACCGAACCGATCGCGAAAGCAATCGGCGAGCACGATGACCTTGAACTCGACGCGCTCGGGGCGGTTGACCTCAAGGGTTTCCCGCAACCGACCCCGCTTTACCTGGCCCGTGTCCGGAAATGATGCCGGGCAGGTCAGTGAGGCACTGGAAGAACTCACCGGCACGGTTGAACGTTCCGGCCTGATCGATCCCGGAAGCCGGGGGATCGCGCTGCTGTCAGGCGGACCCGATTCGGTCGCGATGCTGGCCGGGCTTGCCGGATTTCTGAAACCCGGTCCGCCGCTGGCGCTCCACGTCAACTACGGGTTGAGGGAGGAGGCTGACGCTGACCAGGCGACAGCCGCGCAGGTCTGCGACCTGCTGGGAATCGAGCTTGTTGTCCGGCAGGCGGGCCAGCCCGACGGCAACCTCCAGGCCTGGGCCCGGGAGCTTCGTTACGGATTGGCTGAGGAACTGAGGGCGGAACGGGGCTGTGACTGGATCGCGGCCGGTCACACCCGGACCGACGTCGCCGAAACAGTGATTTACCGTCTGGCTGCTTCGCCCGGCCGCCGGGCACTGGCCGCGATGAAACCGCGCAATGGCCGGATCGTACGGCCGATGCTCGAACTCGAAAGGCACGAAACCCGCGGACTCGCGATCGCGGCCGGACTGCCTGTCGCTTTCGACCGGACCAACGATGATCCGACCTTCGCCCGGGTGAGGATCCGCTCCGAAGTCCTGCCGCTTCTGCGGGAAGTCAATCCGGGTGCGATCTCGAACATCGCGGCGACCAGGTCGGAACTTCTCGAAGAAGGAGACCTGCTGGAAGGCCTGGCGGGCACGATCCTCGATTCGGCAGGGCTGCCGGACGGCGGGCTGGCTGTGGCCGGTCTCGACGGCTCGCACCCGGCGATGTGGCGCCTGGTTATCCGGCAGATGGCTGAAAGCGAACTGGGTCGCACCGTGCCCTTCTCGATTGCCCAGACCGAACTCGCCCGGCGGCTGGCCGGATCACCCGAAGGTGGCTCGGTTGACCTCGGCGGTGGTGCATCGCTCATCGTGGAAGCCGGAACCATTGCGGTCGAAACCGGCAGGACGGCGGCGCCGGAAGAAGAAGCGGTTTTGCTGGGGGTCCCGGGAACGGCCGAATGGGGCGGACTGCAGATTTCCACCGAAATCATCGATCCGCCCGACACGCCGGGTGATGGCATGGTGGCGACCCTCGACCTGGACGCCACCGGCCACAGCTTCATCGTCCGTGGCTGGCAGGACGGCGACCGGATCCAGCCATTGGGGATGGAAGGCAGCAAGAACCTTCAGGACCTGTTTACCGACGGCTCGGTGCCGCGTTCGAGGAGGCGCCGGATCCCGCTTGTGCTGTCCGGCGACCGCATCATCTGGGTGGCCGGCATGGCCGTCGCCCATCCTTTCCGGTTGCGTCCAGACACCCGCTCAGCGGTACGTATCACCGCGACACCTGCCCCGTCCCCATAGACTGGAAACAGATGGATCGATCAGCAAAAGTCGGGCAGGTGCTGATCTCCCCTGAAGAGCTGGACCGTCGGGTCAGTGAACTCGGGGCTGAGATCAGCCGGGACTACGCGGGCAAGGACCTGGTGATGGTCGGGGTGCTTCGCGGAGCCGTGATTTTCATTGCCGACCTGCTGCGGGCCCTCGATGTGCCCTGCGAGATCGATTTCATGGCTGTTTCCAGCTACGGCTCATCCCGCGATTCATCCGGCGTGGTGCGGATCCTCAAGGACCTCGACGATTCGATTACCGACCGTGACGTGCTCATCGTCGAAGACATCGTTGACTCCGGGCTCACCCTGAACTACCTGATGCGCAACCTGCGGGCTCGTGATCCAGCCTCGATAGAGGTCTGCTCGCTGCTGACCAAACCGGAACGCCGCCGGGTTGAAATCCCCATTAAATATGTCGGATTCGAGATCCCCAACACCTTCGTTGTTGGCTACGGACTCGATTACGCGCAGCGCTACCGCAACCTCGACTATGTGGCCGAGCTTCCGGAAGACTCCGTTCCTACTCTGTAAGTCAGATCAGTCGCCATCTTCTGCCTGCTAGTCTGACTTTTCGGCCTTTACGACCGGACCGTCCGGCGAGGCCATAAACAAAGCAATCCAAGGGCAATTTGAAACGGTTTTTCAAGAGCGCAGCGTTCCCGATCCTGCTGGTCGTAATCCTTGCGTTCGTAGCTCAGCGCGTGATCAGTCCCGACAGCGGCCCCGAGCCGCCGACCTACAACGAGTTCCTTCAGAAGGTCGACAAGGGCGAGATCGAAAAGGTCACGATGAACACCAAGGACAATTCCCTTGAGGTGACCGAAGTGAAGGCTGATGGGGCCGAAGGTGACGGTGAGAAGTTCGAAACCGGCTATCCGAACAACACTGAACCGAGCCTGCTGAACCAGCTCGACTCGAACAATGTCGAGACCACGGTCAAGGGCACGGGTGGCAGTTCCATCCTCTCGATGCTTGTTTATGTGCTGCCGTTCCTGCTGTTCTTCGGCTTCTGGATCTTCCTGATGAACCAGATGCAGGGTGGCGGATCGAAGGTAATGAGTTTCGGCAAGTCGAAAGCCAAGAAGATGGCTGTTGACGCCCCCAAGATCAACTTCAAGGATGTCGCCGGGGCGGACGAGGCGGTCCAGGAACTTCACGAAATCAAGGAGTTTTTGCAGACTCCGAAGAAGTTCCAGGCGCTCGGCGCCCGGATTCCGAAGGGAGTCCTGCTTTATGGACCTCCCGGAACCGGCAAAACCCTCCTTGCCCGGGCAGTTGCCGGTGAAGCGGGAGTGCCGTTCTTCTCGATTTCCGGTTCGGATTTCGTCGAAATGTTCGTTGGCGTTGGTGCCAGCCGTGTCCGCGATCTTTTCGAACAGGCGAAGCAGAGCTCACCGTGCATCATCTTCATGGACGAAATCGACGCGGTCGGTCGCCATCGTGGCGCCGGCACCGGTGGCGGCCACGATGAACGTGAACAGACGCTGAACCAGTTGCTGGTCGAGATGGATGGTTTCGAAGTCAAAGACAACATCATCCTCATCGCCGCGACCAACCGTCCTGACATCCTTGACCCGGCGCTGCTGCGGCCGGGCCGTTTCGACCGGCAGGTAGCGGTTGATCGTCCGGACCGTCAGGGCCGCAAGAAGATCCTCGAAGTTCACTCCCGTGGCAAGCCGCTTTCCGGCGAGATCGACCTCGACGCGCTGGCTGGCCAGACACCGGGCTTCACCGGTGCCGACCTTTCCAATCTGATCAACGAAGCGGCCCTTCTGACCGCCCGTTCGAGCAAGAAGGAAATCACCATGCATGAGCTCGAAGAGGGCATCATGCGGGTAATCGCCGGTCCGGAAAAGAAAAACCGGATCATGTCGGAGAAGGAACGGAAGATCACGGCGTATCACGAGATGGGCCACGCGATCGTCGGCCATCTCCTGCCGAACTGTGATCCGGTCCACAAGGTGTCTGTGATCAGTCGTGGCCAGGCGCTCGGCTACACGATTTCCCTGCCCGGTGAGGACAAGTTCCTGACCTCGCGGGCGGAACTCACGGAAACCATGGCGATGACCCTTGGTGGCCGTGCCGCCGAAGAAATCGTTTTCGACGAGATCACCACCGGAGCCTCGAACGACCTTGAGAAGGTCACGGCGACCGCCAAGCAGATGGTCATGCGTTTCGGCATGTCCGAGCGGCTTGGCCCCCGGGTATTCGGACATGATCGCGGCCAGCCTTTCCTGGGCCGTGAGATGGGTTCCGAACCTGACTATTCAGATGAGATCGCCCGTGAAATCGACGATGAGATCCGTCGCATCGTCGAAGGCGCCCATCAGACCGCGAGGACCATCCTCGATGAGCGTCGTGAAGACCTCAACCGGATTTCCGAGGTCCTGCTGGTCCGGGAAACGATTGACGCCGATCAGTTCGAAAGGCTGATCGAGGGTGCCAGCGAGGAAGAGGTTTTCCCGCCGGACGCCGAAGTCGAAGAGCCCGAGGACTACCCGACCGAACCCGATCCGGTGAACACACCTTCATCGGAGCCGGGGGCGGAGCCCGGGCCGCCGCGTCCCGGTTATGCCGGTGGGCTCACCGAGACCCATTCGGACGAGACCTGATCGGTTTCGAAACGTTTGTGAAAGGGCCGCCTTCGGGTGGCCCTTTTCTTTGCAGCGACCTGGGGTTCGGTCAGGTGCCTGGGGCAGGCGGGAGAGCTTTTCTCGCGATAGCCCGCCAGGATCCACGAAACAATCTCCCGCCTGCCTCCTCGGGGAGTTCGCGAAACATGGCTCATAGCCGGTCGGGAGCCATGAAGCGCTCTCCCACCGGTCTCTCTCGGCCGGCGAAGGGCTCCGGGCGGGGAGGGCTGGGAGTCTTCGAATCCCGACCACACTTGACCCGACCTGACCCCTCGGGACCGGGTCGACTTTGCCGTAGTCCCTGCGGTGAAACCGACCCGGGGCGCGGGGCTTTGGGG
>JBAWHK010000199.1:0-11594 GCA_049593795.1 Solirubrobacterales bacterium
TTCCTGCAGCAGGGCTGCGGTTCCGATAGCCGGCGTTGCCGGTTTCATGATCACCGAGTTGCCGTAAGCCATAGCGGGTGCTGCTTTCCAGAGCGGGAAAGCCAGCGGAAAGTTCCACGGGCAGATCGCCAGCACCACCCCGAGCGGCTCCCGCTGAACGAGAACCTTCGCTCCCGGGGTCGAACCTGGATAAGTAGTGCCGTTGGAATCGAGTACCACCTGCGAGTAATAACGAAGGATCGCGAGGGCACGTTCGAGTTCACCTTCGGCTTCCGGGACCGGTTTGCCGACCTCTCGGACCATCATGTCGATGAACTCGTCACGGCGGGCCGCAATCGATTCTCCGAGGGCGCTCAGCGCACCTGAGCGCAACATCGCGTCGTTCTTCCACGAACGCTGGGCCTTTGTCGACAGATCCAGCACCTGCTGGATCTGACTGTCGTCGGCGACCTGGGCCTCGGCGACCGTCTGTTCCGGATCGAATGGGTTAACGCTGCTTATCGTTTTCAAAAAATCACCTTCCGTTGCTACAAGTTTCAGTTGTAAATCAGGTTTCTTCGCTGCCGACGACGAGGTCTTCCCAGCCAAGGCCGATTGAAGAATCACGACCACCCTCCTGCTCGAGCATGAGCGCGGAAGTGTTGACCAGGTGACGTTTCATCGCGGCCGCCGCACCGTCAGCATCAGCCTTCTCGAGGGCGTCAATTATCGACTGGTGCTCAACCACGATCTCTTTCAGGGAACGTTTCGTATCAACCGTCGAGACACCCCGGGTCAGGATCAGGTCACGCAGCGAATCGACGTATTCGGCGAGACGTGTATTGCCGGAGGCAGCGTTGATGATCTCGTGGAAGCGCCGGTCATGATGCATCATCTTTGCCTCTTCGCCCGCCTTGGCTGCTTTGCCCATCGTCCTCAGCTCCTCGCGGAGGTCGCTCAGTTCGGGTTCATTGATCCGGGTTGCTGCCCGGTGAGCTGCCGGCACCTCAAGCAGGATGCGAAGGGCGAGGATCTCTTCGAGATCGTGGACCGAGGTCTGGAGGATACGTACGCCACGGTTACGTTCGAACTCGACCATGTCAGCCCCGGCGAGGTCGATCAGGGCTTCACGTACCGGCGTTCGGGATACCTTGAACACATCCGCCAGGGACTGCACCGAATGGAGCGATCCGGGTACCAGCTGGCCATCGATTATCGCTTCGCGGATCGAGGCTTTTACCCGGCCGGTGATCGACTCCGTTTTGATCTCCTGCAGGGAACCGTCCGGGGTTCTGCCGGTTTCAGCTGTGGCCAAGCGTTCCTCTCCTAAAGATCCGAAATCCGTATTCGTACGCCTTGTTCGGCTGAACGATATGCGGCTTCGACAATCGCGACGGTTTCGCGCCCCTCGGCCAGGCCGATTTCGGGATCGGTGTCCTCGGCGAAAGACCCGAGGATGGCCCCCACTGATGCGCGGACCGAATCGTCCCACCTGTCGCTGACCGGGTCGTCCTTCCATTCACCGTCCTGGCGGAGCCGCAGCTGGGTTTCGCCCTTGAGGTCACCTTCGAAGAAGGCTTCGCAGCCGAGCACTTCGGCCATACCGTTGCTGGCCTGGATACCGATCGAGTCGTCGAACACACCATCTGGTCCGTGATAGGAGCCTTGGATTACCCCGGTCGCCCCGCTCTCGAAATTCAGAGTGATCGTGAACGAATCTTCCGAACGGGGACTGTCCATTTCGGCTGATACCGATTGGACTTTACCTCCGAAACGGCTCGCCATGTACACCCGGTGGATGCCGGCATCCATCAGCAGCCCGCCTCCGACCTGGGTTGAATCTTCCCGCCAGCCGCCGTACTTGCCACCCATCCAGAGCCGCATGTAGAGCGAACGCAGATCGCCCAGTTGCCCCTGATCCAGCATTTCGGCGAGGCGGCGATGTGGTGCGAAGAAAACCTGGTTGTAAGAGATGCCGACCCGGCGCCCGGAAGCAGCCGCCGCTGCGGCGATCTCGTCGCAGCCGGGCAGATCGGTCGCGATCGGCTTCTCGAGGATCACGTGGCAGTCTGCCTTCAGGGCTTCGGTCGCGAACGGCACGTGCAGATGATGGGGCAGGCAGATGTCGACCACGTCGAGATCCGCTTCCGCCAGCATCTTCGTGAAGTCATCGAAGATCGCCGTGTTCTCGCCAACGCTTTTCGCCGCGAGTTCGGCGTCGAGTTCGCAGACGGCAGCAAGTTCAGCGTCATCCGAGCCATTGATTGCCTGGAGGTGAAACTGGCCGATTTCGCCAAGTCCGCAGAGACCTACCCGCAACTTCTGACGGTCGCTCACTGGTTGTCCTCGCCGAGCAGTGCTGCCACCTGTTCCCGGGCGAGCCGGGCCGCTGCTGCCGGATCATTTTTCAGAACCTGTTCGTAATAGCTGTACGCCTCGAACTCGACCGAAAGGGCACCTTCGTAACCCACTTCGTCGAGGGCCGCGAAAGTCTCCGGCCAGGGCACTTTGCCTTCACCGAGAAGGCAGAAGATGAAGTCTTCATCTTCGAACCCGGGGCGCCCGAAAGCGTCCTTCAGGTGGAAGTGGACGATGCGGTCGCCCCAGCGCCGGATCAGTTCCGGGATCGGGTCACCAGTCATCACGAAATGGCTCGGATCGAAGTTGACCGACACCGGGACTGCGTCGAGTACCCGCTGGGCGGTCGCGGCATCATGGGCGAGCGTTCCCCAGCAGGGTTCGAAACCGATCGAGACACCGGCTTTTTCACCGTGCTCACAGATCCTTTCGAGCCCGGTCAGAACCGATTTCCAGGTGGATTCGTCGGCCACGAAATCGCGTGAGCCGTCTTCCCACAGGTTTGGTCCGGTGAGCACGTTCACGACGCCGATCCCCGCTTCGGCGGCGGCATCGATGCCTTTCAGGGTGGCGTCAACGGCGGTCTGTCCATGGCTGGCCAGATCCTGATGGCAAGTCAGGGCGGAGGCCGGCGAGAGCAGTGAATCCCGATGGGCCAGGGTCCATTCGACCGAGTCGAAACCGGCAGCCAGGACTGCTTCAAGCACCTTGTCTGACTGCCAGTCCTCGAAGTCGAGCACTGCCATGAACGAGAGTTCGCGCGTCAAAGCGTCGCCTCGACATCGCGCAGGGCACGACCGAAGAGTTCAACCATTTCTTCGGCGTCCTCTTCCGTGACGTTGACCGCCGGCTTGAACTTCGCGACGTTGCCGTTGGCCCCGAATACCGGACCTGTCTTGCCGATCATCAATCCGTGATCGAGGCAGGCCGCCATCAGTTTGTCGGTCTCTTCGAAAGCCGGTTCCTTGGTGTCCCGGTCACGAACCAGTTCGACGCCGATCATCAGGCCCTGACCGCGAACGTCACCGATCAGTTTTGAATCCTTCTCGATCGTCTTCAGCCGGTCCATCATCAGGTTGCCGATCCTTTCGGAGTTGGCAGGCAGGTCATCCCGAACCATCACTTCGACCATCGCGAGGCCGGCAGCGCAGGCCATCGGGTTTCCGGCCTGGGTGAAGCCGTATTCCCACGGCAGGAGATGCGAGTACTCGGGTGTGGTGATCGTGGCTGAAAGCGGAAGTCCGCCACCCAGCGCTTTGCCGAGAATTATCATTTCCGGCTCGATCCCGGCCCTTTCGCTCGCGTACATCGGGCCGCAGCGGCAAAGTGATCCCTGGATCTCGTCAACGATCAGCGGGACTTCGTGTGACTTGGCGATTTCGTGAACCCGTTCGAGGTAACCGTCGGGAGCGGGCACCATGCCACCGTTGGCCTGGAACGGCTCGACCACAACACCGGCCGGTCCGTTCAGGTGGCCGCGATCAAGCGCCCAGTCGACATGGTCAGCGCAGGCCAGGTCACAGGTCTCCCGTTCGAGGTTGAGCGGGCAGCGGTAACAGTTGTATGCCGGAACCCGCATCTGCCGTGGCAGGTAACGATCGAGACCCTTGTTGGCCCCCTCAACCATGCCCGGGTTGACGTAGGTCAGGCCGATGGTGGCAAAGGTCCGCCCGTGGAATGCGGCGTCGAGGCAGACGAAATCCGTGCCGCCCGTGGTCCGCATGGCCAGGTGCATCGCACCTTCCACCGCGGAGGCTCCCGAAAGCCCGTAAAGCACTTTCGACAATGCCCCCGGGGCGAGTTCGGCCAGCTTCTTTGCGTAGGCGGTGCGGGCTTCGTCCTCGAATACCGGCGATACGTAATCGATCTTGCCGAACTGGCGTTCCATTGCCTCCCGGATTTCGGGATGCCGGAAGCCGAGGTTCAGGACCCACTCGGCCGAAATCGCATCGAGGTACTCGTTGCCGTCAGCGTCCGTCACCCGGACGCCATCGCCGCTCACCAAACCCATGTCGACGTCGCCCATGCACTTGATCACATGGTCGTCGGACTCGTCACGGAGAAGCTGAGCCGCTCCTTCAGGGTCACGTTGCGGTGTCTCGTGGTTCATTTCGATCTCCTTACGGCAGGTAGGCCGGCTTCGGCAGGTCCCAATGTCCGATGTTTACGCCTTCAGTGTCAGCAGGGTCGCGGGAAAGCATGAACTCGATCAGGTAAGGACCTTCCGACGCGATCGCACGCTGGATCGCTCCGGCTACCTGGCCGGGGGTTTCGACCCGTTCCGAACCGCAGTTGTAAGCCTTGGCGATTGCCGTGAAGTCAACCGGCATCAGCTGGTTGCCTTTCCGGGCCCGGAATTCGGTCGAGAAGCCACGGTCCTCACCGAACATGCCGCGCTGGAAGTCACGGATCGAGAGCCAGCCGGTGTTGTTCATGCAGGCGATGATCGGGGCCGCACCGGTTTCGGCGGCAACGGCGAGTTCCTGAATCGTCTGCTGGAGGTCACCGTCGCCGGCGAAGCCGACCACGGGAACGTCCGGGCAGGCCAGTTTGGCGCCAATCGCGGCCGGCATCGTGTACCCCATGGTGGAGTAGCCGCCCGGGCTGAGCCAGGTCCTTGGTTCGTAGGAGAGGAACTCCTGGAATGCCTGGATCTGCGGGTGTCCGGCTGATGCGATCGCGATCGCTTCACGCGGCAGTTCTTCCCGCATCGTGTGGAGCACCCGGCTGAGCGAGAGGTTGTCGGTCCAGCGTCCAACCAGTGCTTCGTGCCACTGCTGCCTGCAGGTGGAGATTTCCTCCCGGTAGGCAGGCCGGCTGACGCCTTGCGGGCCAGCGTGATCCTGAAGAGCGTCGAGCAGGTCGCTGAGCCCGGCCTTCGCGTCGCAGACAACTCCGACCGCGGTCGGGTAGTTCTTGCCGATTTCGGTCGCGTCGATGTCGAAATGGACGATTTCAGTCGGCGGGATCGAGAACGACATGCCGTCCAGGTAAGAGGACGATGTCTGTTCGGCGAAGCGGGTTCCGACGGCCAGGATGACGTCGGCGTTGCGGGTCATGTGGTTGCCGACCGCGGTTCCGTTCGATCCCGTGTGCTCTGCGGCGAGAGGGTGATCTTCAGGGAAGACGCCCTTGCCCATCATGGTCACGACAACTGCCGCGTCGAGGTACTCGGCGACGGCCCGAAGTTCGGCCGAGGCTTCCGCTTCGAGGCAGCCACCACCGGCGAGGATCACTGGCCGTTTTGCGCTGAGAAGTTTCGCGGCGGCTTTGTCAACCGCGTCGGAATCAGGCCTGACGACCTGGGATGTGGCCCGGCGTTCGGCCGGGTCCGGCAGGGGCATGTCGGTGATGTTGGCCTGGACGTCCATCGGGAGTTCGATGTGGACGGGGCCGGGACGGCCGGAAAGTGCAGTGTTGAACGCGCGGGGAAGGACGTCGGCCAGAAGGTCGACGTGCTGGACATCCCAGTTGCGCTTGACCATCGGCTGCATGATGTGCGGGAAGACGTTGTCCTGCTGGCGTTCGAGTTCCTGGAGGACACCCTTGCCAAGCATGTAGGTCTGCGGTCCGCCGGTGAACGAAACGACCGGGATCGAGTCGATGAAGGCGGTTGCGAGTCCGGTCGCGATGTTGAGCGAGCCGGGGCCGATCGAAGTCATCGTCGCCAGTGGCTTGCCGGAAGCCCGGTAGTAGGCATCAGCCATGTGGGCTGCGGCCTGCTCGTGCTTCGGCGCGATCATGGTGATCTTGTCCGCCCGGTCCTTGAACGCATCGAATGCGGCCATGTCGCCATGGCCCGGGATCCCGAAGATATACGGGATGTCCTCGGAAATCAGGTATTCGGCAACGAATTCCCCACCTGTCAGACCCACTGTGAAACTCCTCTCCTCAAGGTTTTAGCGAAAATGCTTCTGGTGTAGCCGGTAACATGTTACGCATAAAATACGTTACATTGCAAACCGGTCGGCAATACGGAAAAGGGGTGGCTTCTTGGACGCGGGTCCCAGAGAAATTAAGTTCGAAGGCAACGTGGTCGCCGAGGAACTCGGGCGGCTGCTCACCCCCGAACAGGTTTCGTGCAAAGGGCCCGATTTCACTCAGGCGCTGCAGGACGGCACCGGCAACCGGGGGCTGATCGGCACCGCCGACGCACTCGTCGTGCCAAAAGACACCACCGAAGTCGCGGCTGTAATGGCGCACTGTTACGAGCGGGACATCGCCATCGTGACCCGGGGCGGCGGCACCGGCCTCGCCGGTGGAGCGGTCCCCGACGGCGGGGTTGTCCTCTCCCTGGAGAGACTCGACCGGGTACTCTCGATCGAACCCGAACTCTGGCGCATGGAAGTGGAAGCGGGAGTAAGCACCGGCACCGTCCATCGAATCGCCCTCGAAAACGGCCTGCTCTTCCCGCCCGACCCCGGCGCCAGCGAACAGTCGACCATCGGCGGCAACATCGCGACCAACGCCGGCGGGCCGCACGCATTCAAATACGGGGTCACCGGCAACTGGGTTACCGGGGTGACCGCAGTGGTCCCGCCCGGCGAAATCCTCACCACCGGCGGGCCTGTGCGCAAGAACGTCGCTGGCCTCGACCTCAGCAGCCTGCTCACCGGCTCCGAAGGAATCCTTGGCGTGATCACCTCCGCCTGGCTGAGGCTTGTCCCTGCGCCCGAAGCGCGTGGCGTGGTCGTCGGCTTCTATGAAGATGCCACTGTCGGGTGCGAAGCCATCGCGACAATTCTCGGCTCCGGCATCCAGCCGACCGCACTCGAATTCCTTGACCGGGGAGCCCTCTCGGCCAGCCTCGGATCCTTTCCGGGCGAAACCCCGAGCGAAGCGGGCTTCGCGGTACTCGCCGAAGCCGACGGGAATCCGGACGAAGTCGAACGTGTGGTCACAGAACTTGAAGAAGCGATGGGCGATGCCGCCCTGGTCCCCCCGGCCCGGGTAACCGACCGGATCGAAGTCGCTGCGGTCTGGACCTGGCGCGACGGCGTTTCGATCGCGGTCACCGCGCAGCGCGGCGGCAAGATCTCCGAGGACGTCGTGGTGCCCGCCGAGCGCCTCGCCGAAGCGATCGAAGAGACCGTACGCATCGGCGGTCAACACGACCTGCCCGCCTGCTCCTGGGGTCATGCCGGAGACGGCAACCTCCACTCCACCTTCCTGGTCGACCTGGCCGACCCCGCAGAGATGGCCCGCGGCGCTGAAGCCGCCGCCGAGATCTTCGAGATGGCGATCCGGCTGGGCGGTTCGATCAGCGGCGAGCATGGAATCGGCAGCCTCAAGACTGGCTACGTCAACCAGGCCCTGAAGCCGGTCGCCACCGGCCTGCAGGCCGGCATCAAATCGGTATTCGACCCGAAAGGCCTGCTCAACCCGGGCAAGAAACTCCCTGGTTGAGCTGGCCATCCCGGCTACTTCCGGTGGGCCTTGATCGCTGCGATCGGCCCGCCGCCACGATTCATCGGTTCGGGAACCAGACCGGCCGCTTCGATCCAGCCTGCGATCTCGGCTTCGCTCCAGGTCCAGCCACCCTCGTTCTCGATCACCATCATCGGGGTGAACTTGGCGACCCCATCAGGGCTGGTGCGACCTTCATCGATCACCCATTCGTAAATCACAAGCTTGCCATCCGGCGCCAGCAGTTTCGCGGCTTCAGCGACGATCCGTTCGTTTCTTTCCGACGGATTGTCATGCAGGATGTTTGAAATCAAGACGTAATCCCAAAGTTCGCCTTCCGGCCGGCCGAAACGCGGCAGGTCGAAATCACCGGCAACGAAATCCAGTTCCGGATGACGCTGCTGGAGCACCGCTTCCGCTCCCGGCAGGTCAAGTACCGTCGCTTCGAGACCATCCACGGCCGCCGCGAGGTTCGCTGAATGCGAACCGGCACCGCCACCGATGTCAAGCAGCTTGCCCGGGCCTTCCAGCGCGGCGAGTCCTGGCAGATCGCCACCGTAAAGACGGCAGAGGTCATCCAGCGCGATCAGGAAAGAATGAGCCTGCTCCGGATCGTTCTCCAGCCGCTCGCGCCAGGCACCGGTCTGGGCGTGGCCGGTCTTCACCGCTTCCGGCATTTTCGCCCACAGCTGATAGAAAAACCACTCCTTGCGGGCAATCCATCCAACCGTTTCGGGATGGTCATCGGCAAGCAGTTCACCGGCATCGGTCAGGCTGAAACTGTCGCCGTCACGTTCCACGATGCCGAAAGTCACCAGGCCGGAAAGCAGGCCCATCGTGCCCCTCGGATCGGTTCCGAGAGCAGCGGTCAGCTCGTCCAGCGTCTGTGGCTTCCCGTAAAGAGAGTTGGCCAGGCCAAGCTCCACGGCAGTGCCGATCAGGGCGGACTGCTGGTACGAAGTGATCTGGTCTGCCACCGCATACGGGGATGCCCCGGATGAAGCACTCATGCGCTCTTCCTCAATTCCTTGGTTGCCCTGAGGGCATCACGCAGCATCGATGCCTGCGCCTGGTATTTCTTGACTCTCGAAGTCTTGCTCAGGCCGAGCTCTTCGAGGATCACTCCGGCTGTGTTCCGGCCGGGCATTCCCGTGATGCCACCACCGGGATGGGTGCCGGCACCGGTCAGGAACAATCCGTCAACCGGAGTCCGGTAACCCGAAAGGGAAACCGAAGGCCGCATTGCCATCAACTGGTCGATGCTCATTTCGATGTGGTTCGGGTTCGCCCCCGGGTTGCCGTGACGCTCAACCCATTCGAGCGGACCGGTGAGCTTGCGCTCAGACGTGGTCATCGAATAGCCGAGGGCTTTCTCGGCAGTTTTCCAGGTCAGGTCAGCAGCTTCTTCGAGCAGTGCCTGATCCCATTTGCCGCTTTCGGGAGTCCACGGGACGAAAGTCGAAAGCCAGACAACTCCCTGACCTTCCGGCGCCCAGCCGGACTCGAGAGTTGACGGGAACGCGATCATCACCGGGGGGCGCTCCGGCAGCCGTCCGCTGCCGATGTTGGAGAAAGCCCGGGCAATATCGGTACCGGTGTTGGCGGAAAGCATGAACGACTTCTCCATGCCATCAGGGCCATTCACCCTTGGTACCTGGTCAATCACAGCATCGACTTTCAGCTCCGACACGTTGTGCTGGCTGAAATGGATACGCCTGACCTCGGCCAGCAGGGCGGGCGGCAACTCGGACTCGTCGATCAGTCCGAGGAAAAGACGACGGGCATCGATCGCCGAGATCACTGCGCGAGTAGCGACGTAGCGTTCGCCATTCGCAATCACGGCCCGGGCGCGGCCACCGGCAAGTTCGACCTTCTCGGCCGGGGCCGAACAGATCAGCTTGCCCCCTGCCGCTTCAAGGCAGTTGACCAGCGCATCGACTGTTCCCCTGGAGCCACCGGCCGGACGCACTGCCGGCGATCCGTGCGAGGCCGCGAGGAAGAGTGCTCCCGCACCGGTACCGGGGGTCTGCGGAGGCTGCTGCGAATGGGCGGCCCAGTGATCGAGTGGCCCCCGAAGACGGTCGTCTTCGAAAGCAGCTTCGGTGACCGCGGTTGCCGGGGCAAACAGCGCCTGCATCAGGCGCGCACCTTCTTTGCCAAGTGTCGCGTCAGCAACTGCTGCCAGCGAACGCATGCTCGGTGGCGGGCCGCTTTCCGACTGGCCCAGCACCTTCATCGCGGCAGTCGACCAGTTGGAGAACTGCCGGTAACGCTCGGCATCCTCGCGGCCGACCGTTTCGGCCAGACCTTCGACCGTGCGATCAAGCGAATTCCAGAAAGAGATCCCGGTGCCGTCATCGCACGGCGCGTAGATGATCTCGTCACGCTCATGGAACTTCAGTCCGAAGCGGCTCTCAAGCTCAAGTTCTTCAGTTACTCCGCTGCCCTTGATTCCACCATGTTCGTACGCCCCGAGTTCGAGACGGTTGCCGGAAGGCTGATCCTCGGTGTAAATGCACCCCCCGGGGCTGTGTGACGATTCAAGGACGGTGACGCTGAGGCCAGCCCTTGCAAGGTAAGAAGCGCACACCAGCCCGTTATGGCCGGCTCCAATTACTACAACATCACTCGTTTCAGACAAAGTCAGTTCCCCTCTTCGAAATCGAGTGGCCCGGCATATGCGGACTCACCCTTCATCTCACCGCGAACGGCAAGATCGCGCGCCCGCTCCCTGGCTTCAGCAGCCAGGGCAACACGGTCAATACCCACAGTTTTGGCACCGGTGACCCGTAGGTTGCCGTTCACCCAGACCTCGGAAACGCTACGAGGCGTGGCCCCGTAAACAACCTGCTGGAACGGGTCGTGCAGAATCGCGAGCTCAGGCCCGTTGCCGTCGAGCAGGACCACGTCGGCCCGCTTGCCAGCTTCGAGACTGCCCACCTGGTTCTCCAGCCCGAGGGCTTTCGCACCACCAATAGTCGCCATCTCAAGCACCTTCGGTGCGGTCATCGCAACCGCCTGCAGGTGATGAACCTTCTGCAGCAATGCGGCTGTCTTGATCGCGCCAAACATGTCCTGGCTGTCATTTGAAGCAGCTCCGTCGGTGCCGATTCCGACGCGCATGTTTTCGCGCTGGAATCGTGGCACCGGACAGACACCGGACGCGAGAATCATGTTGGCGACCGGGTTGTGGGCGACCGCGACATCCTTGGAAGCAAGCAGGCCGATGTCCTGTTCCGAACACCAGATGCAGTGACCGGCGATTACTTCGTGATCGAGCAGCCCGGTACGCCCGGCATGGGCGATCGTCGAGCCACCGTATTTAAGGGTGGACTCGGTGACTTCTTCCCGAACTTCGGCGAGATGGGTGTGGACCGCCCAGCCGTGCTCAGCGCAGGCGTGGATCGTACGGTCGAAAAGTTCGTCGGACATGCCGAGGACAGTGCCGATACCAATCCGGAAATCGATCTGGTCTTCGGTTGAGATCCGGTCGGCCAGGGCTTCGTGTTCCTCCATGAAAACCGAGGGATCAGGGGCACCGTCGAAAAGGTCCTCCGCGCCGAAGCACACAACACCTCTCATACCCAGTTCGGAAAGTCCGTCAACTGCGCCCAGCGTCGCCATCGAACCAAGGTTGCGATGGCAGGACATGTCATTGACGGTCGTGATGCCGCTTTCGAGCATTTCGACAGCTTTCAGCCGGGTTCCGAGAGCTACCTCTTCGCGGGTCATCACCATGCCCGAGGGATTCACTACCCGCTCGAACCATTCCCACAGGACAGCGGTCTCCCCCATGCCCGTGATCAGGCCTTCGGTCAGGTGGGTATGGGCGTTGATGAATCCGGGCAGAA
>JBAWHK010000200.1:0-8034 GCA_049593795.1 Solirubrobacterales bacterium
CCTTGGCAGTCACGACAGCCTTGCCCTTGGCCTTCTTGCCGGCCTTGAGCGTGATCTTCTTGGTGACGGTCTTGCCTGCCGCAACCTTCACCTTGACCGTCTTCGGAGCCTTGACCTGCTTGTTGCTTGACTTGAGGACGATCTTGGCGGTGCCGTCAGTGCCACCGGAGTTGGTGACCTTGACCTTGAGCGTGAGCTTCTTGCCAGCCTTGATCGTGCCCTTGGCCGGGGATACCTTCACCTTGGTGAAAGCGGCTGCGGTCTTGGGTCCTTCATCGTCGACACAGTTCGGCGGGGTGCCTACCTGACCGGCGGGGCACTCAGTTGGATCAACTTCACCGGAAACAACCGCGCTGCCGGAAAGCCAGATCGAACCATCGAAGCTGTCTGCTTCACCAATCAGGCCTCCGATGATGAGGGCGCAGGTACCTGCCGGGGTGGGCGCAACGTCAGTGACGTCATCGATCGTGACTCCGGTCCAGGAACCGAGGAGGGCGATCTGGCCGTTGTTCAGCGGAGTGCCACTCAAGGTGCCGGCTTCTTCACCGAAGTCAGCCGAGCCACTGCTGGCCAGCTGGATGTTCATGTTCTCGATGGCGCATTTGACGCCAAAACCCGGAGCATCAACGGTGAGCGTGACCGGAAGGACTCCGGTGAATGCGCCGCTGGCCTGGTTGAAGTTGCCGGTGATGTCTTTGGCTGCCGTGATCGACAGGGTGATGACGCCGATGCCCTCGCCGCCATCGATTTCCTGATCCGGGAATTCAAATGATGCGGGAGGAGCGAGGAAGTCCCCGTTCTCGGCGAGCGCGCCGGCCACATCAACTGAGAGCGGCGGATCGGATGCCGGGTCGAGTGCGTGGAAGGTCGATGTGCCGAGGCTCTCCAAGGAATCCACCTTGATCCACGAATCGTTGAAGCTAAGTTCGAGCTGCTGGGCTGCAGTAGCGCTGGACGTGCCAATGGCGCCGACCATGAGAACTGCCAGAAATGCCAGGACCGTGGTCTTGAGCTTGGTTGAAAGTCGGCTCGAGCGGCCGGATGACTCCCTCATTGTGTATCTCCCTAACGTCATTGGCGCTGCGGCCAGATTTATTCCCTGTACAAACCCGCGGGGCATGTGTGAACGCCATCACACGGGTTCTGGCGCGGAGCATAGCGAAACCACGGGGATTCCGCAAACAGTCGGTTCATGAGGCAGGTGGCGGTTCTCTCCGCCCGTTGCGCCGGGCCGGATAGGGAAGCCGGTCCCGTGGGAGGACAGGCGTTCCATGATGGGCCGTGAAGGATTCGAACCTTCGACCTTGAGATTAAGAGTCTCCTGCTCTACCAACTGAGCTAACGGCCCTGAATCGGTGATCGACTGGCGTTCACCGGAGGGAAAGTATAGATCGGCACGCCTTACCGTGCCTGCTTATTACGGTGCGGTCGCCGCAGCTCCCGCGCTGTCCTGCGTTCCGAGGCTGCCGGCTGGCTCCTGTAGCGACTGGCCACCATCCTGCTTGGCCTGCTGCCTTGCCGCTTTCAGCTGCCTGGCGATCGAAGCACCCTGCTGCGCAGATGTCTTCAGCTGCGCCTTGAACTGCTTGATCTCGGTTTCATCAGTGATGAAAGTCAGTGCTTCCTTGCCGGTTGCTGCCGCTGCCTTCGGATCCTGTGCGAGGTACTGGAAATATGCGAGCTGCAGCATCTGGGTGGCTGGCGACTGGCCTTCACCCTTCTTGAATTCCTGCTTCGCGTTTTCAACCACGATTTCCTGTGCCTTGACCGCTTCCTTGCTGTTGCTCTCGAAACGGGCGACAGTGCCGCCGATCGACAGTCCGTTGAAGGTCTGGGCCATCAGCAACGCAACTGAGGGGTCGGGGTTTCCTTTGGCAGCCTTGAGGTAGTCATCCCAGGCGTCAGCCGCGAGGTCGTACTGGACGCCGGCGGCGGAGGTGACGATTACCTGCCCGGTGGCCGGGTCGATTTCACTGAGGGCCTTGCCGGCAGAGGTGCGGGCACGGATCAGTTCTTCCTTGGCGGCAAGGTTGTTCGGCTCAGCAGCGATGCGAGCCTCAAGATTCTCGGAACGGTTGATGCTGACTTCAGCCGCGTTCGTATCAACGCCGCCCGCACCGCTGGAGAACGGGCTGATGTTGCCTGGAAGACCGATCACGACGAGCGAAGCGACCATGATCAGGGCCAGCAGCACGTAAATCACCTGGATGACCCGTTTGCGCCTGCCGCGCAAGTCAAACAGCATCCTCTGTTCAGGTTCTTCAGCCACTGCCTTAATTCTCCTCGATCGTTGGCACTTCCGGTTCGGAGGCTTTGCTTCTGCCAAAACCCCGAGCGAGGAAGATACTCAACTCGTAGAGCAAAAGCAGCGGAACCATCTCGATCAGCATCGAGAGCGGGTCGACTCCGGGGAGTGCTGCGGCGATCACGGCAATGATCAGATAGGCGTATCGGCGGTTCTTGCGCAGCTGCTGGATGGTGACGATCCGGAGCTTGACCAGGGCCAGGATGATGATCGGCATCTGGAAAACGAAGCCGCCGGCGAGCAGGGTTGTCGAGAAGAAGGAGTAGTACTCGCGGGCCCTCAGTTCGGTGTTGAACTGGTCACCGTTGAACCCGAGAAGGAAGCTGATCGCGGCCGGCAGGATTATGAAATAGGCAAATATGACGCCGACGATGAAAAGAACGGGTATGAAGACCAGCAGCGGCAGGATCGCTTTTCTTTCCCGGGGCGAGAAAGCCGGAAGGATGTACGCGAAGAGCTGGTAGCTGATCAGCGGGGCGGAAACGATTATCGCCGCGTAGGCGCTTACCGTCACCGAAGTCATGAAAGCCTCGGTCGGGGCGAGAACGATCAGGGCCTGGTTCGCTTCAGGTAGCGGCGCTGCCGCAATGTCGAGGATCAGGCCGGACTGCCAGAAACAGAAGGCGAAGATGATGCCGACCGCGACCAGCGTGAAGATGATCCGGGAACGCAGCTCATCGAGGTGATCGGTGAGGCTTAACTGCTCGTCATGACTGACCGGCTTGAGCTTTGCCAAACCGGGACCTCAGTCTTTTCGCTCGGAAATTACCTCTGACTCGACCGGTTCGGCCGAAACGTTCGCATCGTTTTCTTCGCGAATGTCGTCATTGATGATTTCGGTTACCTCGGGCTCCGCGCCCGGGGGTGGAGTCAGTTCGGCGGGTTCGAGGTCTTCATCCTCGTCATCGTCGTCCTGGCTGTCATCACTGCCGATATTGCTCATGCCTTCACGAAACTCGTTGATGCCCTTGCCGAGTGACTTGCCGAGTTCGGGCAGACGCTTGGGCCCGAAAACAATCAGGGCAATGATCAGGACGATCGCTATTTCAAGAGGGCCGATATTGGGAATCACAGTGTGATCCTACCTACGCGCCTGACCGGGCCCCGGATCAATCCTTGAAATTCAGGTAGTAGCGGGACGCGGTGGGTTCGGCCTGGCCCTGGTACTTCGAGCCGTTCTTGTCGGTGCCGTAAGGGCTGTCGACTGCCTTGTCCATGCGCATGAAAGAAAGCTGGCCAATCGGCATGCCGTGGTAGATCGTGATCGGCAGGTTGGCCACGTTGGAAAGTTCAAGGGTGAGATTTCCGGAAAATCCAGCATCCACGAATCCCGCGGTGGAGTGAATCAGCAGGCCGAGACGACCGAGGGAACTCTTGCCTTCGAGACGGGCAACGAGATCATTCGGCAGGGTGACCTTCTCGAGGGTCTGGCCGAGGACGAACTCTCCGGGGTGAAGGATGAAGGGTTCACCCTCTTCCGGGCGGACCAGGGTGGTCAGGTCTTCCATCGGCTCCCGCACGTCGATGTACGGGTAACGGGAATTGTTGAAAACCCGGTAGCTGGAATCAACCCGGAGGTCAACGCTCGAGGGCTGAACCAGCCCCGGCTCGTACGGATCGATGAGGATCTTTCCCGCTTCGATCTCTTCCCTGATCGTGTGGTCGCTGAGCACCATGGTCGGGAGTATTCCAGAACGTGCGGCATCCACCACCGCATGCCTTCAGCTGTACCGGAGAACGACCCCGTCAGCGATCAGTTCGAGCAGCTGGCGCTGCTCCGTGTCAAAGCCGGCGGAAGCCAGTCCTGCTTTGGCTTCTTCGATCAGATCAATCGCTCTGGCGCGCACCTGATCGAGAGCGCCGGTGGCCGCTACCCGGTCACAAAGCACTTCAGCGGAACCTTCATCGAGGCCGTGAAAATCGACATCGAGCAGGTCCGGTTCGAGGCTGGCAGCCACGATGTAGGGCAGGGTGACCGTGCCATCAAGCAGGTCGGTGCCGCGGGCCTTGCCGGTACGTTCGACCGGGCCGGAAATATCGAGCACATCGTCCAGCATCTGGAAAGCCAGCCCGATCCGGTTACCGAAACGGGAAACGACTTCGGCCTGGTCAGGTCGCACCGTGGAACGGCCCAGCACGCACGCCGCCTCGAACAGACGGCCGGTTTTCAGGCTGCAGCGTTCAAAGTAATCGGCTTCGGCAAGCTCCAGGTTGAACGCACCGCGACGCTGCATCAGCTCTCCGCGGGCAAGGTCAACCGCCGTGCGGCTCAGTTCGGCCACCGCTTCCTGATCTCCACCGTCGACCAGCACCCGGAAGGCCGTCGCGAAAAGCTGATCGCCAACGGAGGTGGCTCGATCCCGCCCGGCACGGGCAAACACGGTCGGAACACCCCGGCGGAGGGGAGCCCGGTCGAGCACGTCATCGTGAACGAGGCTTGCCATGTGAACCAGTTCAACGGCGATCCCGGCCCGGACCGCGGCGTCGCCACCCTCGGGCCCGGCGCAAAGCAGGACCAGCATTGGTCGCATCCGCTTGCCACCCGCTTTGAGCGTGGCGACCGCATCTTCGGACAGCGGCCCGCCCCGGTCCACGGATCGTGTCAGGCCGGTCTCTACATCTTCAAGAGCTTTGGGAAGCCACGCTCCGGCAGTGTCAATGACTGCCGTTACCGGCTCGGGAGCTGAACGCTCCGGTGTCATCTAACCCCGGAATGAAGCGCGATGATGCTTCCCGCCATCAGGGTCCAGCGCACATGGCGGAAGCCGGCAGCGTCAAGTTTCGCTCCGAGCGTTTCTGCGTCAGGGAAGCTGCGAACTGATTCGGGCAGATACTCATATGCGGATGAGTCACCGGCGGCTTTGCCGAGCACGGGGACTATCCGGTCAAACCAGAGCTTGAAGAAAGTGGCGAGCGGCTGACGGCGCGGCTGGGTGATTTCGAGGATTGCGAGCCGTCCTCCGGGCTTCAGTACCCGGTGCATTTCGGCAAGTCCTTTGGGCAGGTCAGCCAGATTACGGGCACCGAAAGCGATCGTCAGGGCATCGAAGGATTCATCTTCGAACGGCAGGTCCAGTGCATCAGCCCACTGGTACTCAACCTGTCCAACCAGGCCTTTAGCGGCCTTTTCGGTGGCGATTTCCAGCATCGGCCGGGAAAAATCAGCCCCGGTAACTTCACCTTCAGAACCAACTCTTTCGGCCAGCATCAAGGCCAGGTCACCGGTACCGCAGCAGAGATCCAGAGCCTTCTGCCCCGGTTCGAGGCGGACCCGATCGGCCGCCCGGGCGCGCCAGGTCTGGTCGAGTCCGGCGGTCATCACACGATTCATGCGGTCATAGACACCGCTGATCCGGTCGAACATCGAGTTGACCTCACCGGCGAATTGGTCGTCGCCCCTCTGCGGAGGCTTGTCGCTCACAGGGAAATCCTAATCGAGAGAGGCCAGGTAATCGGCCACTTCGTTTAGATCCTTCTCGCCCAGGCCTTCATAGGAAGGCATGATGCCCGGACCGATAATCAAGGATCGCTTGATCGCGCTCGGCGGAATCATCGAACCGATCTCGGACAGGTCCGGACCGAGTCCTCCGTGGGTACCGCTGTGCCCGATCGCGTGGCAGGCGAGACAGCCGGACTGGGCAACTACCTGCTTGCCAGCTTCGTATTGAGGCGCGGTCGACTCTTCAATTTCACTGGTTGAGCCGCCGGTAGCACCGAGGAAAGTCAGGTAAGCCATGGCGATGATGATCATCACGCCAGTGATGCTGGCGATCGGCCGCTTCCACGGAATTCGTTCCGGTCCACGGTCGAAAAATGGCAGCAGCAGGAGCAGGACCATGCAGATGGTCGGGACGCCGACCGTCGCAATCGGGGTCAGGGCCGGCGGCTTGATTACGCGCAGCAGCTCGAACAGGAAGAAGAAGTACCACTCCGGACGAGGGGTGTAGGTCGTGGTGGTCGGATCGGCCTTCGGGCCCTGTTCCGCACCCATGACCAGCGACATGATTACCAGCACTGCGGCGACGACACAAAACATCACCGAGTCCTTCATGATCGCGTAAGGGAAGAACGGCTTGCCCTTCTTCTTCAGGATCTCGTACTCGCGGAGGTATTCCTCCTTTTCACGTGCGTTCACGGGGAGGCCTCCTCTCCGGGGGCTGCGTCTTCATCGGTGGCCTGGCCATCAGCCAGATCCTGTGATGCGGGATCGACCGGGGGCTCTGAAACTTCAGGTTCGGTGGCTTCGATATTGACTTCGGTGTCGTCGGCGATCGCTACGCCGGCTTCGATTTCTTCTTCGCGGCGGGCCACTTTCGGACGGGCAACCTTCACCCATGGCGGTGCGGTCGTGCCGAGCTTGACTACCAGGAAGAGATGGGCACCGATCAGGGCACCGATCAGCCCGGGCACCACCATCATGTGGAGCGCATAGAACCGGGACAGAGTGGTGGCGCTGAAGTCCGGACCTGCTCTCAGGAAATCAGCAAGATACGGACCGACAACGGGGCCGGAAGCGGTGATGTTGTTGGCGACGATCGTTGCCCAGAAAGACCTCTGGTCGAAAGGCAGCAGGTAGCCGGTGAGGCCCATGACCATGGTCAGGACCAGCAGCACCACACCAATAACCCAGTTGAGTTCACGCGGGTACTTGTAGGCACCGAAGAAGAAGGTCCGGGCCATGTGAAGGAAGATCAGGATGATCATGAGGCTGGCGCCCCACTTGTGAAGGCCGCGCACGAACTCGCCGAGGAAAACCTCGTTGGTCATGTGGGTGATCGACGCGTAAGCCTGGGTGGCCGACGGTGTGTAGTACATCGACAGAAACACACCGGTGATCGCCTGCATCGCGAAAATGAACATCGTCGCCGAGCCGAGCGTGTAGAACCAGTTGGTTCCTTTCGGCACGTGGCGCGACATCATCGCGGTGAAGATTCCGGTGCTGTTCGTCCGTGAATCAACCCAGCCGGCCGTATCGATGCCAGCTTCACGGCTGTGATGGACCGCGAGATCCTTGTGGCCGCCCAGCTTCTCCTTGCGGCTCGGCTTGACCTCGTCGGTCACGGCGCCGGACTCATCAGGATTCGCACCGGTGTCGGTGTCTTTTTTCTTGGCCCTCGAGGGAAATGGTGACTTCATCTAAAGATCAGCCGCTCAGTTCGAAGGGGGCGGGAAGGTTGTGGGACGAGGCGGGTACAGGAATTCCCAGATACCGCCGGTGAACTCTCCGGGGTCGCGCACACGGACCGCCTTGAGCTGGTTGGTGACGCTGTAACGCGGGCCGAGTTCAACCCGACCGGCCTTGATCCGGGTCTGGAAGCGATCCAGCGGACGAACCGGCGGTCCACCGATGCGCTTGCCGACGAAGTCGTAAACCCCGCCGTGACACGGACAAATGAAGTTGGCTGCTGCCTGGACGAAACGGACCGGGCAACCAAGATGGGCACAACGGGTCGAGATCGCGATGAACTCGGTGGGATCCTCGTCGTATTCCTCGGAGCCCTGACGCACATACGCGGTGGTCTTGCCGACCTCACCGATTCCGGTGATCTCGGTGAAGACAACGGCGCGGTAGGTCTCCTGATCGAAATCACCGATCTTGCCGACCGCTTCCCAGCGTTCTTCACCGCGGGTGAAGACCGGGGCCAGGGCGAAACCGACAACCGGAAGCACGACGGCCGCGCCGGCGAGTCCTCCGAGGGCCTGGCTGGCCACCGTGAAGACCTTGCGAC
>JBAWHK010000201.1:0-5283 GCA_049593795.1 Solirubrobacterales bacterium
GGTGTGAATTCCGTGATCTGGGAGCGGGAACCCCAGCCGACAAACATGTTGCCGCCGGGGAGCACCTGGGCGCTGCCCTGGGATCCGGCAACTATCGGTTCGGGACGGTGCGGGTATCGCTTGACGAGCGACACCACAGGCCGTTTTCCTTTCCTGCCCTGGATCCGCAGGATCATTCCGCTGGACTGGTTACGGACCATCGAAAGCCTCTTCGCCGATCCATTGTCGAACAGGGAGATGTCGCCGTTCGGCAGGCGTCTAGCATCGTGCTGATAGGCAAATTTGGCGCCTGGCAGCATCACGAAGTTGTTGGTTTTTCCCTTCATGCCATCGCCGCGAAGCCGCCAGCGAACCCTGCCGGTGGCACGATCGATGCGGTAAAGCGTATTCACCTTGCGTGCTGAAACGAGCACCGAATCACCATCGTTTACCACCGAGTTGACATGGAAATAGTCCCAGGCTGACCCGTCCGGCTCCGGCTTGCTGACCGTCGCTTCCAGACCGACGTTGCCGATGCTGTGCCATTCGAACAACACGGCGCCGGTCTCGATGTCGATCTCCTGGACCACGTTGTCGAAAAGCTTGCCGTTGCGCAGGCCGCCGAACTTGCTGGTGTCCCAGCGCACCGCCCGGTAGGCAAGCACCAAGGCCGTATTCCGGGGGGTGATCGTGAACTCATGGGCATCCGGCTTGTAGCCATTGCCGACCCTGAACCGGGCGATCTTGCCATACGAACGGTTGAGGATCGTGAAGTACCCGATCTGACTTTTCCCGTCTGAACTGGAAGATCCCTTCCAGTAGGTCAGAACCTGTCGGCCCTTATAACGCTGGGGGCCGAAGTTCTGGACCTCTTCTCCGTTGCCGCCGTGACCGGTTGCCTGGAACCAGGTGGTCCGCCCGTAACTGTCAGCGATGGTCAGGCCGGTCTGTTTCGGGGCGAAAAAAACCTTGCCGGGATAGGTGGAATCAGTTCTGGCGAGCACATCGAGCTTCGGTGGACGCAGGTCTGGCCGGGAATGCAGGCGCGGGTATTCGTTCGGGATTTCAGGGACGCTGCTTTTCCGGTCCGGTCCGTAAAAACGGCCGATCTGGACGGTGAAGTCGCCGTTCCGGGTGAGCTTGATCCTTCTCTTGGTGAAAACCCTGACTGTTTCTCCTGGCTTGAACCGGCGTAAGGGGACGAAACTCACTCCTTTGCCGTCGGAGTGGGCGAGTCGTTTCCCCCGGTGGAGGCCACTGCGGGACCCGTAGACAGTCACCGGGCCGAGCTGGCGGGGTTTCAGCCCGCGGAAGCTGAAGGTGGTGGAGTCCGAAGCGACCGGGGTTCCCGGGGCGGGAAATACGCTTACCGGTTTCGGTTTGGCTGCCTGGGCAGTGGAGCCGAAACCAAGCCCAGCCAGAATCACGGCGACAGCCAGCACGGGGACGCGGTATGAACTGGCTGGGCGGATCGAAATTCCTTTCGCAAGATGGACGTGCAGGCCAGTTGTAACTCATCCGGGCAAAAGAACGGGGCCCCGCGGGGCCCCGTTCTTGCTTCGATTACCGGATATGGGTCCGGAACTATCCGAGAGTGACTAGCGAGACTGCTCGCCGAGGGCAATCAGACCGGACTGGCCGAGCTTCTTGCCGTCCGCGTCGTAGGCCACTGCTCTGACCTTGGAACCGACCGAGGCAACCGGAATCACCGTCTCGAGGTTCTTCCAGGCGGAGCTGCCGACTTCCGACAAACTGTTCGCGTCGTTGCCGGTGAGAATCTTCCAGCTAGCGATTTCTACGCCATTCCAGCTGGCGTAAACCGTGGCGCCAGCTCCGTCAGCTTCGCTGGCGATCGCCGGGCGACCCTTCTGGCCACCGCTCCAGGGTGCCTTGAATGCCCGGTAGGAACTAACGGCCGCGTCGTTGAAGGTCGCGTCCCATACGACTTCGCCATCAGGGGCGAACTCGGTCATCTGTGACAGCTGTCCCCAGCCGGCGAACCAGTTGCCATTCTCCAGAAGTCGCGCACTACCTTGGGTTTCCGCGACGAGCGGGTCCGGCTCATGGGTGTAGCGCTTGACCAGGGATGCCGTCCGGTTCTTTCCTTTGCCAGAAAGCCTGAGTACCAGGATATTGGACTCGGGAGTCACCACGGGTACGGCGGTATTTGGCCGGTCGCTGCCGTTGTCAAACAGCGAGATGTCACCATTGGGCAGACGAGTCATGTCGTGCTGATAGCCAAACAGTGCGTCGGGTCCCACCTTGAAGTCATTGGTCTTGGGCTTGACACCGTCACCGCGCAGCCGCCACTTGACCCTTGCGGTGTCGCGGTCAATCCTGTAGATGGTGCTCTGACGGCGTCCCGAAACCAGGATCGAGTCTCCATCGTCCTTCACGGCGTTGGTATGGAAGTAGTCCCAAACCGAACCATCATCGCTCGGCCCGACACCCGCCGCGGACTTGAGTCCTACGTTGCCGAGCGAATGCCACTCAAAGAGGACCGCGCCCGTCTTGATGTCAACTTCCTGAATCACGTTGTCCATGATCCGGCCGACTTTTTCGCCACCGACTGAAGTGAGGTCCCAATTGACCCCACGGTAGGCCTGGACCAGCGCCGTATCGCGGTTGGTCAGTTCAAATTCGTGGATGTTTGCTCCGTAACCGTTGCCCGGTTCGAACTTGGCGATCTGGTTGTACTTCTTGTTCAGAATGTAGAACGAACCAACCTGGGAGTATCCCCTGGCTGAAGAAGCGCCTTTCCAGTAAGTCAGGACCGGCTTGCCTTCGTAGGTCTGGGTCTGGAAGTTGTAAACCTGGTTGCCTTTGCCGCCGTAGCCGCTCGGCTGGAACCAGTGGATCCGCCCGGCGTTGTCGGCGATCGTCAAGCCGTCTTCCTTTGGAGCGAAGAAAATCTTGCCTGGTGAAGCCTCCGGCTTGTTTACCAGGACGTCGAGCGTCGGCGGCTTCAGCGTCGGATTCGACTTGAGGCCGTCTTTCGGAAGCGGTGTGCCAGGAGGGGCCGGGCTGTCATCGGAACCATAGAAGCGTCCGATCCTGACCCAGAAGTCACCCTTGTTGGTGAGCTTGATGCGCTTGTTGGTGTAGACACGCACTTTCTCACCGGGCTGGAACTTGCCCTTCGGAACGATGCTTACGCCCTTGCCGTCGGAATGTTTGAGGCGCGTTGCGCCCACCTTGCCGCTTTTCGTGCCGACGACTTTCACCTTTCCGAGGTTCTTCGGCTTCAGGCCACGAAAGCTGAAAGTTGTGTCGTCAGACGCGACGGGCGTCTTCGGAGCCGGAAAAACTGACACCGGCTTTGCTTTCTTGGCTTCTGCCGACGCGGTCATCGCGCCAAACGCGAACAGGACCACAGCTGCCATCAGGAGAGGCCGCAGTCGGTTCCAGGTATTCGAAAACAAGAATTCTCCTCCGTTTAGGTTAAATTAATTCGATTCCGAATTGCTAACCCCGACCGAATCGCGAAGTAGCGGTCTATTCGCAAGTCACTTGAACGATCAGGCCCTCCAGAAACGATTCTATTGCCAATCTTGCTGCAAGAACGAAACCGGGGCCCCTTTCCAGAGGCCCCGGTTTGAATCTGTCAAGCGCCTTCGTGGCGCAAACCTTCTAGCGGGACTGCTCACCGATCGACGTAACCGCCGATTCGCCGAGAACCTTGCCGTCCTTGTTGATGGCCTGAACCTGAACCAGGGCGCCCGCTGCGGGTACCGGAATCATGGTTTCCAGGTTCTGCCAGCTGCTGTTCGCGACTACCGAAAGATCACTGGCGGTCGGTCCGGTGAGGACCTTCCAGTCGGTGGTCTCCTGTGAGCCGTTCCAGCTCGCGTAGACATTCGCTCCGCCGCCTTCGGTGGCTTCGGATGCGATCGCCGGACGACGCTTCGGAACACCGTTCCAGGTGGACTTGAAAGCCCGGTAGGAGTTGGCCGGTGAATCATCGAACGTCATGTCGAGAACGATGTTCCCGTTGACGTCGTATTCCGTCGCCCGCTTGGTTGAACCCCAGCCGACGAACATGCCGCCATCGGGGAGGACCCGAGCGCTGCCCTGCGAGCCAACGCCCTTTCCGGTCGGTTCCAGGTTGCGCTGGACCAGATCGGCCCGGCGGTTCTTGCCCTTGCCCGAGAGCCTGATTACCAGACCGCTGCCAACTTCGTTGACGGTCGGCAGGCCGCCGGCGATGCCGTTGTCGAAGATTGAAATATCCCCGTTCGGCAGTCGGTTCATGTCGTGCTGGTAACCGAAAGTAGCGTCGGCTGCGACCTTGAAGTCACCGCCGTTGCCAGCTCCGTTCAGGTACCACTTGTTCCTGGCGGTCTTCCGGTCGATCCGGTAGATGCCGCTGTTACGGCGTCCCGAGATCAGGAAGGCATTCTTGCCATCAGGCTTGACTGCGTTGATGTGGAAGTAATCCCACACCGGCCAGTTGCCGTTTTCTTCCTGCTCCGGCGGCGTGTCCGGGTTGTCTTCGTTCATCGGAACGTTGCCGATTGAGTGCCACTCGAACAAAACGGCACCTGTCTTCAGGTCGATCTCCTGGAACACGTTGTCCATGAGCTTGCCGTTCTTGCCGCCACCAGCTGAACTGGTGTTCCACTTGACGCCGCGGTACGAAAGGACCAGCGCGGTGTCCCACGGGGTGATCTCGAAATCATGGGTGTCAGCGGCGTAACCGTTGCCCGGCTTGAACTGCTTGATCCGGTTGTACTTCTTGTTGAAGATTTCGTACACGCCACGCTGGGAATAACCGCGGGCGGTAGTCGATCCGAGGTAGTTGGTCAGAACCGGTCGACCCTTGTACTCCTGGGCCTGGAAGTTCTCGACCGTTTCGCCGGCACCCTTGTAGTCAATCGGCCTGAACCAGGAGATCCGGCCGAAGTTGTCAGCGATTACGCGGCCTTCCTGCTTCGGCGCGACGAAAATCTTGCCCGGAGCGGCATTGACGCCCGGGACAACCATGTCGAGCTTCGGTGGCTTCAGGTCGGGGCGGGACTTGAGTCCGTCCTTGACTTCGACACCGTCCGGCTTGCCTGACTTGTCGTCTTTGCCGTAGAAGCGGCCGATACGGACCTTGAAGGTGCCGTTTTTGGCCCGAACGAGCTTGCGCTTGGTTACCACACGCACGTTTTCACCGGATTCGAAGTTCTTTTTGGGGATCCAGCTGACGCCCTTGCCGTCGGAGTGAACTTTGCGGGTTCCTCCGTGCCGGCCGGAGCGTGATCCGATTACCTTGATCGGACCCATGTTCTTGGCCTTGACACCTCTGAAACTGAATGAGGT
>JBAWHK010000202.1:0-3351 GCA_049593795.1 Solirubrobacterales bacterium
CCGTGGCTTCTTCGCTCAGGGCTTCTTCAGCTTCGGCTGGCGGCGCGGATGCCGATGCCTGTGGGGTTTCCGCGGTCTCGGACTCACGCAGCCGGTTGGCTTCGAAGACTTTGTCGAGCTGGTCGCCTTCGCCCGCGGGGGCGGTCAGGCTGGAGCCGGGGCTGATGACCTCGGTCTCGGCTTCGGTTGAGTCCGGGCGGTCGGCTGGACCAAAGGCTTCGGATTCGAGCCCTTCAAGTTCAGATTCCTCAGCTCCGTGCTGACGTTTCAGCTCTAGGTGTTCTCGGATTGCGTCGTCGAGGATGCCCATATTGCCTTAGTAGCTAACGCTTGCGGTAAAGCTTATGCGGTTTTGAAGGATGTTTGGCATGACCCACGTTCTTTTGCACGTCGAGACTCCGTATCCTTTCTGCCCGCGGGGCTATAGCTCAGTTGGCAGAGCGCTTGGATCGCACCCAAGAGGTCGCCGGTTCGACTCCGGCTAGCTCCATGGATATGGATGGGTGGGGTTCCGGGAATTGACTTGTCCATTCCCAGAACCCGTGCTTCGGCCTGGTCCGGACGGAGTCAGGCCCTCGCGGCGCGGCGTTCCGCGATTGTTTCGGCGACTGCTTCCCAGTCGACATCGCGGAAGTTGTGCATCGGGCAGAACTTCGGTCCGCACATCGAACAGAACTCAGCCGTCTTGAAATAGTCGTCCTTGAGGGTCGCATCGTGCATTTCCCGGGCCGTGTCCGGATCGAGCGCAAGCCGGAACTGTTCATTCCAGTCAAAAGCGAACCGGGCTTCCGAAAGTTCCCGATCCCACTCGGCTGCACGTTCATTGCCACGGGCAAGATCAGCCGCATGGGCGGCGATCCGGTAGGCGATCAGGCCCTGCTTCACGTCCTCCGCCTCAGGCAGGCCAAGGTGTTCTTTCGGAGTTACGTAACAAAGCATCGAAGTGCCATGCCAGCCCACCACGGCCGCACCGATCGCCGAAGTGATGTGGTCGTAGCCCGGGGCAATGTCAGTAACCAGCGGCCCAAGGGTGTAGAACGGAGCCTCGTGACAGACCCGCTGCTGCCGGTCGACGTTCTCCTTCAACTGGTTCAGGGGCACATGGCCCGGACCTTCGACCATCACCTGGACATCCCTCGCCCAGGCCCGCTCAGTCAGCAGTCCCAGCGTTTCGAGTTCCGCGAACTGGGCCGCGTCGGACGCATCAGCGATCGATCCCGGACGAAGTCCATCGCCAAGCGAAATGGTGACGTCATGTTCGCGGCAGACCTCGAGGATCTCGTCGAAACTCTCAAAGAGCGGATTTTCCTGGCGGTGTTCGACCATCCAGCGTGCCAGCAGACCACCTCCCCTCGAAACGATCCCGGTCACGCGGTCCCTGCAGAGCGGCAGGTGTTCGAACAACAGTCCGGCGTGGATGGTCATGTAATCGACGCCCTGCTCGGCCTGCCGACGAATCGTGTCCAGCAGGATTTCGGCCGACAGATCCTCGACGTTCTTGACGCTCTCGATCGCCTCATAGATCGGGACGGTTCCGATCGGAACCGACGAAGCTTCGATGATCGCCGCCCGGGTCTCGGCAATGCGCTTGCCGGTAGAGAGGTCCATCACCGTATCCGCCCCCCAGCTGACCGACACCGCCAGTTTTTCGATCTCTTCCTGGATGCCGGAGGTGGTGGGTGAACTGCCGATGTTTGCGTTGATCTTCACCCGGGCCCTCAGCCCGATCGCCATCGGGTCAAGGGTTCGATGGTGGTGATTTGCGGGGATTACCATGCGGCCACGGGCCACTTCGGCGGTGACTTCTTCAGGCTGCAGGTGTTCGCGGACTGCGACCCGGAGCATTTCCGGGGTTGTGACCCCGGCGCGCGCGAATGCCATCTGGGTGGGTGGGGAACCGGGTTCGATAATGCTTCGCCGGTCAGCTGAGTGTTCCATCGTTCTCCCTTCGCTGGTGTGAGCCAGATCAGGTTCGGCGGGTCGACGCAAGTCTGCGTCCTCTCAGCCCCTCCAATTGGGACTCCCCGGATTTATTTGTGGCTTCAACCTACCGCATTCCCGGACAGTTTCACGCGCGATTCACGATGAATCCTCTTGTTGGAAGCCAAGCGTCTGGTTGAAAGTTATAGCTCGATTGTTATACCTTGGTTCCTGATCCTGAACTGAGTTCAATCAATTGATCTACGAGGAGAAGGTATGAAGGCGAGCTTTTTGCGGTACAAACGCATCCGAATGACCCTGGTGACAGCACTGCTGGCATCGGCGCTACTGGCAGTGGGTTGTGGATCCAGCGATTCAGACTCCGACAGTTCAAGTAGCGGAGACGGCGTTGAGACACTGACCCTCCAGTACAACTGGAGCATTGACGAAGGTCTGATCGGCGAAGTAGTGGCAACCGAGAAGGGTTACTTCGAAGACGAAGGCCTGAAGGTCGAATTCCAGCCAGGCGGACCGACCAACGACGGCATCGCCCCGGTAGCCCAGGGCAAAGCTGAAATCGGCGTGGCCGCGGAAAGCCCGCAGATCATGCTGGCCCAGTCACAGCAGATTCCGGTCCAGGCATTTGGTGCCGGACTCCAGAATCACCCCTACGCCTTTTTCTCGATGCCTGATACACCGCTGGCCAGCCCCGAAGACCTGAAAGGCAAGACGGTCGGAGTACCGCCGCCAGCCAGGTCGATGCTTGACACCTACCTCGAAGTCAACGGCATGTCCGAAGACGACCTCGCCGGAGTCAAGTCGGTTTCGTTCGACCCGGGTCCGCTCCTCCAGGGACAGGTTGATGTCTGGGGAAGCTGGCTGACTGACACCGATCAGCTGGCCCTGCTGCCAGAGGGATACAACGCCCTGCCGTACGCAGAAAGCGTTCCCCTCTACTCGGCCGTTTACTTCTCCAACCCGGACTACATTTCGGATAACGCGGACCAGCTTGAGGGCTTCATTACCGCTTCCGCCAAGGGCTGGGAGTACACCCGGGA
This sequence comes from Solirubrobacterales bacterium, assembly GCA_049593795.1. GTDB lineage: Bacteria > Actinomycetota > Thermoleophilia > Solirubrobacterales > 70-9 > 67-14. The sequence continues at coordinate 2,979 of JBAWHK010000202.1, forward strand.
GAACCCGGAAGAAGCCGCTCAGATGTTCATTGATGCCTACCCGAACGCGGAAGGCAAGACCACGGCCAAGAACCTGGCCAAGTCCCTGGACATCCTGTTCCCGTTCATGTTCACGGCAACGAGTGAAGAAAACGGATTCGCAACGATGAACCAGGAAAGCTGGCAGACCCAGCTTGACCTCTGGGAAGACACCGGCCAGTTCGACAAGGGGGACGTGCCGACAGTGGACGATGTGATGACCACATCGATCCTCGACGCGACCTCGGACGATCGATAGGACCTCCATCAGTACCGATGACCGGCTCCCGCAACCCGGGCAGTCGAAGCAGATAAGCAGTGATGTACCGAACGTGGGGGGGGGGGGGGGCGCCCC
>JBAWHK010000203.1:0-2186 GCA_049593795.1 Solirubrobacterales bacterium
ACGCTTACACCTCCGAAACCAGGCCCACCACCACCCTTTCCGGCGGCGAGAGTTTCTACGCCTCACTTTCGCTTGCGCTTGGCCTGGCCGAAGTGGTTCAGCAGGAATCAGGTGGTCGCCGCCTCGAAACGCTTTTCATCGACGAAGGCTTCGGCACCCTGGACAGCGAAACCCTGGACCAGGTTATGAACGTGATCGATTCGTTGCGTGAAGGTGGTCGTGCGGTCGGGCTGGTCAGCCATGTCGAAGAGCTGCGCAACCGGATCCCGGCCCAGATTCAGGTAAGCAAGTCCCGTGAAGGTTCGTCGATCGAAACGGTTGGCGTCTGAATCAGTGGATGCCGTGTTCGAGCGCCGTCTTGACCTGGGCGTCAAGGGCGTTCAGGCGGTAAAGCGCGATTGCTTCCGGCGAAGGGAAGTGACGCAGTCGCAACGCATCGGTTCCGTGGTGGCACATCACTGCCGCCATCAGCGAGTCCCGCTCGCCACGTTCAAGTTCGACTGAAGCATCGGTGATCATCTCCGCGCCGAGGTGAAGGTGGCCAAGGGTGCGGCCGCGCTCCGACAGGCCAATCTCAGCACCATAGGTGAACTCTTCGGTTTTGCCGATGTCATGGATCAAGGCGGCGGCCATGAGCAGGTCCGAGTTCAGTTTCGGATGGAGCACACAGGTTTCGGTGACCAGGGTGGCAACCGCGACAGTGTGTTCGATCAGACCGCCAACGTAAGCGTGATGTCCTGCCCTGGTGCAGGGCGCACGCCGGAACTCGGCGGCTGCCGGACCTTCGAAAATCAGCCTTTCGACGACCGACCGCAAACCGGCATTGTGGATCTCCCGGGTCAGGTGCTCGAGGAATCCCTCCAGCTCTTCGCGGTCGCGATACGCGGTTGGCAGGAATTCGGAACCGTCCGATTCGGCCTGGTCGACTTTGGTTACTTCTTCCAGTTCGGCGCTCAGCACACCACGGAAACGTTCGACTTTGCCGCGCACCTGGATCACGTCACCGCGTTCGAAACGCAGTGAGATCTGATCGATGTCACGGAAGATTCTCGCCGGGATCGAGCCGCTGCGGTCACGCAATTCCAGGCTGAGGTATCCCGATCCATTGCGGGCAGTGAGCCGATCCTTGCGGGCGCAGACATACCGCCCCCGGAAAGCCTGACCGGGGGTCAGCTCAACCACTGAAGGGCCGTTTTTGTCGTCGGACTTTGCGCTGACGTTTTCCACAGGTCACATCCTGACCCACTCGGCAGAGATGCGCCATCCTCTACCCTGAATAAATGGACTCTTTGCGTTGGGAGACAAACCCACCAAAACTCCGGGACCCGATCCTTGTCTGCGCGTTCCGTGGCTGGAACGACGCTGCGTCGGCCGCATCCTCGGCCTTGGAGACCCTCTGCGACTCGCTTGACGTTGATGTTCTCGCCGAGATCGATCCTGAGGAATATTTCGATTTCCAGGCTAACCGTCCCACCGTGACTTTTTCCGACAGTAGGCACCGCCGGATCGAATGGCCACGGAACACCTTCATTGCCGCCCGCGCCGAAGCCGCTGAACGTGACCTGGTCCTGCTTGATGGCACTGAACCGAACCTGAAGTGGCGCACTTACTCGGAGACGATCGTGAAGGTCGCTGAGTACCTGAACGTGAGCACGGTGATAGTTCTCGGGTCATTGATCGCCGAGGTGGCCCACACCCTGCCGGTGCCGATCACCGGCCTGGCAACCGATGAAGCGATGGTCAAAAGGCTGGAGCTGGAACGTTCCGACTATGAAGGCCCGACCGGGATCGTTGGCGTGATTCATGATCGTTGCCGTCATGCCGGCCTCCCTTCAGCTTCGCTCTGGGCCGCGGTCCCGCATTACGTCGCGGCAGTCCCGAATCCGAAGGCAGCTCTCGCGCTGAGCGAAAAGCTGGAGAAACTCACCGGGGTCGCCGCCGACCTGTCCGGCCTCGAAGACGAAACCGTCGCTTACGAAGAGCAGATCGGCCGGGCGGTTTCAGCCGACTCCGAGGTCGAAGAGCTGGTTAACCGCATCGAGACCGAGCAGCGCGAACGGAACCACGGCGAAGTAGACGTACCGAGCGGTGACGCGCTAGCCATGGAATTTCAGAAGTTCCTGAAAAACCGCGACTCTGAGTAGACGCCGTTCCATCGCCGGCTTAGGCAGGGGTGGGTGGATGAA
>JBAWHK010000204.1:0-18430 GCA_049593795.1 Solirubrobacterales bacterium
GACCATCTGATCGTCATCCCGGACCAGCGTGGGTGTGGCCGCAGCGACATGCCCGAAGGGGCCGAGAATTACACCGCCCCCCATCTCGTCACCGACATGCTTGAGCTCGCGACAGCGTTCTTCGGTGAGCGTCACTTCGATCTCGCCGGACACGACTTCGGCGCCTCGGTTGCTTACGCCCTCGTGTTCACGGCACCGGAACGGGTCGATCGCCTGGTAATCGTCAACGGAGCCCATCCGGTCTGCCTTCAGGAGGCACTGCTCGACGACCCTGAACAAGCTGCGGCGAGTGAGTACTTCCACACCGTGCGGGAGCCCGACGCTGGAGCCAAAGCGGCGGCCGACGACTTCCAGTCATCGTTCGAGAACATCGAACAGCACTCGGCCCTTCCCTGGCTGACTGACGAGATCCGGGCCCGGTTCCGGGACGCATGGGAAGGTCCTGAGCGGCTGGACGCGATGTTCAACTGGTACCGCTCCTCCCCGATCGTCGTGCCCGTCATCGGGCAGGAACTTCCGGAGGCGCCGCTCTACGGGGCAACGTCGCGGAACTTCCGGGTACCAATGCGCCATTTGCTGGTCTGGGGCCTTGATGACAAAGCCCTGCTGCCCGAATCCCGCGCCAGACTCCCCGAATTCTGTGACGATCTCACCGTTCGGGAAGTGGAGGGGGCCGATCACTGGATCCTCCACACGCACCCGGAGGTCGCAGCATCACTGATCGGCGCTTTCCTCGCCGAAACCTAGGTCGAAGGACTTTCTTCAGGGCCGGCAGATTCTTTGCTTTCCCGCAGGGCCAGATATTCGGCCCTTTTCCTGAAAGTCACTTTCATCTCGTCGGTGATCTGGTTCAGGAACTCGCGGCGGTAAAGATCATCGGTCAGCATCGAGATCGTGAAGTAGAGCCCGGTGAACGACGCCAGCACCGCGGCCACCCGCAAAAGCTCGGTCGTGACCTGCGCTTCGCGGTCACCGATCTGGAAGCCGAATATCACGTGGGCCGAATCGTGGATCCAGCCGCTGACCAGCTCCGCATTGACTGTCAGCAGGCCGAAGACCACGAAAAATCCGGCGACCGCGAGCGCGACCAGCAACACCTGGAGTGACTGGCTGACAAACAGGACCAGACCGACGTTGAATCGCTGGCGACCGTTCAGAGGTGGTCCGCCGCCATCCGCTTCGTGTTCGAGTTTGGTTGTTTCGTTCGGCAGCCGGGCAATCAGGAAGCCCGCCCCGAGAAGAACGAAAAGGCCGATCAGGATTCCCAGTGAGAGATTGTCGAGCTCCGCGAAAACTTCCCAGAGCTCCGGCGTGAGGAAAAGCAGCAGGGAGAAAACCATCAGCAACGGGACTGCTTTGACCATCAGGCCGAGCGAGCGGGAAAGCTCACCGAGAAGCCGGCTGATTCCCCAGCCGATTATCGAGAGCAGGCCGAAGCCGACCACACCAAAGATCAATGCGAGCAGCAGGATGTTCCCGAGGGCGGTCAGCGCGGCGATTCCCCAATGGCCGGAAATCAATCCTGGGAGCAGCGCTGGCAGAACGACGAACCCGGCCAGTTCGAGTTTTCCCACCCGGTTCGGACGGGAGAAAAAACTGCGCCCACGCAACCGGTTGGCTACCCCCATCGCCAGCAGCAGGACGATCAGGCTAAGAACCACCGCGATCAGGTTCTGCCCGAACGACCAGTCCGAGTTCAGCGGTGCCAGGATTTCGAGCAGCATCACGAAACCGATCAGAGGTACCGCCCGGTTGAAGATGTCCGAGGCCGGTGAATAATCCTCGATCAGGAGCGGAAGCCCGGCCTTGCGAAAGGCACGTTCGTATTCAGCTTCGGTCGGCACATCGGCATCATCCCCTAGTCTCCGGACCGGATGAAGAACCCGGACACAGCCCTGCTTCGTTTCATGCGCACCCGCGGCCACACCCCGGCCGTGGAGAAAGCCGCCCAGCTGGTTGCCAAAAGTGGCGAGAACGGCTATCTCTGGTTCGGGATCGGCCTGGCTGGCGCCGCTTTCGATCCTCCCCGCCGGAAGCTCTGGCTCACCTCGGCCGCGATCGGTCCGGTTGCGATCGGGCTCAACTTCGGCATCAAGCTGATCGCCAGGCGTCCCCGTCCGACCCTCGAAGGGCTGCCGCCGCTGGGCGGAGCACCATCTTCACTTTCTTTCCCGTCAGCCCACGCCACCGCTTCGTTCGCCGCCGCCACCGCGATGTCGCGGTTCGCGCCGGAACTGAAACTGGCGCTTTTCGGAGCAGCCGCAACCATGGCGGTAACCAGGCCATACCTGGGCATGCATTACCCGTCAGACGTAATTGTCGGCGCGATGCTGGGTACGGCGCTCGGCAAAGTGGTGCCGCTTCCGGGCGGCAACGAACCAGCCTGAACCGGAGCTGCACCGGAACCTTCCGGCGCAGCCGGAAGCCGTCTCATCCGGCACTATTTTTTCTTGATGCTGAAGACCAGTCGATCCGGCAGACCCAGGCCGTACTGAAGTGAATCGCCCCGGATCTTGGTTACGCCACCGGTCCCGTAAACCCGGGCCCAGATCACCCGTTTCGAGACGCCATATCTGGTGACAACCACCTTTTTCACCTTGCCTTTCGCCCCGAGCGCGCTGGCGAAAGCCGAGTTGGAAAAGCTGTAGCTCCAACGGTGGTAGGGGGAAACATTGTCAAACGGATCTTTCACACCCTTGAGGTACGGAACCGGCTCCCCGAACCAGACGTTCTCCACATTCTCGGTGTGGCCCCCGGAACTGGATGAAAAGACGGTCAGCGCGATTTCGCCTTTGTAGGTGACCACCTGGCTCGCAGTCTGTGAAGCGGCCCGGTTGGTACGGCCATATTCGGTGCTGATCGGGCCGTAAACCTGGCTCCGGGTGTCGTTGTAAAGATCGAATCCTTTGCCATCCACGCCTCCGGTCAGGGCGAAAGCGCGGGAGGCAACCGCCTGGGTGCGAAGCGCTTCCATTGGCCATGACGGGATCGATTCGTTAGGAATCACGCCTTTGACATAGCTGTTCACCGGAACCGCATTGACCACGTTCAGCGATCCGGGTGACTCCGAAGGAACCACTTCGACTTCACCGCGGTAACGACCGCTTCCTTTGATGAGAATGCTGCCGTTGCTCTTGCTCTTCAGACGATTTCCACAGTGCGCCAGTTTCTTTCCGTTCGGCCGGAACAGCCCCACTTTCTGGCCGGTGCGTTTCGCGACGTAGGTTCCTTTAGGTGCGAGTTTCACACCGCAGGCACGCTTCGCCCCGGAAAACAGGGAGTTGCCGGAATCGACCTTGAGCAGGACCCGCACGGTTCGTGCTTTCCGGAGTTTCGTGATCCGGGTTCCCTGGAAATAGTGGCGCAGGATCTTCTTGTAGTTCCAGCCATTCTTGGCCATGCCATAGGCGCCATAGGCACTCAGTCCGACCCCATGTCCGAAACCGCCCCCCTTGACCGTCCAGGTGGCATTGGCCTGGCTCGCGGGAACCAGAAGGAGGATGGCCGCCACGAAAGCGGCCAGGATTGCTGACTGGAAGCTGCTGCGTTTACTTGGCATACGCACTGACAACAGTTTCGCGATCGGAATGTCTCGCCCTGCCGCAAACTTTGCACGTTGTGGTAGCTGATCCGAAACAATCGATCAACTAATCTGCCTGCATGGACCACAAGCTCTTGTTCGCAGGTGAATGGATTGAAACCGGGGACTGGGATGAAGTACCCAGCCCCTATGACGGAAGCACGCTTTACCGTGTCGCTCAGGGTGACTCCGATCTGGTGAACCGTGCCGTTGAAGCGGCCCACCAGGTGTTCGTCGAAGGTGGCCTGCCGCAACACGAACGGGCCGCGATCCTGGATCGGGCAGCCGACCTGGCAGCCGAACGCCTCGAGGATCTGGCCCAGACAATCAGCGCCGAAGCCGGCAAGCCGATCAAGACGGCCCGCGCCGAGGCCGACCGTACCGTCGGAACCCTCAAATTCTCCGCGACCGAAGCCCGCAAGCTGACCGGAGGCACTGTGCCGATGGAAGCTTCACCGGCTGGCGTCGGCAAGCTTGGCGTGATGCTGCGTGTGCCTTACGGAGTGGTCGGCGCGATCAGCCCGTTCAACTTCCCGCTCAACCTGGTCGCCCACAAGCTCGGCCCGGCGATCGCTGCCGGTAACGCTGTGGTGCTGAAGCCCGCCGGCCAGACCCCGCTTTCTTCGATCAAGCTGGCTGAGATCCTGATCGAAGCCGGTTTGCCGAATGGCTGGCTCAGTGTGATCCCCGGCGGAGGCCAGGAAGTCGGCAACGCGATCGTCGAACACGAACTGACCAGGGCGATCACTTTCACCGGTTCGGTACCGGTCGGCTGGGGCATCGCCGGCAAGGTTCCGCACAAGAAGGTAAACCTTGAACTCGGTTCGAACGCCCCGCTGATCGTGAACGATGACGGCGACTGGGAAACCGCGGCCGACAAAGCCGCGATCCACGCTTTCTCCCATGCCGGACAGAGCTGCATTTCGATCCAGCGCATCCTTCTCCATGAAGACATCGCCGATCGTTTCATCGAAAGGGCGGTCACGAACATCGAGAACCTGAAGGTCGGTGACCCCAGCCTCGACGACACCGATGTCGGCCCGCTGATCACTCCGGGCGACCGCGACCGTGCGAAGAAATGGATTGACGAAGCGGTTGCCGGCGGTGGCAAGCTGCTGACCGGCGGCGAACTGGTCGACGAAGGCCGCTGCCTTGCGCCGACCCTGATCGAACATCCAAGCCGTGACGCCAACGTCTGGTGCGAAGAGATCTTCGGTCCGGTCGCCACGGTTGACCGGTTCTCCGATTTCGATGAGGCCCTGGCGATGGCGAATGACTCCAAATTCGGCCTTCAGGCCGGAGTCTTCACCCGTGACATCGGCCGTGGGCTCAAGGCAGCCAACACCCTCGAGTTCGGTGGTGTGCTGATCAACGAGGTCCCGACCTTCCGGGCCGACCAGCAGCCTTACGGCGGCGTCAAGGATTCGGGCAACACCCGTGAGGGTCCGGCCTACTCGATCATCGAGCTCACCGAAGAGCGCATGGTCACCTTCCAGGGCTGATTCCGGACAAAAGCGCCACTCTTGCCCGTTTCCCGGGTTACTTTGCACAGGCTGGGTTAAGCTCAGTGTGAAGTTCCCGGGAAACAACTGAGGGGTGGATTGATGTCGAAGTTGAAGTTTGTCGTTGTCGCCTGCATCTGCGCCGTTGTCGGAACTACCGCATCGGTTGCGCTTGCCGCGCCGGGAGACACGCTCGGTATCAGCACGCTCATGCAGCGGATCTTCCCCCAGGGTGCGGGTGATTTCAAAACCCTCCAGACCGGACCGGGCGAGGATTACACCGTTCGTACCGGATCGGCCGAAGCCGGTGAGCTCGGTGTCGCCAACCCCGGACGCGAAACCAAACGCACCCCGCTCGCCTACTTCGGGCAGCTGACCGACTTCCAGCTCGCCGATGAAGAGAGTCCGGCCCGGGTCGAGTTCCTCGACCCCGAAGGCGGACCTTTCACCGCATCCTGGCGCCCCTCCGAGGCTTTCAACCCCTTCGAGGCCAACGAGATGATCGAGCAGATGAACTCTTTCGCCGCGAATGCTCCGGTCGCCAGCGGTGACGGCAGCCTGCCGCCGATGGACTTCGTCATGAATACCGGCGATATCTCCGACAGCCAGCAGTTCAATGAAACCGTCTGGAACCGCACCCTGATCGAGGGCGGCACGATCACCCCGGGCAGCGGCGTCAACCCGGCTTCTTCGATCGACACCAACCCGCTCTGTCCGTCGGCGCAGATCGCCACGCTGGGCGGCATAAAGGACGCGGCAACCCCGACCAACTACACCGGCGTCCAGGATCGCGACGACTGGCCGGGCGCAAAGGAGTTCTACTTCTACGATCCGGACGAGCCGAACCCGGCGCTCGACGATCCGGGCAACGTCAACCCTTACGCCGATGCGCCGATGTATCCCGGCCTGATGGACCAGGGCCAGAAGCCTTTCCAGGCAACCGGCCTTGACGTTCCCGGCTACGTGCTGTTTGGCAACCACGATGGCCTGGTCCAGGGCAATGCTTACGCGAGCAAGCTGTTCAACCAGTTCGCCCAGGGCTGCCTCAAGCCGATCGCCGACAAGTCGCCGGAGAACTCGGCATTCAACCCGCTCACCTTCCTGAGCCTGGTGACCAATCCGAACCTGGACGTCGCCGGCTTCCTCGACCTGGTCGACGCGAACCCGAACCAGTTCATGGCGGTACCGCCCGATCCGGATCGCCGTCTGATTTCAAAGACCGACTACAAGAACATCTTCCGGGCAAACGGCCAGGACAATGACCACGGATTCGGGTTCATCGATCCGGCGGAAGAGGCAGCGTCGAATGGCGCTGCCGGCTACTACTCGTTCAGCCCGAGCCCCGATGTTCGTTACATCACGCTCGACACCCATTCCGAGGGTGGCAAGATCCTTGAATCAGACAAGGGAAACCTTGATGCCTCCCAGTTCAGCTGGTTTGAATCCGAGCTGCAGGAAGCAACCGACGAGAACCAGATCGCGGTCATTTTCTCGCATCATGCTCCGAGCAGCATGACCGCCAACGTGCTCGACGAGAACGCACCTTCATGTGCCAGCGTCAACCCGGCCGAAGTGGTCGGATGCGACGGTGACCCGCGTGATTCGGCCCCGATCAAGCTGAAGGATGATGCGATCGCCCTGATGCACAAGTACCCGGCAGCGGTTGCCTGGGTTGCGGGGCACAGCCATGAGAACAAGATCGAGGCATTCAAGGATCCCGCCGGCAACGGTGGTTTCTGGAGCATCCGGACATCCGCCCTGGTCGACTGGCCCAAACAGAATCGCCTGATCGAAATTTTCGACAACGAGGATGGCAACCTGTCGATCTTCGGCACCCTGATCGACCATGCCGCTCCGGTTCCAGCTCCGGCCCCGGGCACCAACGCCAGCACTTTCGATGCGCAGACACTGGCATCGGTCGGCCGGACCATCGGTTACAACGACAATCAGAACGGTGGCGAAAGCTGCGGGTCGATCGATCCATGTGGTGCCGGCACCGTGGCCGACCGCAACGTTGAGTTGCTGATCAAGGATCCGAGGCGCACGGCCGTTCCTGTGACCCCGAAAGCCAAGATCAGCAAAGTCAAGGTCAAGCCAAACAAGAAGAAGCTCAGGGCCGGCAAGAAGACGAAGCTGACAGTCAAGGTCACCAACAGTGGTGACGCCCCGGCGAAGAAGGTGAAGGTCCGCCTGAAGTCAACGAACAAGCGGGTCAAGGTCAAGAACAAGATCGTCATCAAGAAGATCGCCCCGGGCAAGACGGCCAAGGTCAAGATCAAGGTCAGAGCGAAAAACAAGGCCCGCGGCAAAGCGAAGATCAAAGCCATTGTCGGGAAACGCAAGGGCAGTGCCGTGGTGAAGATCAAAGCCAGAAAGAACTAAAGCCCATCGCTCCTCCTTCGCTGCGCTGACGCGAGTGAAGGAGGAGCGATGGAGTATTTCGGACCCGCGATGGCAGTATTTCGGACCCGTTAAGTCGGACAGCTAGGGTTCACCTATGGAATTCGATTCCCATTCGTGGGTTCTCTGGGTAGGCGTCATCGCGGCGGTAATTCATGTGCTTGAGGAATACGCACTGGGCTGGGTGGCGTGGGCCAACCACGAGCTTGGGCCGCGCCTTGGAATCGAGGTAACCGAAACCGGTTTCCTGCTTTCCAGCGTCAGCCTGGTTTTCGGTGCTCTCGCTGGAGCGGCGATCGGGTGGTGGGGTCCGGCGATCAGCCTCGCGATTCCCGCACTGTTCGTCATCAACGCGGTTTTCTTTCACATGTTGCCCAGCGCCCGCACCGAGCGCATCATTCCCGGCACGATCAGCGCCGTCTTCATCTACCTTCCGGTTGCCGCCTGGATGTACTGGGCGGCCGCCGAAGATGGTCACCTGAGCTTCGGCACTTTCATCCTGAGTTTCGTTCTTGGCGCGGCCTTCATGGCCTGGCCGATCGCGCTGCTTTACCTGAAAGACAGGATCGGCTGGGACGCGGAATACGTTGCGGTCGCGGCCGCAGCCCGTGAAGCGAAAGCCGAGCAGGCAGCCAGGTACAGGGCCGAAGCGCAGGCGGCGGCCGTTGCCGCAGCAGCTGCGGCCCCGACCCAGCCCGAACCGGTCGAAGAGACGGAAGACCCGGTCAACCTCGATGAAGAAGACAGCGCGGTTGATCTGGCCAACGACGCGGCGGTCGAAGGCGATGACACCGAGATCATGCGGCGGGACTGACTTTCCGCCGCCCCCCAGCGCATCGCTCCTTGTTGACTGCGGCCCGCGCAGTTAACAAGGAGCGATGACCCTGGACCGGCTATTCGTTTGGCCGGGCCATCTTCTTGTGATCCAGGGCTTCATTGAGGACTTCTTCTTCAACGCCGAGTTCGATCGCGACTTCCCGCAGGGCACGCCCTGAATGAGCTGCCTCCGAAACGATCTCTGACGCCTTGTCGTAACCGATGAACGGGTTGAGCGCCGTGGCTGTGGCCAGGGTCGCTTCGGCGTGAGCTTCGTTGTTCGCGAGGTTCGCTTCGATGCCGGCGACACATTTCGTGTCGAGCATGCGTGACGCGCTCGCGAGCAGCTTGATCGAGCCGAGCAGGTTGCGCGCGATCAGTGGCACCCGCACATTCAGTTCGAACTGGCCCTGCGATCCGGCCATAGTGATCGCGGTGTCGTTGCCGACCACCTGGGCGGCCACCTGGATAACCACCTCGGGAATAACCGGATTCACTTTGCCCGGCATTATCGAAGAGCCCTTCTGCAGCTCCGGCAGGCTGATCTCGGCGATGCCCGCCCTCGGACCTGATCCCATCAGGGCGAGGTCGTTGGCGATCTTGTTCAGCGAAACGGCATAAACCTTCAAAGCTCCCGAAAGCTCAACCAGCGCGTCACGGTTGGCCTGGGCCTCGAATGGGTCGTGCGGGGCCGAGATCGTCAGGCCGGAAGCTTCCGCGAGACGTTCGCGGACCCCGGCGGCAAAGTCGGTATGGGTGTTGAGCCCGGTGCCGGTAGCGGTACCACCCAGCGGGATCTGGCCAACCCTCTCGAGTGTCGCCCGGACCCGGTCATTGCCGTGCCGTACCTGCGACGCGTAACCACCGAATTCCTGGCCGAGGGTGACCGGCACCGCATCCATCAGATGGGTACGGCCCGCCTTGACCACGTCACTGAACTCTTCAGCTTTCGCCGACAGGGCGGCAGCCAGATCATCCATGGCGGGCAGCAGGTCGTTAGTGACCTCATTCAGCGCCGCAAGATGGACAGCCGAGGGGAACACGTCGTTTGACGACTGGCCCATGTTCACGTGGTCATTCCGGTGAACGCCTTCGCCGGCGATGCTGGCGATGACCTCATTCGTATTCATGTTCGACGAGGTGCCGGAACCGGTCTGGAAAACATCCACCGGGAACTGGTCGTCGTGCCGGCCGGCCCCGATCTCTTCCCCGGCAGCCGCGATCCGATCGGCGATGCCCTGGTCAAGCAGGCCGAGATCAGCGTTGGTGCGGGCTGCATTCGCCTTGATCAAACCAAGCCAGTGGACCACGGGCGCCGGAATCGGCTCGCCGGAAACAGGGAAGTTATCTACGGCCTTGGTGGTTTCGCCACCCCACAGCTGCTCAGTCAAAAATGCCTCTCGTCGTATGAACTGTCAAGAACAGGGTCAAGTCTTTCAGCCAATGTCCCGGCCGGCTTCCAAGCCCGCTTCGTAATGGCCCTTTTTGGAGCCGCTCGCACCATCGAGCCCGTTGGTTACCGCGTTGCGGACCCGTTCAATCAGGGTGGCGTGAATGCCTTCGGATTCTTCCGCACCCTTTTCCATCGCTCCAACCAGGAAACCACCATCGATCGCCGCTTTGATCCCGTCCGGTCCGGGCTGCGACATCGCGGCACCCTTCTCGGTCCCGACCCTGACCGTGACCTGACCGAACCTCAGCAGGTCCCCGTCCGACTGGCCACGCACCAGACAGTCGCTGATCGGCACCTTGCCACCGAGCAGGACTTCCTCCGGCGCCTGCCGGAGTGATGAAGAGAAACTGGCGGCGCTCACGAAACAGTCGGCCGGCGTGTCTTTCTCGGTTTCACCGCAACCGGCGAAGAGCAGGCCGGCCAGGACGGTCAGGACAGCGGCTGGAATAGCGAAAGTGCGCACCCGACAAGTCTGACACCCGGCCAGCCCGGGGGTTTTCCGCAGGGGCGGCAGGTGGCTGCCTCCAGTCTTTCCCGTACTGCCTCGTTCCCGTATAGGCTGCCGGTCATGCCTACCGTCCGCGAAGCAACTTTTGACCTTTTCCGCAAGCAGGGAATGACCACGATGTTCGGCAATCCCGGTTCAACCGAACTGCCGATGCTTCAGGACTTCCCCGATGACTTCGAGTACATCCTCGGATTGCAGGAAGCCGCCGTGGTCGGCATGGCTGACGGCTACGCCCAGGTCACCGGCAAACCGACCCTGGTCAACCTTCACACGGCCCCTGGCCTCGGTAACGCGATGGGCGCCCTGTTCAACGCGCAGGCCAATCATTCGCCGGTAGTCGTGACGGTCGGCCAGCAGGCCCGGTCAATGGTCACGATGCAGTCGAACCTGACCAACCGTGACGCGATCCGGGTGCCGCACCCGTATGTCAAGTTCGCTTACGAACCGACCCGGGCCGAAGACGTTCCGCTGGCGATCGCCCACGCGATCCACCTTGCCTGCCTGCCACCGATGGGTCCGGTGATGGTCTCGCTGCCGATGGACGACTGGGACAAGGAGATCGATGCGGCCGACGCAGCCCATGTGATCAACCGCAAGGTAACCGGTCGTGCGACCGCCGATCCGGAACAGGTTGCTGACCTGGCTGAACGCATCCGCGCCGCAAAGAACCCGATTGCCGTGGCCGGACCGGACATCGACACTGCCGGAGCCTGGGAAGAGATGATCGCGCTTTCCGAAAACCAGAACCTTGGTGTCTGGGCAGCCCCCGCAACCGGCGGTGGTCGCCTCGGCTTCCCCGAAGACCACCCGCACTGGCGTGGTGTCCTGCCGCCCGCGGTCGGACCGGTCGGGGAAACTTTGAAGGATCACGATCTGGTGATCGTGGTTGGATCTTCAGTCTTCGCCTATTACCCGAACATCCCCGGTCCTTTCCTGGCCGAAGGAACATCGCTGGTCGCGATCACATCCGATCCGGATGAAGCCGCTCGCGCCCCGATGGGTGACGCGATCGTCGCTGACGTCAAGCTGACCCTCACCGCGCTGCTTGAGCATCTCGACGGCACCGATCGTGACGCCCCACCGGAATGGCCCAAGCCGACCCGGATGGAAGAAACCGACCCCCTGAACGCCTCGACAATCCATTCGGTGCTGAGGGAAGAGCTTCCGGACAACGGCATCATCGTCCTCGAATCACCATCGAGCACCCTCGCCCTGCGCAACCAGTTGCGGATCTCGAAGCCGAACAGCTACTTCTTCGGTTGCGGTGGCGGCCTCGGTTTCGGCCTCAGCGCCGCGGTCGGCATCCAGATCGCCGAACCGGACCGTCCGGTGGTTTGCGTGCTCGGTGAAGGTTCCGTCCAGTACGCGGTTGCAGCTTTCTGGACCGCCGCTTCTTACAAGGCGCCGGTCACTTTCCTCGTGTTGCGCAACGAGGAATACGCAATCCTCAAGTGGTTCGCCGACATCGAGCAGGTCAGCGGCCTGGTCGGCATGGACCTGCCCGCGCTGGAGTCAGCCAAGATCGCGTCCGGCTACGGCGTCGAAAGCACAATGGTCAGGACCGCCGACGAAGTCCAGGCTGCGCTCAAGGAAGCGATCGCCGATCCGAAACCAAGACTGGTTGAAGTACCGATCCAGTCCGGCATGTCCCTCTTCTAGGAAACAGGAGACAACAGATGCCACTGCTCGCGCCCGATGTCCTGAAAATCACGCCGGAGTCGAGTGAGCCGGCGGGCGACCGCGCACCCGAATGGGTAGCTGGCGGAACCCCGGAGCCGCTGCGGTCCGAGTTGATTTCCCTGCTCGGCGAAGAGCGGGTTCTCAGCCGGCCGAGTGACATCATCCGATACGCCTCCGACGCCAGCCCCTACCGGTTGCTGCCGCAGGTCGTGATCATGGCCCGGGACGCCGAAGACGTGTCGAAGGTGATCGGGTACGGACAAAGGACAGGCATCAGCGTCACCTTCCGTTCGGGCGGCACCAGCCTGAGCGGGCAGGGACAGACCGACGGCATCCTGGTTGATACCCGCCGCCACTTTGGTGGAATCGAGGTACTTGATGACGGCAAGCGGGCATCGATCGGGCCGGGCACCGTGCTCGGTCATGCGAACAAAGCGCTGGAACCGTACGGATACAAGCTCGGGCCGGACCCGGCGTCGACCGATATCGCCACGGTCGGTGGTGTCGTCGCCAACAACTCGGGCGGCATGCGCTGCGGGGTCAAACTCGATTCGTATTCCACGGTCAGCGCCATGGAGTTCGTGCTGCCATCCGGCACCGTTGTTGATTCGGCCGCCCCTGACGCCGAAGAGAAGTTCGCGGCGGCCGAACCGGAGCTTGCGGCCGGACTGCTGAAGATCCGTGAGGAGATCCTCGCCGACCAGGCCCTGGTCGACCGGATCCGCCACAAGTTCGAGATCAAGAACACCACTGGCTATCGCCTCTGCGCTTTCCTCGATGCCGAGACCCCGGTAGAGATTTTCCGCCGTCTGATCATCGGTTCGGAAGGCACTCTGGCTTTCATCAGCCGGGTCACTTTCGACACGGTGAAACTGCCGGTAAAAACCACCCTGGCCTGGCTGCACTTCCCGGACATCCCGACCGCGACCGAACCGGTGAAGGCCCTGGTCGACGCCGGAGCATCGGCAGTCGAGTTGATGGTCGCACCGGCCCTGATCGCGGCTGGCTGGAACATGCATGGAGCACCTGAGTACTTCAGGGAGATTGAGCCCACTTCGGCTGCGCTGCTGGTCGAGTTCCCCGGGGATGACGATGCCGCGCTCGATGCTGCCGAGATACGTGCCTTCGAGATCGTCGACCGTGAAGCTCTGATCCGACCGCCGGAGTTCAGTCGCGACGAAGAAACAATCGAGGCCTACTGGAAGGTCCGCGAGGGCCTGCACGGCCTGGTTGGCAAACTGAAACCGCCGACTGCCGCGCTTATCGTCGAGGACGTCTGCGTGCCACCGGACCGGATGGCTGAAGGCGCGGAAGAACTGCGTGCCCTGCTCGCCGAACACGAGTTCCTGCCCGGTGTCGCCGGACACGCGTCAGCGGGAAACCTCCATTTCATGCTCACCCCGGATTTCTCCAAGCCGGAGGATCTCGACCGCTACGAGGTTTTCATGGAGAAGCTGGCCGACGTGATCATCACCAAATACGACGGCTCGCTGAAAGCCGAGCACGGCACGGGCGTGAACATGGCCCCCTTTGTCGAACGGGAGTGGGGCGAGCAGGCCACCGAACTGATGTGGCGGGTGAAGGTTTTGGCCGATCCCGAGAACGTTCTGAACCCGGGCGTGGTTCTGAACCGCGACAAGAGCGCTCACCTCAAAGGGCTGAAGACCACCCCGGAGATCGAAGAGATCGCCAATACCTGTGTTGAATGCGGCTTCTGCGAACCGGTTTGTCCGAGCCGGAACCTGACCACGACCCCGCGCCAACGCATCGTCCTGCGCCGCGAAATGATGCGCCAGGGTGAAGACACAGCTGTGCGCCGGGTGCTGCTCGAAGAATTCGAATACGACTCACTCCAGACTTGCGCCACTGATGGTTCCTGCCTGCTTGCCTGCCCGGTCGGCATCGACACCGGTGCTTTCGTCAAGGCTTTCCGTTCGCAACAGAACTCGCCCGGCGCCGAAAAGCTCGCGTTGCGGGCCGCGGAGAAATGGGATCGGGTCGAGAAGCTTTCCCGGTCCGGCCTGCGGGTGGGCAACGCAATCTCCAAGGTCGCCTCGGACGCACCGGTCCGTGGCCTGACCAAAGCCGCCAGGACTTTCATCAGCAAGGACCTCGCGCCCGAATGGAGCACGAAGATGCCGCCGGCCGCCACGCCGCACCTGCCACACACCAACCGGGACGGCGCGAAGGCTGTTTACATGCCTGCCTGCATCAACCGCATGTTCGGCCGGTCGAAGGGTGACCAGGGAGATCTTTCGCTGCCGCAGGCGCTGGTCGCCGTTTCGAGCCGTGCCGGCCACCCGGTCTGGATCCCGGATGACATCGAAGGGTCCTGCTGCTCCGTTCCGTGGAGCTCAAAGGGTTTCAAAGACGCGCATGCGTACAAGGCGAATGAAACGGTTGAGCGCCTGTGGCGCTGGACCGGTGGCGGCGCATTGCCGGTCGTGATCGACGCGTCCTCCTGCGGCCATGGCATGAGTGAGTTCGGCCCGGGCGTCCTGACTGAAGAAAACGAAGCCAGGCATTCCGAAATCACGATTCTCGATTCGGTGGCCTGGACCGATCAGTTCCTGCTGCCCGACCTGGAACTGAAACGGAAAACCGATTCGGTCACGGTCCACCCGACCTGTTCCGGCCGCCACATGGATCAGGTTCGCGCCCTGGTCCGGATCGCCGACGTCCTGGCCGAAGAAGTCCACGTGCCGGACACCGCCACCTGTTGCGGCTTCGCCGGCGACCGCGGTTTCCTCCATCCGGAACTGACCGCGAGCGCAACCGAGGCCGAAGCCCGTGAAGTCAAAGCCAACCCGACGACGAACCACATCTCCTCGAACCGGACCTGCGAGGTCGGCATGGAACAGGCGACCGGAGAGCCCTACAGCTCCTTCATCTACCTGCTGGAAGAACTCAGCCGGTAGTAGCGCTGGTTTCCACTGGTTTCAGCGTGACCGGCCGAGCCTTGGTCGTGACCCGGGCATTGTTCGGCCCGAACCAGTCGATCGCGGGCCCGAAGCTTGCGTAATCAGAGCTCGACGGGATGTGCTTCCCGACGACCTTGAAACGCAATGGTGCCCGAAGAGCTTTCTTCGGAATCTTCTTCAACGCTCCAGCTTTCAGCTTCCAGTTCACGGCGATAGCCGTGTTGCGCGGAGATAACGGGCCGTATTCATCCGAAGAGTAGGAAGATGCGTCGGGCACCACCCGGATGGTGATCTTCCTGCCGCTCACCGATTTCCTGATCGAGTTGTTGTCCGCACCGTTCACTTTTACTGCCAGGCGTTTGTGGATGCCTTTGGATCGAACCTTCAATTTGCCGGGCAGGGTGACTGTGAGTCGACGCTCCATCAACTCGGGTTTCGGCTGGACGTTCGCGATCTTGACCCGACCGCCAACGCGCGGCTTTTGAGTGCCGCCACGAATGAATTTCGCTTTCGATTTCAGCAGCGGCGGCGTTACACGGCACCGGTTCCATGGTCGATCGGGGAGCATCGAAGCGGCGGTACCGAAAGCACACTCATTGGCCGGGACCAGAGCCGAACCCTGATGTGCGAACGAAACTTCCGGCACACCACTCACGGCGTCAACCTTGGCGATCACGCCGAAACTGTTCTCCAGACAATCGGAAACATCGCATTCGAAAGCTTCGGACGAACCGACGGCAACCAGGGTCCCGTCGGACGGCGAATAGACCAGGTCGGCCAGAATCGATGATCCCGGGGACGGCCTGAAATTGGCCGGCTGGAATTCCGGGATCGGATCCGGTCCGGTCAGGTCCTTGACGATGTTGAAAGTCGAAGACTTCTGGTAACGGCCAGGGTAGTTCGAGGTGGCCACCCCGGCACCCGGAACCTCGGCGAAAACGCCGGAAGCCTGGTTGCCCATGACTCTTGCCGGTCCGGCGGTGCTGCCGTCCGCGTTGAACGGGTGGACCACATTGCGATTCCCGTAAAGCTCCAGCACCACACCGTAGACCCGAAAGGATCCGTCAGCATCAACAGAGATCTCGTCGATCCTGTCGGACCCCTGACCAGTTGAAGCGTTCCAGGGAGCGGCGAAACCATTGCTGTCCGGGCCGAAGGAGTTGTCCACCGTGCCGTCTTCGAGCAGTCGCATCGCGACCGGGCCATAGCGTCCGCTGCCAACCAGGACTATCCGGCCCGCGTCGTCGAAACCGATCCGTCCGAACCAGTTGATGTTCGAGCCCATGTCCGGCGCGACTGGGGTGGTCACGCCACCTGTGCCAAACGAAAGGTCCGGTTCACCGTGCTCGCTGAACCGCGCCACGTAAGGACCGCCATCGTCTGTTTCTCCTGCGATCACGATCCGGCCATTCGGCTGAACTTCGGCAAGCCTCGCGGAGCGGCCGTTCAGATCGGCCTCGCCATCAGTTCCGAACGCTGTATCGGGCGACCCGTTGGCGGTCAGCTTGATCAGCATTTCTCCTGCCATGAGCGAACCTCCCTGCCCGTCGGAAACAAGGCGGAAATCCGGGCCCCCCGGAAGAAACTTCACGCCACCGTTCGAAAAGCCGGGGTCGACTTCACCGTCAGGCCTGAACTGGGTAAGAAAGCCGCGTTTTGGCGAGAGGAAGGTGTTATTAGTAGAGCAGCCCTCCTGTGGCACCGGACTTCTGGTCCAGCCCGAAGCCTGGATCTTCCCGTCCGGTTTGACGATTACCTGCGAAAGCGCAGCGCATCGTTCCAGGTCCGCCGGGGTCTCCGCGTTCGCGGTCGAGGCCGCCCCGAGCAGCAACGTCAAGCTGACGATGCTCATCAAGGCAAAGCTGGTGACTGGTGCTCCCCCACGAAATTTCAAGCCGCTCCTCCTGTTCGGTTATAACCGAAACCCGCCAGGGCAACCCGAGTTTCGGTGGGCTGCAGCGCATCGAATCGGTTTCACCGGTTTTATACCAGCAGTTCCCCGCTCACCCCCTACAATCGGGTTTCTGGGGATGAACCAAACTGACTCGTGGCAGATCGGCCATGGGCAATCGATATGGGACAACAAGGGGAATCAATGCTGAACCGCATTTCACTGGCAACAATCTTCGCTGTACTGCTCGGCATGTTTGCCGCAGCCGGCGCGAGCGCAGCGGATCCGGACCGTCCGGCCACGCCGCCGCCAACCGATTTCTGGCAGAACAAGGGCTTCATGAACATGGCCCATCAGGGCGGTGAGCTCGAAGCTCCTGGCAACACCCTTTACGCCTTCAAGACTGCGGTGGCCGATCGTGGTGCTGACACTCTGGAGATGGATGGCTACGTGACCGCCGATGGCGTTTTCGTCGTCACCCATGACATGAAGCCTTCAGGTACCTCAAACGCCCCGAATGACAACGATCACGAGATTCGGGACCTGACCCTTGAGCAGCTTCGGGAATACGACTTCGGTTACAAGTTCACCCCGGGCAAAGGCCACTACGGCTACACGGGGACCGATGAGTACCCGTTCCGTGGCATCGCCACGGGTGACGAAGCCCCACCCGAGGGATACACCGCCAAGGACTTCCAGATCGCAACCTTCGAAGAGGTCCTCGCAGCATTCCCGGACACACCGCTGAACATCGACATGAAGAGCTACAGCCCGGATCCATCGGTGACGCTGGCCGCTGCGGATGCACTGGCCGCGATCATGAACGCACATCCGGAACGCAGCGACGATGTGATCGTCGCTTCCTTCTCTCAGGATGCGATGGAGCGATTCCATGAACTCGCCCCGACCCACAAGGCGCTTTCCGGCAGCCTCGACGCCACACTCAGCTATGTCTCCGGAAATCCGCTGACCCCCACCCCGGTTGCGGTCCAGCCTCCGGACACATATAACCTCGGCGCTCCGATCGGCACGGTCCGTACCGTGCCGCTGCTGAAGCCCCTGGCTGACTACGACGGTTTCGCCGTTCACGTCTGGGGAGATGATCCCCAGCCCGACGCGAGTTCGTTCTACGCCCAGCTCATCGAAGAGGGCGCTGACGGCTACTTCACCCAGCAGCCCGGTGTCCTCCACGAGTACCTGTGCGAGAACGGCATTGCCCGTCCTGACGGCAGCCCTCGCTGCGCGACCCAGATCTGCCCCGAGGGTCAGGAAGGCATCGCTCCGGACAACTGCACGTTGATCCCGCCTGTCACCTGCCCCGAAGGTCAGGTTGGAACCCCGCCGAACTGCGGGACCGATGTTGTCGACCCGATTGCCAGCGTAAAGCGCATTGTGATCAGTCCGAAGAAGGGCAAGATCAAGGCTGGCAAGAAGATCAAGCTGAAGATCAAATTGACCGCAGCGAACGACGGACTTTCCTCGGGCGTGAAGGTCAACCTCAAATCCTCAAATCGCAAACTCAAGCTGCCGAAGTCAATTCGGATGAGCCTGAATGCTGGCTCGACCACGACGAAGACAGTTTTCGTCAAGGCCAAGAAGTCAGCGAAGGGCAAAGCCAAGATCACCGCCAAGGCTGGCGGCAAAAAGGCCACTGCGAAACTCAAGATCAAGCGCGCCAG